>JASGEZ010000057.1:0-43404 GCA_047605905.1 Microlunatus sp.
CCTTGTCGGCTTTGCTCCATCTGCACACCGCCCAACGCCGACGAACCCGAGCAGGAACAGTGTGGCTGGGGAATCGAATCGCAGGCGAACCGGAGTCAGCCGAAACGGCCGCTGATGTAGTCCTCGGTGGCCTTCTGCTCCGGATTGGAGAAGATCTTGTCCGTGGTGCCGATTTCGATCAGCCGGCCGGGCTTGCCCTGGGCGGCGAGGTTGAAGAACGCGGTCATGTCCGACACTCGGGCCGCCTGCTGCATGTTGTGGGTGACGATCACGACCGTGTAGCTCTCCTTGAGCTCACCGATCAGGTCCTCGATGGCCAACGTGGAGATGGGATCGAGAGCCGAGCAGGGCTCGTCCATCAAGATCACTTCCGGCCGCACGGCAATCGCCCGAGCGATGCAGAGCCGTTGCTGCTGACCGCCGGACAGGCTCGAACCAGGCTGGTCGAGCCGGTCCTTGACCTCGTTCCACAGATTGGCGCCCTGCAGGGAACTCTCCAGCAACTCTTTGCTCTTCGTGGCCGACAGCCGCTTGTTGTTCAGCTTCACCCCCGCCAGCACATTGTCGGCGATCGACATGGTGGGAAAGGGGTTGGGTCGCTGGAACACCATGCCGACCTGGCGCCGGACCCGGACCGGGTCGACCCCGGGCCCATAGAGATCGTCGCCGTCGAGCCGGACCGATCCCTTCACCGACGCCTGCGGGATCACTTCGTGCATCCGGTTGAAGGTGCGCAGCAGGGTCGACTTGCCGCAGCCCGACGGTCCGATGAAGGCCATCACGGTACGCGGCTCGACGGTCAGCGTGACGTCCTCGACGGCCTTGAAGTCACCGTAGAAGACGCTGAGGTGCTCCACCTCGATGCGCTTGGACATGACTGCTTCTCCCTCCCCGCTTGCCCTGTGTCCGCCGTTTGCTCAGTGCCAGGTCTTGGGAGCGAACTTGTACGTGACCAGACGCCCGGCGAGGTTCAGGATCATCACGATCAAGATCAGCGTCAAGGCGCCGGCCCAGGCCCGGTCCAGGTACGCCGAAGCAGGGATGCCCTGATCCAGATAGGACCGGTAGACGAACACGGGCAGCGTCATCATCGGACCGTCGACCGGATCGTTGTTCATGCTCTGGGTGAAGCCGGCCGCAATCAGCAGTGGTGCCGTCTCGCCGATCACGCGCGCCACCGCCAGCATGACGCCGGTGACGATGCCGGCCAGGGCGGTCGGCAGCACCACCTTGACGATGGTCAGCCACTTCGGCACCCCGAGTGCGTACGCCGCCTCCCGCAGCTCGTTCGGCACGACCCGCAACAGTTCCTCGATCGAGCGGACCACGACGGGGATCATCAGCACGCACAGGGCGACCGCCCCGGCGAGACCCGACTTGGTGCCGGGGCCGAAGAGCAGCACGAACAGCGCGTACGCGAACAGGCCGGCCACGATCGAGGGGATGCCGGTCATCACGTCGACGAAGAAGGTGATCGAACGGGCCAGCTTGCCGGTCCCGTACTCCACCAGGTAGATCGCCGCCAGTACCCCGATCGGCACCGAGATCAGCGTGGCGATGCCGGTGACCCACAGCGTGCCGGCGATCGCGTGAATGGCGCCGCCGCCTTCGCCGACCACATTGCGCATCGAATAGCTGAAGAACTGCGCGTCGAACCGGTGGGATCCCTTCTCGATCACCGAGAAGACCAACGACAGCAGCGGCAGCAGGGCCAGACCGAACGCGCTGGTGACCACGATCCGGGCCAGTCGATCGGTGGCCTTGCGGCTGCCTTCGACCAGCAGCGAGGCGATCATCATCGCCGTGGTGAAGATCAACACCGAGACCAGCAGGATGCGGATCGGGCCGAGCGATCCGGTGGCGAGGAACAGCGACATCGACGCCAACACCGACACCGTGAACACCACAGCTGTGGTCCAGGACGGCAACCGGCCCGAGGTGAGCGTGAGGGGTACGGAGGTGGGGGAGGGGACTGTCATCAGTTGGCCCCGGAGAACTCTCGGCGACGGTTGACGATGCTACGAGCGATGATGTTGACCGCCAGCGTGATCACGAACAGCACCAGACCGGTGGCGATCAGCTGATTGACCCCGAGTGCGTACGACTCCGGGAAGCTGAGCGCGATGTTCGCCGCGATCGTGTTCGGGTTCTGTGAGGTGAGCAGCGCGAACGAGATGATCATCGACGGGGAGAGCACCATGGCCACCGCCATCGTCTCGCCGACGGCCCGGCCCAGGCCGAGCATGGCGGCGGAGACGATGCCTGCTCGCGCGAACGGGAAGACCGCCATCGTGATCATCTCCCAGCGAGTGGCGCCGAGCGCCAGCGCAGCCTCCTCGTGCAGCTTCGGGGTCTGCAGGAAGATCTCGCGGGACAAGGCGGTGACGATCGGCAGGATCATCACCGCCAGCACCACAGCGGCGGTCAGCATCGTGCGACCGGTGCCAGACGCCGGACCGGCGAACAGCGGAATGAACCCCAGCCGCTCGGTGAGCCAGACGAAGGTGGGCCGCAGGGCCGGGGCGAGCACGCCGATGCCCCACAAGCCGTAGACCACCGACGGGACCGCGGCGAGCAGGTCGATCACGTAGCCCAGCCCGGCGGCCAGCCGCCGGGGCGCATAGTGCGAGATGAACAAGGCGATCGAGACCGCCACCGGGACACCCATCAGCAGGGCCAGGATCGCCGCCCAGATCGTGCCGAAGACCAGTGGCGCGACGAACTGCGGGAAGGGGCCGTACGGCAGATCCTCGGCGGGCGAGGTCAGCGCGGGCAGCGCCTGCCAGATCAAGAAGGCGGCGACCAGTGCGAGAATGATCAAGATCGCCGCGCCGGACCAGGTGGACAGCCCTTGGAAGATGCGGTCACCGAGTCGCCTGACGGTGCCCTTCGAGATCGTCCCCACTCTCCTTTGTGCATGTCGGGCTGCGATGCGCGCAGATCCTGCTCCTCCACGTCCGAGGGTACGGCCTCCGGCGGCCCGTCCGTTCGTCCGGGCCGAGTAGGTATCAGCTCGACCATGAGACAGCGAGCTCTCGCCACTCAGGAGATGGTCGCGGCCGCGGCCTCGACGTCGGCCGAGAGCTCGGCCGACAGCGGGGCCATCTTCGCGGTTTTCACCGCGTCCTGCTGACCGGCCTCGGATGCGACGTAGCTGAGGTAGGCCCTGACTTTCTCGGCCGTGGCCGCGTCGGTGTACTTCTGGCAGGCGATCGCGTAGGAGAGCAGCACGATCGGATAGACGTCACCGGTGGCCTTGCGGTCCAGCTCGATCGACCAGTCGTTGGCCGAACGACCATCGGTGAGCCGCTTGGACTTGTCCACGATGGCTGCTGCTGCCTCGGCGGTCGGTTCGGCGTACTTGTCGCCGACCCTGATCTTCGCCACCGACAGCTCGCCGGCCCTGGAGGCATCGGCGTAACCGATCGTGCCGGTGCCGTTGCTGACGGTGTCGACCATGCCTGAGGTCTGCGGGGCCGCTTCGCCCCCCTTGACCGGCCACTCGCCGCTCGGCTCGTAGCTCCACACCGAGGGTGTCACCGCGTTCAGATACTCGGTCAGGTTCTGCGTGGTGCCCGAGTCGTCGGCTCGGTGCACCGGAGTGATCGCCTGCGCCGGGAGCTTCGCGTCCGGATTCAGGGCCACGATCTTGGGGTCGTTCCATTTGGTGATCTTGCCGGCGAAGATGCCGGCCAGCGTGGCGGCGTCCAGCCGGAGGTTGTCCACGCCCTCGACGTGGTAGACGATCGCGATCGGCGAGATGTAGATCGGGAGGTTGAGGGCGCCCCGGCTGGCATCGCAGCGGGACTTGGCCAACGCTTCGGCGGTCATCTCCGCCGGCTTCATGGCCCGGTCCGAGCCGGCGAAGTCGGCGCCTCCCCCGGCGAAGGCCTCGCGGCCGGCGCCGGAGCCGTCCGGTGAGTAGTTGACGGTGACGCCGGGGTTCTTGGTCTGGAAGACGGCGACCCAGGTCTCTTGAGCGGTGGCCGCCGAGGAGGCGCCGATGCCGGTGAGGGTGCCGGAGAGGCCGCTGACGGACGAACCGCTCGGGTCGGTGGGCGCGGCGGTCTCGTTGGCGGCGCAGGACGACAGCGCCAAGACGGCCGCGGTAGCGAGCGTTGCGGCGGCGCCCGTACGCGAGATCTTCACTCATCCCCCTGTCTGAGCTGAGTGTTACTCGTGCGATGGACCGGAGCCGCCCCTGGCTCTAGTCCTGGACGGTAGGCAGTCATTCTGACCAGTCGGGGCTGCACCGGTGAACGGTGGGCGAACGACGAACGGGGAGGGTGCGGCGCACTGCGCTGCGACGCTTTAGCTCCGGCGTGGGCGCGAACCCCATCCACGGCTCGACTCAGGCCTGTGGCCGGTGCCGCTCTATCGCGTGCACGCTGCCGTCTGCAGTCAGATGAGCGATCAGCAGCTCGCCGGTGGCCAGCGTCGTCGGTGCCAACCCGAGTGCTTCGAGGATGGCCGGCAGCACCGGTCGATGAATACAGATTGCCGTCGGTGTCTGACCGGCCAGCGCGCCCCGGCGGAGCTTCTGCACCAGCCGGATCACCGCGTCCGGGTTCTTGGCGGCGGCTTCTTCGGTCAAAGTGTCGTAGGTGTCGATCCGCACCTTCCGAGCGGCCGCGTACGGGTCGAGGGTGGTCACGCACCGAGTGGAGGTCGAGCTGATCAGCGTCTGGATGCCGTACGCCGACAGGTACGGAACCAGTTGCTTGGCCTGCTTGCGACCACGGGCTCCGAGTGGGCGCAGGGTGTCCTTCTTGGACCAGTCCTTGCGATCCATCGCCTTGCCGTGCCGGACCAGCGCGAGTGCGGTGGTTTCGGGCTGCTCCTCGAACTGGCGCACCAGCTCCTTGTCGTGGTCATGACTGAGGCGCTGCAGCGCCGCCTTCAGCGGCAACCAGGAAACCACGTCGACCTCGTCGTCGGGGGCCCGCTTCACCATGTCCAGCGGCGTACCGCTCCAATAGCGGACCTCCTTGGTCGCCCCGGAGCTGAGTCGGTAGAAGATGGTGTCCAACGGCGTCCCGAGCCGGATGGTGACCCCGGTCTCCTCCTGCACCTCACGGGCAGCGGCTGCCACCACGGATTCGCCGGCCTCGACCTTGCCCTTGGGCAGCGTCCAGTCGGAATAGCGGCTGCGATGGATGACCAAGATCTCCGGCGGCCGGCCGGGCCGGACACGCTGGACCACGGCACCGCCGGCGAGGACGGTCTTGGCACGGTGCTTGCTCACCGGTGACCTACTTCGCTGCCCGGCGTCGGCTCTTGACGCTGATCAGGTGTGCCTGCATGTCCAGCAGCGGCTCTCCCGCCGCATCGGTGGTCCGTTGGGTCCAGGTGCCGTCGGGATTCAGCAGCCAGGCGGCGGTGCCGGGGTCGAAGGCCAACTCGAACAGTCCCTCGATCTCGGCGACGTGGGCCGGGTTGGTGATCGAGGCGAGCGTCTCCACCCGGCGGTCGAGGTTGCGGTGCATCAGATCGGCCGACCCGATCCCGACCGAGGCATGTCCGCCGTTGGCGAACCAGAACAGCCGGCTGTGTTCGAGGAACCGGCCCAGGATGCTGCGTACCCGGATGTTCTCGCTCAGCCCCGGCACCCCGGGCCGGATGGTGCAGATGCCGCGCACCCACAGATCCACCGGCACCCCGGCCTGGGAGGCCCGATAGAGGGCGTCGGTGATCGTCTCGTCGACCAGCGAGTTGACCTTGATCTTGATCCCGGCGGGCTTGCCGTCATCGTGGTTGGCGATCTCGTTGTTGATCCGGTCGATCAGGCCGGTCCGGATGCCGTGCGGGGCGACCAGCAACCGGCGGTACTGGGTCTCCTGGCTCATTCCCGACATGTGATTGAACAGCCGGCCGATGTCGTCGGTGATGATCGGATTCGCGGTCAGCAGACCCATGTCCTCGTAGAGGCGCGCGGTCTTCGGGTTGTAGTTGCCGGTGCCGATGTGGGCGTAACGGCGCAGCCCGTCGGGCTCGTCGCGGACCACCATCGACAGCTTGCAGTGGGTCTTCAGCCCGAGCAGGCCGTAGACGACGTGGCAGCCGTGCTGCTCCAGCCGGCGCGCCCAGGCGATGTTGGCCTGCTCGTCGAAGCGGGCTTTGATCTCGACCAGCGCGAGCACCTGCTTGCCCGCTTCCGCAGCCTCGATCAAGGCGTCGATGATCGGCGAGTCGCCGGAGGTGCGGTAGAGGGTCTGCTTGATCGCCAGCACCTGCGGGTCGTCGGCGGCCTGCTCGATGAACCGCTGCACCGAGGTGGCGAACGAGTCGTACGGGTGGTGCAGCAGCACGTCCCGCTGCTTGAGCGCGGCGAACAGGTCGGCCGGCTGCGCGGTCTCCACCTCGGCCAGGTGCGGGTGGGTCGACGGCAGGAACGCCGGATACTTCAACTCGGCCCGGTCCAGATCGGCCAGTGAGAACAGCCCACGCAGATCCAGCGGGCCGGGCAGCGCGAACACCTCCTTCTCGCTGATGTCGAGTTCGGAGACGAGCAGTTCCAACATCTTGGGATCGATGTCGTCCTCGACCTCCAGCCGGACCGGGGGCCGGCCGACCTTGCGGCGCAGCAGCTCGCGTTCCAGGGCGACCAGCAGGTTCTCCGCGTCGTCCTCCTCGACCTCGACGTCCTCGTTCCGGGTGACCCGGAAGACGTGGTGCTGGACCACCTGCATGCCGGTGAACAGCTGGTCCAGATGCCGGGCGATCACGTCTTCGAGGGCGACGAACCGGCCCTCGGCCAGCCGGACGAACCGGGGCAGCACGCTGGGCACCTTGACCCGGGCGAACTGGCGTACGCCGGTGCTGGGGTTCTTGACCAGCACGGCGAGGTTGATCGACAAGCCGGAGATGTAGGGGAAGGGGTGCGACGGATCGACCGCCAGCGGGGTGAGCACCGGGAAGATGCGTTCGACGAAGAGGACCCGCATCCGCTCCATCTCGTCCGGGGTCAGTTCGTGCCAGTGCAGGATTTCGATGCCGTGGGCGGCCAGCTCGGGCCGGATGACCTCCTCGAACACGCGAGAGTGCTCGGTGACCAGCTCGCGGGTCCTGGTCAGGATCGCCTCGTGCACCTCGCGCGGCATCAGCCCGGCGACGGTGCGCACCGCGACGCCGGCCGCGATCCGTCGCTTCAGTCCGGCAACCCGGACCATGAAGAACTCGTCCAGGTTGTTGGCGAAGATGGCCAAGAACTTGGCCCGCTCCAACAGCGGTACGCGCTGGGCGTCCTTGGCGAGATCGAGCACTCGGGAGTTGAACGCGAGCCAGGAAAGCTCCCGGTCCAGGAAGCGCCCGTCGGGCAGGGCGTCGGCCTCCTTGTCATCGGCGGACTGGGTGCCGGGAGACTCGAGGAGGTCTCCTGCCCGATCGGGTGCATTCATCTTTTCTCCTGTACTTGCCAACTGGTTCAGCATCGTAGTCAGCCGGTTCCCTCGCTCAGTGCAGCCGGTGTCGCGTACATGACGTCGCTGGTGACGGGGGTGAAACCGTACCGGCGATACAGCGCCAGGGCGCGCACGTTGTCCGCTTCGACATAGAGGTCGACGGTGGTCGCGCCGGTGTCGCGGAGGTAGCGCAGACCGGCACCGAGCAGTGGGGTGCCGAGCCCTCGGATGCCGGCCGTCGGGTCGACACCGATCACGTACACCTCACCGGTCGTCGCGCCGGGTTCGCGCTTGGTCCAGTGGAAGCCGACGATCTCCCCGTCCACTTCGTCCGAGTTGGAGCTGTCGGTTCGGACCGTTCGGACTGTTCGGACCGCGAGGAAGAAACCGGTCGGATCGAACCACGGCTCGGCCATTCGCTGCTCGAGGTCGGCGCGGGTCATCGAGCCCTGCTCAGGATGGGTCGCGAAGGCTCGGGAGTTGACCCGCAGCCAGCCGGTGAGATCGCCGGGTCGATCCGGGCGGAAGGCGCGGATGACGATGCCGGCCGGCGGTTCGGTCGGTGGTAGCCCGCCGTCGAGCGAGCGCCCGAGGACCAGCAGGGTACGGACCGGTCGCAGCCCTTCAAAGGCAGCCAAGGCCTGGGCGGCCGGGGTGTTGCCGGTGGCCCAGATGCGAAGGGGGTCGGGTGACTGCTGCGCGAGCGCTTGCCAAAGCGCCGCCCCGATTCCCTGCCTGCGGCGATCCGGCTCGACCACCAGTGCCGCGACCGGCCCGTCGGACTCCCAGACAGCCTGCGCATAGCCGAGCAGATGGTTGGTCGGACCGGCGGCCGAGCCGTCGGCCGAGTTGACCGTGGCCAGGACGTGTAGCGGAGCGTGGCGCCCGGACTCTCCGGCCGGCTGGTCGCTTGCCGATTCGCCGGGATGGCTTCGCAGTGCCAGCAGGCCGGCGTCATTGACCGCCCGGTGCCCGTCCAGTGTGGCGGCGCGCTCGAACAGCGCCATGACGTCGTCCTGCTGGGCAGGGGTCAGGTGCGTCGTGACAGTGAGGGTGGCCGGAGCGGGGTCAGCCATCTGGACAACCTATCGTCCGCGTACCTCGGGATCGCCGACTTGGTCAGGATTGATGCGAGTTGAGGTCGAACGTCCTGCCAGTGGGTCGCCTGGGGTCACGATCCGGAACGGAATGCAGACCCGCTCAGCCGTCCGCGGACTCATCGACTGGGTCGAACACAGAAAACCCAACCTGCTCGGCCACCGATTTCATCACTCGATCGTGGGTGACGATGGTGAGTTCTGAGTTGCCTGAGCGGAGGGCAGATGCCAAATGGATCGCATCGAGCGTACGAATATGCGGAATGATCGCTTCGGCTTCATGAAGCACGGCATGGTCGACGCCGACCGTATCGAGGTGATCCAGGATCTCAGCCCGGTGTCGCACCGGTAGGCCCTCGCGGCGGAGAGCCCTGGTCAGTTCGGTGCGCAGCAGACGTGACGACAGGATCAGCGTGTTCGGATCGCCGGTCACGCGATCGAACCATGTTGCTGCCGAGGGGGAGTGCCCGAACAGAATCCGTACCGCAACCGACGTGTCGAGGTAGTAGGCCGTCACCGATCTCCGCGTTCCTCGGCAAGCAACTCCTCGATGGATGCTGCCGATAGCAGCGTGTGACGAGGAATGCTCCGCGTGTTCGCCGGTCCAGGCACGCGTCGCGGAGCGATGGCCGCTGATGATGCAGCTGGCACGATGTACCCAACCCGACGCTGGAGCCTGGTCAGCTCGTAGACCTCGCCCGCCTCGACATCGGCGATCATCGCCGAGGGGTTCTGCCGCAACTCGCCTACGGTAATCGTCTTCATGAATCGATACTACGTGGCCGATGTCTAGGTATGTCTAGGCTGCCGGGGCCAGTCGGGCTCGATCGGCAAAACTCATCCGTGGGCGCAGATTGCGCGCAGTCCGGAGCTGCCAGTGACGCAACCTACCCATGGGTGGAATTGACGTACGGGGGCGGGCGAGGGGATCGGTGGCGGCGGGAGACGGATTCGTCAGACGTGTGACTGAGCGGTCGAGGAGCGGGCATCCTCACCTTGGGCGACGAACCGGTAGCCGACGTTGCGGACGGTGCCGATCACCGACTCGTGCTCGGGACCGAGCTTTGCCCGCAGCCGGCGGACGTGGACGTCGACCGTGCGCGTACCGCCGAAATAGTCGTACCCCCAGACGTCGCTCAGCAACTGCTGGCGGCTGAAGACCCGGCCCGGATGCTGCGCCAGATACTTCAACAACTCGAACTCGGTGTAGGTGAGATCGAGCTGGACCCCATTGACCTTCGCCGAATAGCCGGCTTCATCGATGACGATGTTGCCCGACTGGATCACCGGCTCCCCGGCGGCGTTCGTGGCCGGGGCCATCGCGAGCCTGATCCGGATGTCGACCTCGGCCGGACCGGCCGTGTTCAACAGGATGTCATCGAAACCCCAGTCCCGGGAGAGCGCCGCCAGCCCTCCTTCACTGACCACGACGAGCAGTGGCGACTCCTTGCCGGTGGTGTCCATCAGCCGGCACAACGAGCGTGCGCCGACCAGGTCGCGCCGCGCATCCAACAAGATGACATCGGCTGCCGGGGCATCGAGCAAGGCAGTGGCTTCGGCCTGGGCGACCCTGACCTGATGCGGGAGGAGCTCGAGTGCGGGCAGGATCTCCGACGAGACGTGCATATCGTTGGTCAACAGCAGCAAGGTGGCCATGACGGTCTCCTCTGGCTCCTTTGAAAGGCGGCATGACGACTCAATCACCCGGAACCGGTCGAGGCGCGCTCCGGCCTCCGGGGGCCTCGTCGCACTCTGAGGATACGCCAAGAGTTGGTGTGGAGTTGGTGTACTGGGCTGGCGCGAAGGCTGTCGCCGGTGCGACGTCGGAGATCTGGCCGGTCGATACCGTGGGAGCGGCCTTGCGTGCCGCGGCCGAGCAGCGCCGCCAGGAGCGATTCGACCGGTTGCTTCAGGTCTGCACAGTATTGGTCGACGGCGTCGTGGTTCATCCCGCCGACTTTGAGAAGGTGCGGCAGTGCCCGGTGCGAGTCGAGATCCTGCCACCGTTCGCCGGTGGAGAGGAAGTGTCTTGCTGATCGGATGCTTTGAGGCCGGTGTGCCCAGGACCTAGGCCCGCTGCTCACTCTGTCCGCAATATGGATATTCGTCTCACAAACAGAGACGACCCTTGGCTGAGTTGCCTGTCTCGGCCTAGCCTCATCGACATGACCCCGACGACTGCGTGGGCGTTCCCGCTCACCCGCCGCCTGGCCGTGGATCACGGCCGGATGCGCTCGTCGCTCTGTCTCTGCATGTGATGCCCGGTTGATCCGGGCCCTTTTCGCCGAAATCTCCGTACGCCGGCGGTGTGTCGCCGCCTTGTGTGTACTCCCAACAGCACCAAACCGCAGCCGCAACAAACCACGTGGCATCCACCAACAGGAGACTGACAACAAATGAGCAGGCAAGAGGTACTCGTCGACGCCGATTGGGTCGCCCAGCACGGGGCCGACGCGAATGTGGTGCTGGTCGAGGTCGATGAGGACACCACTGCGTACGACGGCGGTCACATCGCCGGCGCGGTCAAGATCGACTGGAAGACCGACCTGCAGGACCCGGTCCGCCGGGACTTCGTGAACAAGGAGCAGTTCGAGGCGCTCCTTTCCGCACGGGGCATCAGCAACGAGGACACCGTCGTGCTCTACGGCGGCAACAACAACTGGTTCGCCGCGTACGCGTACTGGTACTTCAAGCTGTACGGCCACAACGACGCCCGGCTGCTCGACGGTGGCCGCAAGAAGTGGGAGCTCGACGCTCGCGAGCTCACCACCGAGACCGTGACCCGGCCGGCCACCGAGTACAAGGCGTCCGAGCCGAACCTCGACATTCGCGCCTTCCGGGACGAGGCGGTGGCGGCGATCGGCAAGCTCAGCCTGGTCGACGTCCGCAGCCCTGACGAGTTCGCCGGCCGGCTGCTCGCCCCGGCCCACCTGCCGCAGGAGCAGGCGCAGCGCGGCGGCCACATCCCGACCGCGATCAACGTGCCGTGGAGCAAGGCGGCCAACGACGACGGCACCTTCAAGTCCGACGAGGCGCTGACCGAGCTGTACGGCTCCGCGGGCCTGGACTTCGACCGCGACATCATCGCCTACTGCCGGATCGGTGAGCGTAGCGCGCACACCTGGTTCGTGCTGCACGAACTGCTCGGCAAGGAGAACGTCAAGAACTACGACGGCTCCTGGACCGAGTACGGCTCGCTGGTGGGTGTGCCGGTTGCCCTCGGCGACGAGCCCGGCGAGGCCTGAGCAAGAGCTTTTCGCCGGTCGGTCCGGGCTCTCAGCCAGGATCGCGCCGGCTCCCGGCCAGGTACGTCGCCGCGTGCCTGACCAAGCAAGAAGACCCCCGACCCCCAAGCAGTGAGGACAGAACAATGTGCGGAGCCACCCAGGGCGGACTCAGCGTGCACGGCATCAATGTGACCAAGGAAGCCGTGATCCAGGGCCGCGTGCTGCGCAGCGGTGACCCGGTACCCAACGCCTACGTCCGGCTGCTCGACGCCAGCGGTGAGTTCACCGCCGAGGTGCCGACCTCGGCCACCGGCCACTTCCGGTTCTTCGCCGGCGACGGGTTGTGGACTCTGCGTACCCTGGCGCCGGGTGCTCAGACTGACCGTCAGGTGATCGCCTCCCGCGGTAACGTGTCGGAGGTCGACGTTCTGCTCGATGGGGTTGCTGTCTGACTCCTGGTCGCCGAAGCGCGATCAGCTGGCGTTGATCGAGGCGCTGTCCCCCTGCGGTGGACGGCGCCTCGATTGCGTTTGCTCGTCACTCGCTGTTCGCTCCGCGCTCAAGACTCTGCTCCTTCGTCGCTCGCAGACGAAAAGCGTGTCTGCTCGCTCCTCTGTCCAGACGGAACCGGGCGCTTCGCTGCGTGGCCGCTCGCGACGGGGTCCACGGTGCTGGTCGTCACTCGCTATGAGGCTCCGCTCCCAAGACTCCGTCTTCCTCCCTCGCTCACAAGACGGAAAAGCGTGTCTTGTTCGCTCAGTCGTCCAGACGGAGCCGTCGCTCCGCCTCATGGCCGCTCGCGACGGGGTCCGCTTTGTCGGAGTGCAAGTAGGGCCGGGGTCAGTCTGTATCGAGAATGAGGGTGACGGGGCCGTCGTTGACGAGGCTGACTTGCATGTCGGCTCCGAAGACACCGGTGGACACCTCAGCGCCCAGGTTGCGGAGCACGGCGACGAAGCTGTCCACCAGTGGTTCGCTGACTGCGCGGGGTGCTGCGGCATTCCAGGAGGGTCGGCGGCCCTTGGCGGTGTCGGCGTACAAGGTGAACTGACTGACCACCAGCAGCGGGGCGTCGAGGTCGGCGGCGGATCGCTCGTCGGCGAGGATCCGGAGCGTCCAGATCTTCTGAGCCAGTTTGGCCGCGATCTCCGGTGTATCGGTATGCGTCGCACCTACCAACACCATCAGACCGGGCCGGTCGAGTGCGCCGGTCACCTCGCCATCGACGCTGACCGATGCCGAGGCCGCCCGCTGGACGACGGCTCGCATCAGCGGACCCCGGAGCGGTAGAGCTCTTCCCTGCTCACGATCGCGTACCCCCAGTTCCCACTTTTGCACGAACTCGGTCATCTTCGCACCCAGGCGCGCACCATGCGGAGCAGACGTGGCTGGTGCAAGGTCCGGACAGGACTGGGAGGATCGCGTACGTGGCGATCGATGTCGTGTTCAGGAATCTGGAGCCGTCGGACCTGTCCGACCTGGACTGGAGCGGCGGTGTCGAGCATCTGACCGAGATCGCCGAGGTGTTGCCGTTGATGGTGGCCGATGAGGCGGAATACCTGGTCGGTGAACTGCCGAACGGCCGACTGGTTGCTGCGGGTGGGGCGGACTTGAGACCGATCGACGGCGCCGGGTTGCTCTGGCAACTGGCCGTGCATCCGCTGCTCCAGGGACTCGGGATCGGCACGGCCCTGATCGCGGCACTCGAACAGCGGCTGCGGGTACGCGGTTGCGCCGAGGCCCGGCTGACGGTCGAGCACGACAACCCTGATGCCGCCCGGCTCTATGGACGGTTGGGTTACCGGGAGTGCGGCTCGGCGGTGGATTCCTGGCCCGTGGCGGGTGGTCGACGCTATGTCACCGTGACGACAGTGCTGCGCAAGTCCCTGTGAGAGCCCGTTGCCGCCCTAGACTCGCGGTATGTCACTGGTCAGCGTGTTCGCGATCTTGTTGGTCGTCGGCGTCGTCGTGCTGGGAGTCGGCGCGTTGGTCGCTTTGATCGTGATGCTCGCCCGGGGCCGCGGAGCGGCTGACGTACAGGTGGATTCCTAGAGCGTGAAATCCTAGACACCGTGCCGTTCGAGATTTCATCCGACCTGAACCCCACCCTCACGCCGCTGGCCTGGCTGATCGGTCGCTGGGAGGGCACCGGTCGCGCCTCTTATCCGGACACCGACGACATCGAGTTCGGCCAGCAGATCGACTTCGCCGACAACGGTGGCGACTATCTGCACTACCTGTCCCAGACCTATCTGCTCGACGACAAGGGCCAGCCCAGCGAGCCGTTGTCGATGGAGACCGGCTTCTGGCGTCCGCAAGCCGACGGCGGGCTGGAGGTGGTGCTCTGCCAGCCAGGCGGTTACGCCGAGGTCTGGTACGGCAAGATCGCCGGCGCCAAGATCGAGCTGGCCACCGACGCCATCCTGCGCAGCGCGACGGCCGCGGAGTACAGCGCCGGCCAGCGCCTCTACGGCTACGTCGAGGGTGACCTGCTGTGGACCTTCGACAAGGCCGCCGGTGGCCACCCGCTGCAGAACCACCAGTGGGGCCGGCTCCGCCGCGTCTGACCAGCCGAAGGTCTGCACCGCCATCCACATTTCACCTGGTTTCTGCTCCCTGAAGATCCGGCTGGCTACCCTCGATAGGTGACCACCTCGCAGAGTTCCGCTGTGCTGATCGAGTCCGGCCCCGATGCGGGCCGGCCCTGGCACTACGGCGATCCGATGCGAGAGCAACGCCTGCTGGACGCCGGGGAAGGGGCAGTCGACCTGTCGCACCGGGGCGTGATCACGATCACCGGGCCGGACCGGCTGAGCTGGCTGCATTCGCTCACCACCCAGCAGCTGAGCGACCTCGCTCCGGGAACCGGGGTGACGACCTTGGTGCTGTCTCCGCAGGGGCACATCGAACATGCCCTGTACGGGGTCGATGACGGCGAGACCTTCTGGGCCCACACCGAGCCGGGAGCTGCCGCGGCGGCCGCGCAATGGCTGGACCGGATGCGGTTCATGATGCGGGTCGAGGTGACCGACCGCTCCGAGGAGTACGCGGTTATCTGGCTCGCCGGCGCGGCTGCGCCCGGGAAACGTCCGACCCGGACCGGCCCCGACTCCTTGGGCGGTCACGAAGTCTTCGTGCGCCGTGCCGAGCTGACGGATGTCCTGGCGGCGTACCCGGTGGCCGGCCTGTGGGCGTACGAGGCCCGGCGAATCGCCGCCGGCGTGCCGCGCATCGGAACCGACACCGATCACCGCTCCATCCCGAACGAGCTCGGGCTGCTGGGGCCGGCGGTGCACCTGGACAAGGGCTGCTATCGCGGCCAGGAGACCATTGCCCGGATCCACAATCTCGGCCGTCCGCCGCGTCGGCTGGTTCGCCTCCACCTCGACGGCTCGGTCGACACCCTGCCGCCCGTGGGTGCCACGTTGTCCCTCGACGGCCGTCAGGTCGGCTTCGTCGGCGGCTCCGCGCGGCACTACGAGCTGGGGCCGATCGCCCTGGGGCTGGTCAAGCGGAACACCGACGCCGCGCGCGATCTGATTGCCGCTGGCCCGGGTGAGGACGGTCAACCGCAGATCGCCGCCGGCCAGGAGGTGCTGGTCGATCCCGAAGTCGGCCTGCACGTCCGCCCGCGCCTGTGATCCTCCTGGACTTTTGGAGCAAAACCCACGTCAGGTGTGGATAGCGGTGCAAAAGTCGGGTGGGGAGTAGCCTCCGAGGCGTGAGTATGACGGCCGATTCCGCCACCCGACAGTCGCCCCAGACGGACGATCCGTTCGCCATCGACCCGATCCTGGTGGAGGTGGTGCGCAACGGGACGATCGAGAGCGTGCATCACGGCCGTGTCGCGGTCACGGCCCCTGATGGCAGCCTGGCCCGCGAGCTTGGTGCGGTGTTCGCGCCGATGTATCCCCGGAGCAGCAGCAAGCCGATGCAAGCGGTCGGCATGGTTCGGGCCGGGCTCGACCTGCCCTCGGACCTGCTGGCGCTGGTTTGCGCGTCGCATTCGGGCGAACCGTTCCATGTCGAGGGTGTCCGTCGGATTCTCGAGGGGGCTGGGCTGAGTGAGGCCGATCTGCAGACTCCGCCGGACTGGCCGATCGACGAGGAAGCGGCCCGCGACGTCATCAGGTCCGGTGGTGACAAGGCATCGATCACCATGAACTGCTCCGGCAAGCACGCCGGCATGCTCGCCACCGCCAAGCTCAACGGGTGGCCCACCGAGACCTACCGGGACCCGGATCATCCGGTCCAGCTGGCGATCTTGCAGACCATCGACGATCTGGTTGGTGAGCAGGCGGGCCTGCCCGCGATCGACGGTTGCGGCGCGCCCTTGTACGCGGTCAGCCTGTACGGTCTGGCACGAGCATTCGGCCGGATTGCGGCCGCTGCCGACGGTGCGGAAGCCACGATCGCCGAGGCCATCCGCGCTCATCCCGAGAACGTCTCCGGCACTCGCCGCGACGAACTGGCGCTGCACCATGCCATCCCGGGACTGATCGGCAAGGCGGGCGCCGAGGCCGTCTATGCGGTGGGGCTGCCGGACGGCACCGGCATCGCGGTCAAGATCAGCGACGGCTCGCCCCGGGCCAGGGTGGCCGCGATGGCAGCTACGCTGAAGCGACTCGGCTATCAGCACCCGACCCTCGATGACCAAGAAGCGACCCCCGTGCTCGGTCACGGTCAGCCGGTGGGTGCGATCCAACCAGTGGCTGCAACCTTCGAGCAGCTCTGAGCTGATCTAATGGGCCCGTTCGCGACGATGACGTGCGTTCGCCGGCTACGTCGTCGCTCTTCGTGAAGGCGAAGAATGTGCCTTCACTCATCGCTCCTCCGCACGCCGGGCACGTCATCTTCCCGCTCACGGGCCTATGTCCGCACCCGCTCCTGGTAGAGCTTCTCCAACTCAGCGGTCAGGGCAGCGAACATGCCGGCGTCGGTGAGCGCGATCCGGACCTGCTCGTTCAGTCCGCCGGGGGTCTCGTGCTCTTCGACCGCATCGGCCAACCGGTCGAGATTCATGCCGATCGACTCACTGGCCAGCCCGTGCAGCTGAGCGGTCACGTAGCCGGCGGCCTGCGTGCGGTCGAAGCCATGACTGGCGATCCAGTCGATGGCCGCGTTCTGGAAGGCGAAGAAGCTGGACATGATCGACGACCCGGCACTCAACACGCCGACCTGCTGCTCCCGTTCCAGCACGACCACCGTGCCGCAACCGGTCAGCAGGGTCTCGACTGCGGGGATGCTCGGATACAGCACGATCGGCCCGACGCCCAAGGTGATCATCGGCAGCGGAATGAGCTGGCCGACTGTCTCCGCCGGAGCGACCAGCGGCCGCAGCTGTGCGGGCGGCCAGCCTGCCGCGACGCCCAGGACGATCTGCTCCGGGCGGAACGTAAGCTCGGCGCAGATCTCGGTGACCTGGCTGGGTAGCACCGCGATCATGACGATGTCGCTGCTGTCGACCACGGCCTGGTTGTCCGCCAGCACGCGCGCCCGCGGGAACCGGGCGGCCAGTGCCTCGCTGCGCGCGGCAGAACGCGGGGACAGCAGCACAGCAACGGGCACGGGCTCTGGACGGTCCAAGATCGCGGTGACGATGGCTGCGGAGATCGCGCCTACCCCGATGAACCCGACCCGGATGTGACTCACGACTGCACTCACGTATGAACCCTAAGGGCAAGCACTAGCATGCCGATCGTGGACCTTGACGAATTCGACACAGTGCTCTTCGACCTCGACGGCGTACTGACGCCGACGGCCGAGGTGCACATGCGGGCCTGGGAGAAGATGTTCTCCGACTACCTGGCCGAGCAGGGGATCTCCGAGCCCTACCTGGAGAGCGACTACTTCGACTACATCGACGGCAAGCCGCGCTACGACGGAGTGCGGTCCTTCCTTGCCTCTCGCGGCATCACCCTGCCCGACGGCTCGCCGGACGACTCGACCGACGTGGAGACGGTCTGCGGGCTGGGCAACCGGAAGAACGATGCGTTCGCCTCGGTGCTGGCCACCGAGGGCGTGCAGCCCTACCCGGGTTCGGTGGCGTATCTCGATCATCTGGCTGCCACCGGGGCCAAGATTGCCGTCGTGTCCTCCTCCCGGAACGCGCCCGCCGTTCTTGCCGCGGCAGGCCTGGCAGACCGCTTCGAGGTCGTCGTGGACGGCGTGGTGGCTGCCCGCGAAGGGCTGGCCGGCAAGCCCTCCCCGGAGACCTTCCGGTACGCCGCCGAGCAGCTAGGCTCGGCGATCGAGCGCACGATGGTGGTCGAGGACGCGCTGTCCGGGGTCGAGGCCGGACAGGCGGGCGACTTCGGGCTGGTGATCGGCGTCGACCGAGGGGTCGGGGCCGACCGGCTTCTCCAGGCCGGTGCCGACGTCGTCGTCAGCGATCTCAGCGAACTGGTACCCACCACCGACTCCGCAGCTACCGACGACTCGCAGCCGGCCGATTCATGAGAGGTTCCCGGGGCGACGACCCGCTCGAGGCGATGGACCCGCTGGATCGCCATCGTTTTCCGGCCGATCCCTGGCGCCTGGTCGAGACCAGCTACAGCAATCTCGACCACGGTGTCACCGAAACTCTGTTCGCGGTCGGAAACGGCTATCTCGGTCTGCGCGGCAACGTCGAGGAGGGGCGGGAGACCCACGCCCACGGCAGCTTCATCAACGGTTTCCACGAGACCTGGCCGATCCGCCATGCCGAGGAAGCGTTCGGCTTCGCTCGAGTCGGGCAGACCATCGTCAACGTCCCGGACAACAAGACGATCAAGCTGTACGTCGACGACGAGCCGCTGCTGCTGGCCGTTGCGGACCTCATCTCCTACGAACGGGTGTTGGACTTCCGCAGCGGGCAGCTGACCCGCGACCTGGTCTGGCGTACGCCGGGTGGCAAGCGGGTCAATGTGCGCTCGACAAGGATGGTCTCCTTCGCCCAACGGCATCTGGCGATCATGACCTTCGAGGTCACCATGACGGATCAGGCCGCGCCGGTGGTGATCTCCTCGCAGACGCTGAACCGGCAGGACGGCCGGGACGAGTATCACGTCAAGGCGGCGGCGATGGGCGCAGGTGTGGACCCGCGCAAAGCGGAGACGTTCGAGGATCGTGTGCTCGACCCACAGCTGTCGCGGGCCGAGGAGGACCGGCTGCTGCTCGGCTATCGCTGCCACAACTCCACCATGACCTTGGCGGTCGGCGTCGACCATCACCTCGAGACCGACAACGAGTACACCAATCACATCAGTGTCGACGAGGACACCGGCAAGATGGTCTACCGGATCGACGCCGAGCCCGGTCGTCCGATCAAGCTCACCAAGGTGGTCAGCTACCACAGCTCGCGCGGCGTTCCGGTGCGCGAGCTCGCCGATCGCTGCCGGCGTACGCTGGACCGGGTCAAGCGGCATGGCGTCGGCCAACAGTTCTTCGACCAGTGGCAGTGGCTGGACGACTTCTGGGCCCGCTCCGACGTCGAGATCAGTGGCCAACCGGCCGTGCAGCAGGCAGTGCGCTGGAACCTCTTCCAGCTGGCGCAGGCCGCGGGACGGTCGGAGCAGGCCGGCGTACCGGCCAAGGGGGTCTCCGGTTCCGGTTACGGCGGGCACTACTTCTGGGACACCGAGATCTATGTGCTGCCGTTCCTCACCTACACCTCGCCGTGGATGGCGCACAGCGCGCTCCGCTTCCGCTACAACATGCTGACCGCCGCTCGCCGACGGGCAGCCGATCTCGCCCAGCAGGGCGCGCTCTTCCCGTGGCGGACGATCAACGGCGAGGAGGCGAGCGCCTACTACGCCGCCGGCACCGCGCAGTACCACATCGATGCCGATATCAGCTACGCCCTGATGAAGTACGTCAATGCCAGTGGTGACGACGATTTCCTGTGGCGGGAGGGGGTCGACATCCTGGTCGAGACGGCCAGGCTGTGGGCCGACCTGGGCTTCTGGCGGGAGCGCAGTGTGTACGACAGATCGGCGCGCTCCTTCCATATCCACGGGGTGACCGGGCCGGACGAATACACCACTGTGGTGAACGACAACCTCTTCACCAATGTGATGGCGCGCTACAACCTGGCGAAGGCGGCCGAGGTGGTCCGGCGGCTGGCCGAACGCGACGGTCTCATGTTCGACCAGCTGGTCGCCCGGCTCGAACTGGAGCCGGAAGAGGTCGACGAATGGGCCGCCGCCGCGGAGGCGATGGCAATCCCGTACGACGAGGGAACCGGCATCCACCCACAGGACTCCCACTTCCTCGATCGCGAGGTCTGGGATCTCGCAGCGACCCCGGCCGATCTGCGGCCGCTGCTGTTGCACTATCACCCGCTGGTGATCTACCGGTTCCAGGTGATCAAGCAGGCCGATGTCGTGCTGGCGCTGTTCCTGCAGGGCGATCACTTCACCTTGGAGGAGAAGCGGGCCGACTTCGACTACTACGATCCGATCACCACCGGTGACTCGACTCTCTCGGGCGTGGTGCAGTCGATCATCGCGGCCGAGGTGGGCTATCGCGAGCTGGCGCTGCGCTACTTCTACAGTTCACTGTTCGTCGACCTGGCAGATCTGCACGGCAATGCCAGCGACGGCGTGCACGTCGCCTCGACCGGCGGGGTGTGGAATGCCTTGGTGTACGGGTTCGGCGGGATGCGGGACTACAACGGCCGGGTCACCTTCGATCCGCGGCTGCCTGCCGACTGGGAACGGCTCGCTTTCAAGCTCACGCTGCGGGGGGTACGTGTCCGGGTGGAAGTCGTCCATGGCGCGATCAGTTTCGAGGTCGAGGACGGCGAGTCGGTGGAGGTGTTCGTACGCGGCCAGCCGGTCAGGGTGGCTCTCGGAGAGCCGGTCACCGTGCCGCTGCTCGGCCAGGGGCCGCGGTTGGACGGGCAGCCGACTCTGCAGTCAGGTGATCGTCGCCAGGACGGCACCTTGATCCTGGCGACCGTGCCGCAGTCGCGTACCCGTCGTCACTGAGCCGCTGCGGACGCGCGGAGACGCTCCGGTGAGAGATTCGACGCCCTGGCGGCTCGAGATCAGTTCACCGGACCGTCGCCGCTCATGTCATTGACGTCCTTGACATAGGTCTTGCGTCCGTAGAGGGCCCGGTTGGCGAGCCAGGTGATCGCCCACAGGCCGATGCCGATGGCGATCAGCACTCCGGCGATCGAATACTGCACCGGATTGCGACCGGTCCAGGGACCGACCAGGAACGCGCAGCACAGCGCGCCGATGATCGGGATCACGGTCGGCGCGATGAAGTGCTCGTGCGACTTCTTGTCCTTACGCAGCACCAACACGGTGATGTTCACGATCGCGAACACGGCCAGCAGGAGCAACGCCGTCGTGCCACCCAGCTGGCTGACTCCGCCGGCGAAGATCAGCAGCCCGACAGCGAGCACGGTGGTGAACACGATCGCCACCCAGGGCGTACGCCGTCCGGGCATCACCCGGCCCAACACCGGGGGCAGCACCTTCTGCCGGGCCATTCCGTACAGCAGCCGGCTGGCCATCAGCATGTTGATCAGGGCCGAGTTGGCGACGGCGAACATCGAGATGAGCGGGAAGATCTGGTCCACCGGCAGGTTGGGTGCACCCGCCGTGACCACCTTCAGCAGTGGAGTCTCACCCTCGCCGAGTTCGCCCGGTGGCACCAACGCGACCGCCGAGATCGACACGAGGACATAGATCAGACCGGTGATGCCCAGCCCGGTCAGCATGATCCTGGGGAAGATCTCGGTCAGGCCGAGCCAGGTGGACGTTGTCCGGTGGGCTGACTACGATCCTGGCGACCTGCTTCATCGCCACTGTGGCCCAACCTAATCGCAGGACAAGGGCGGACGGTCGGCGGAGGAGTTTCTCGCAGCATGGGACGCGTTGTGACTGACCTCACGCTAACTGGAGTATGCATTTGCTTGCAATTGCAAGCAGCGCGACGCACGATGGATGCATGGCACGGATCAAGACCCCGAATCTGGGTGAGCAACTCGGCACGCTGGGTGAGTTCATCGGCGCTCAGCGGCGGGCCGCGGAGCTGTCGTTGCGGCAGCTGGCGGAGCAGACCGGGGTCTCCAATCCGTACCTGAGCCAGATCGAGCGCGGGTTGCGCAAGCCGTCGGCAGAGGTGCTGCAGCAGCTGTCCAAGGCGCTGCGAGTCTCGGCCGAGACCTTGTACGTCAAGGCCGGCATCCTCGATCCGGAAGACCATCCCACGACCACGGTGGAGACCGCGGTGCTGGCTGACACGGCCATCACCGAGCGACAGAAGCGCGTGCTCATCGACGTCTATCAGTCCTTCGTCAAGGAGAACGAGAAGGACGGTGTGGTGACGCACACCGACGACGGTCCCGATGAGCCGCAGCCCGCCACGGGCGACCCCACGTCGAGTGGGACCACGAACGACATTCCGCATGAGGGAGAACAGAAATGACCAGCACCACCACCCAGGCGCCGAGCCCGGCGCAGACCCGCAAGGCCGCCGTCGAGTCCGAGTACGCCCCGCTCTACGCGGCCGCCGGGCTGACCGATCTGGCTGTCGAGTCGATCAGGAACCTCGTCCTGGCCACCCAGGAGAAGGTCACCAAGCAATTGTCCGAGTGGCAGGGCAGCTTCACCCAGCTGCAGAGCAAGGGTTCCGAGCAGGCCAAGCACGCTGGTGAGTTCGTCCGTACGCTGCCGGAGCAGGTCAAGGCTCTGCCCGAGCAGCTGAAGACCCTGCCGGAGACCACCAAGGCTCGGATCGAGGAGCTGGACAAGCAGCGCAAGGAACTCCTTGCCGAGGCCACCGTCGCCTACGGCGATCTCGCCGGCCGGGGCAAGAAGGTCATCGACGACAGTGTGCTCGCCGTGCGCACCACCAGCACCGAGGTGAAGACCGACGTCGAGACCAAGGTGGCGGAGGCCGAGGCGAAGGTCGAGGAGAAGGTGGCCGAGGTCCGCGAGGACGTCGCCGCAGCGATCGATCCGGAGCTGGCCGAGGCTGCCCGCGAGGCCGCCAGTGCCAAGCGCTCCGCCGCCGCCAAGAAGGCTGCTGCCACCCGCAAGGCCAACGCCGCCAAGAAGGCCGCCGACAACGCCGACGCCTGATAGGTCTGTCGGGTGTACGCGGCCGCGGTGAGCAGCACGACGGCCACGATCAGCCACCGGGTCGAGGTGGGCTGCCGAACCACGCACCAGAGTCCGGCCAGACTCAAGCGGAGTGTCAGCGCGTCGACCCGAGCCAACGCGGCCCAGACCCCGAGGTAGGGGATCACCGGCATCAGCAGCGCTGTGACCAGGGCGGCACTCCGATCGCGGGTGATCCGGCCGACGATCAACCCGGCGAAGACCGCAGCCATCAGGGCACCCGCCATGGAGATCAGCCGCCCGTACCAGTACGCAGGACCGGCCAGCACGCTGACGGCAGCGTTCAGCAGCGGGTAGACGGGTGGGTAGTTGACGATCGTCCACGGCGGCTCGGCGCCAGGGATCAGGTAGATCGGGTGGCCGTCGGCAAGCTGCAGCGCATGGCTCAACAGCGGTCCCTCGCCGTAGTCCAGCGGGTACGGGTAGCCGAGCGGTCGGTCTTGCTTACCGGCAGGAGGATCTCCAACCGCGTGAGTTGCTCGGTGACCAGGTCATCGAGTTGCGGCGATTGCTGGCCTAGAAGCGTCAGCCCCGGGTGCTGATTCCATCAGCGAGTCCGGGGCCTTCTTCCTCACACCGGAGCCCGGGGAGGCCCTTCCCACGATAGCACCGTGGCAACGGCGATGATTGCCGAAGTCTAGCGATACGCGATCCCTGCCGACTTGTCAGCTTCAGTGGTCGCCGGAGCGCCTACCGAGGCTGACAAGTCGGAAACCGTCAGCGCTTGGCGCGGGAGCGGACCTTGCTACGGTCGTTGGCCGACAGGATCACCTTGCGGATGCGGACCGCGCTCGGGGTGACCTCGATGCACTCGTCGCCGCGGCAGAACTCCAGGGCCTGCTCCATGCTCATCAGCTTCGGCGGGATCAGCCGCTCCAGCTCGTCGCCGGTGGAGGAGCGGACGTTGGTGAGCTTCTTCTCCCGGGTCGGGTTCACGTCCATGTCGTCGGCGCGGGCGTTCTCGCCGACGATCATCCCCTCGTACACCTCGGTGCCCGGCCCCACGAACAAGGTGCCGCGCTCCTGCAGGTTGAACGACGCGTACGAGGTCACCACGCCCTTGCGGTCGGCGACCAGTGAGCCGGTCGGCCGGGTCCGCAGCTCGCCGTGCCACGGCTCGTACGCCTCGAACACGTGGTGCATCAAACCGGTGCCGCGGGTCTCGGTGAGGAACTCGGTCCGGAAGCCGATCAGACCGCGAGCCGGCACCAGATACTCGATCCGGACCCAGCCCGTGCCGTGGTTGACCATCTGCTCCAGCCGGCCGCGACGCAGCCCCATCAGCTGGGTGACCACGCCGACGAAGTCCTCCGGGATGTCGATCGTCAGCCGCTCGACCGGCTCGTGCACCTTGCCCCCGATCTCCCGGGTGACCACCTGCGGCTTGCCGACGGTCAGCTCGAAGCTCTCCCGGCGCATCATTTCCACCAGGATCGCCAACTGGAGTTCACCGCGACCCTGGACCTCCCAGGTGTCGGGCCGGTCGGTGTTCAACACCCGGATCGACACATTGCCGATCAGCTCGGCGTCCAGCCGCGCCTTCACCAGCCGGGCGGTCAGGTTCTTGCCGGACTTGCCGGACAGCGGCGAGGTGTTGATGCCGATCGTCATCGAGATGGACGGCTCGTCGACGGTGATCAGCGGCAGCGGCTTCGGGTTCTCCGGGTCCGACAGGGTTTCGCCGATCGTGATGTCGGGGATGCCTGCGATGGCCACGATGTCGCCCGGTCCTGCGGACTCGGCCGGCTCCCGCTCGAGCGCGTTGGTCATCAACAGCTCCGACAGCTTCACCGTCCGGATCGAGCCGTCGGCGCGGCACCAGGCGACCGCCTGGTTGCGCTTCAGGGTGCCCTCGACGATCCGGCACAACGCCAGCCGCCCGAGATAGGGCGACGCGTCCAGGTTGGTGACGTGTGCCTGCAGCACGGCACCCTCGGTGTAGGACGGTGCCGGAATGTGGTCGTAGATGGCCGCGAACAGCGGCTCGAGGTCGGGGGAGTCCGGCATGGCGCCGTTCTCCGGCTGCTCCATGGAGGCCCGGCCGGCCTTGGCCGAGGCGTAGATGACCGGGAAGTCGAGCACATCGGTCTCGTCGTCCTCGAGCAGGTCGAGGAACAGCTCGTACGTCTCCTCGACCACCTCGGCGATCCGGGCGTCGGAGCGGTCGACCTTGTTCACCACCACGATGATCGGCAGCTTCTTGGCCAGCGCCTTGCGCAGCACGAACCGGGTCTGGGGTAGCGGTCCCTCCGAGGCGTCGACCAGCAGCAGCACCCCGTCGACCATCTCCAGGCCGCGCTCCACCTCGCCACCGAAGTCGGCGTGACCAGGGGTGTCGATGATGTTGATGGTGACCTGCGAGCCATCCGGCGCTGTGTGCTTGACAGCGGTGTTCTTGGCGAGGATGGTGATGCCCTTCTCCCGCTCCAGGTCCATCGAGTCCATCACCCGCTTCTCGACGTCCTGCCCGGCGCGGAAGGCGCCGGACTGCCAGAGCATGGCGTCCACCAAAGTGGTCTTGCCGTGGTCGACGTGGGCGACGATCGCGACGTTGCGCAGATCGTGACGAATGGGCATGAATGAGCTCTCTGTGGACTAGCGGGACAACTGGGCGAGTTTAGGCCATGTTCGACGTTCCGGTGGCGCCCGTACGCTGGCTGCGGGCCGAGACGCCGGCCCGGTCCCGGACGAGAGTGGGAAGTATGGCCGTCGAAGACGCTTTCAGCGAGTCGTTCCGCAGCGAGTACGAGCGGCAGAACGAGTCACTCGGGCGGTTCAACCTGGTCCTGTTCGGCAAGACCGGGGTCGGCAAGTCCACCTTGGTGAACGCGATCTTCGGCGAGGAGGTGGCGCGCACCGGGATCGGAGAGCCGGTGACCAAGGGCAGTCATCTCTATCTGGACAAGGTCGGACATCTGGGTCTGGTCGACACCCAGGGTCTGGAGATCGGCAAGGACGACCGCGAGATCCTGCGCGATCTGGACAAGGTGATCAACCAGAGCCGCAAGCTGCCGCTGTCGGAGCAGCTCCACGTCGCCTGGTATTGCGCGCGCGGCATGGACCGGCGGTTCGAGGAGTCCGAGGCAGAGTTCGTCCGCCGGCTCGACGAGCTGGGGCTGCCGGTGATCATGGTGTTCACCCAGGTGCCGCATCGCAACGGGCAGTTCCACCCGGATGCGATCGCGCTGGCCGAGCAGGTGATCGCCAAGAACCTGCCGATCGAGAACGGGCGGCCCTATTTCACCTTCGCCAAGGCGGACGAGTTCGCGGGTCAGGCGGCGTACGGTCTGCAGGAAGTCCTCGATGCCACCTTTCGTTGCGCGCCGGAAGGCGTGCACGGAGCTCTCGCCGCGGCGCAGGAGATCGATCTTTCCCGGAAGAACACCGAAGCGCAGAAGGTGATCGGCGCCGCGGTCGCCAGTGCCGGCGCGGCGGCGGCGATCCCGGTCCCGTTCTCGGACGCGACCCTGCTGGTGCCGATCCAGCTCGGCATGATGGCCAAGATCGCGCACCTCTACAAGATCAAATTCGACCGGGCTGCCCTGATGGCTGTCATTTCCACCACCGCCGCGACCCAGGCCGGTCGGGCCACCTTCACCGGGCTGCTGAAGCTCGTCCCGGGAGCCGGGACCGTGGTCGGCGGCGCGATCGGCGCCGGGGTGGCGAGCAGCTTCACCTACGCGATGGGCCAGGCCTGGCTCCGGGTCTGCCAGCAGGTCAACGCCGGCAGGTTCGCCGGCATCGACGGGGCGCTGGACAACGAGCAGCTCCGTGAGGCGTTCCTGAACGAGTTCAAGAAGCGGCTGGGCAAGCGGGCAGAACGGGTCGATGCGGGTTCGTGACCCGGCCCCGATGGTCACGCGATGATCACTATTGATCGGCGAGGGTTTACGTCGGCGGCGGTCCCGCCCATAGATTGATCCCGATGACTATTCCCGATGCCGCCGGGCTGCTCGAAGGTGAGCCGGCCCACGACCAGGTCGTATTCGCCGCAAGGCTGCAACGCTACTGGCCGGACCTGCTGGCCGGCCTGACGGGCGCCTATCCGGAGCATGCGGTGGAGATGGCCCAGCGAGCCGTGGAGATCGCCGCCAGTAGCTTCCGCCGACGCCCCGAGGATCTGCGTCTGCTCGACCTGCGCCGGCATGCCGATCCGCAGTGGTATCAGCATCCGCGGATGCTGGGCTATGCGGCGTACGCGGATCTGTTCGCCGGCGGACTGCGCGGGGTGATCGACAAGGTCGACTATCTGGCTGAACTCGGCGTCACCTACCTGCATCTGATGCCGCTGCTCAAGCCCCGCCCCGGGCCCAACGACGGCGGGTACGCGGTGATGGACTATCGGGCGGTGCGCGAAGACCTCGGCACCGTCGACGATCTGCGCGAGCTGGCCACCGCGTTGCGCCGAGCCGGCATCTCGCTGACGGTCGACCTGGTGCTGAACCATGTCGCCGCCGAACATGACTGGGCCCGGGCTGCGGCCGGTGGCGATCACTACTACCGCGACTACTTCTTCATGTTCGCCGACCGGGACATCCCCGACGCGTACGAACGGACCCTGCCGGAGGTCTTCCCGGACTTCGCGCCCGGCAACTTCACCTTCGACGAGGAATCCCAGTCCTGGGTTTGGACGACGTTCAACACCTGGCAGTGGGACCTCAACTGGCGTAATCCCGAGGTGTTCTTCGAGTTCGCCGACATCATCTGCTGGCTGGCCAATCTCGGCGTGGAGTGTGTCCGGCTGGATGCCATCGCCTTCATCGTCAAGCGGCTCGGCACCAGTTGTCAGAACCAGCCCGAAGTGCACGCGATCACCCAGGCGTTGCGGGCCATTGCCCGGATCGCGGCGCCGGCGATGATCTTCAAGGCCGAGGCGATCGTCGGTCCGACCGACTTGCCCGCGTACCTCGGCGTCGGCAAGCATGCCGGTCGGGTCTGCGACCTGGCGTACCAGAACTCGCTGATGGTCCAGATCTGGTCGACCCTGGCGGC
The DNA here is from genome assembly GCA_047605905.1 of Microlunatus sp. Classification (GTDB taxonomy): domain Bacteria; phylum Actinomycetota; class Actinomycetes; order Propionibacteriales; family Propionibacteriaceae; genus Microlunatus. The sequence goes on from JASGEZ010000057.1 coordinate 27,834, forward strand.
CAAGGACACTCGGCTGCTGTGTACCGCGCTCAATCGCTTCCCGGCCAAGCCGCCGAGCACGGTGTGGGGCACCTATCTGCGCTGCCACGACGACATCGGCTGGGCGATCGACGACGATGATGCGGCCGCGGTCGGGCTGGAAGGATTCGAGCATCGCCGCTTCTTGTCGGACTTCTATGCCGGCAGCTATCCGATGAGCGATGCGCGTGGCCTGGTGTTCCAGGAGAACCTCGCCACCGGGGATCGGCGGATTAGTGGCTCGGCCGCCTCGTTGATCGGCATCGAGGCGGCCCTGGCCAGTGGCGACGAGGCCCACCTCGACCTGGCGATCCGGCGACTGCTGCTGGCGTACCAGATCGTGTACGGGTTCGGCGGGCTGCCGCTGATCTACATGGGCGACGAATTGGCGCTGCGCAACGACTACGACTATGTCGACGATCCGGCGCATGCCGACGACAACCGCTGGGTGCATCGGCCGCCGATGGACTGGGCGGCAGCGGAGCGGCGCAACGTCGAAGGAACCGTCGAGCACCGCGTCTGGCACGGACTGCGGCACGCGGCGGCGGTCCGGTCGCGGCTGCCGAGCATGGATGCCGCGGTGGAGACCGAGGTGATGGATCCGGTCAACCCCGCGGTGCTGGTGTTCCAGCGCCGGGCGGCCACTCAAACCATGGTCGGGCTTTACAACGTGACGCCGGAGCCGCAGCGGTTGCCGCGGTGGGTGGTCTCGCTCGGTAACTGGGCCAGCGACGCGCTCACCGGGGAACAGCCGTTGACCGATCGGGAGATCGTCCTGGAGCCCTATCAGGCCCGCTGGCTGGTCCAGCCGGTCTGACCCGAGCGACTGCGGGATTTCTGAACTGCAATCCACACCTGACGTGGTTTCTGCTCCTAAAAATGTAGGGGAGGGCCAGTAGAGTGCTGGGCGTGTCTGCAACCTTGATCTTGCTTCGCCACGGCGAGAGCGAATGGAACGCCAAGAATCTGTTCACCGGTTGGGTGGACGTCGATCTGAATGCCAAGGGCGAAGCTGAGGCTCAGCGGGGCGGCGAGCTGCTGGTCGAGAACGACCTGCTGCCCGATGTGCTGCACACCTCACTGCTCAAGCGCGCGATCCGTACGTCGCAGCTCGCGCTCCAGGTCGCCGACCGGCATTGGATCCCGACCAAGCGCTCCTGGCGGCTCAACGAGCGGCACTACGGCGCGCTGCAGGGCAAGGACAAGGCCGCCACCTTGGCCGAGTACGGCGAAGAGCAGTTCATGATCTGGCGCCGCTCGTACGACACCCCGCCGCCGCCGATCGACAACGACAGTGAGTTCTCCAACTTCCACGACCCCCGCTACGCAGGGCTGCCGCCGGAACTGCGGCCGCAGACCGAGTGCCTCAAGGACGTGCTGGGCCGGGCGCTGCCCTACTGGTACGACGAGATCGTGCCGGATCTGGCCGCCGGCAAGGTGGTGCTGGTCGCCGCCCACGGCAACTCGCTGCGGGCGATCGTCAAGCACCTGGACAAGATGGGTGACGCCGAAGTGGTCGGCCTCAACATCCCCACCGGCATCCCGCTGCTCTACGAGCTGAACGACGACTTCACCCCGGTCAAGACCGGCGGCACCTACCTCGACCCCGCCGCCGCAGCAGCCGCCATCGAAGCAGTCAAGAACCAGGGCAAGAAGAAGTAACCCGTCGCGAGCGGCCGTGAGGCGGAGCGAGGGCTCTGTCTGGACTGAGGAGCGCACAGACACGCTTTTCGTCTGCGCGCGACGAGGGAAGACAGAGTCTTGGGAGCGCAGCCGAACAGCGAGTGACGACTAGGGTTGCGGCCAGTACTCCGTTTCGGGGAATTCGCCGGTCACGACGTAGATGATCCGTCGGCCCATCGAGGCGGCGTGATCGGCGATGCGCTCGTAGTAGCGACCGAGCAGAGCCACGTCGACGGCGGCTTCCACGCCGTACGCCCAATTATCGCCCAGCATCATCCGGAACTGGCTCGAGCGGAGATCATCCATCTCCTCGTCGCGGGACCGAAGTTCCTCGGCGCTCTCCACGCTGCGGCTGCTGAGGGTGTGACCAGCGGTCACCACCATCTTCTCGGCGACGTCGCCCATCCGGACGAAGTTGGGTCGGAGCAACTCCGGCACCGCGACCTCGGGATAGCGCAGCCGAGCGATCTTGGCCACGTGGGCGGCCAGGTCACCCATCCGCTCGAGTTCGGTGACCATCCGCAGCGACGCCACCACCGTACGCAGCTCGCCGGCGACCGGGGACTGCCTGGCCAGCAGGGTGAAGGCACGCTCCTCGATGTCGGCCTGCATCCGGTCGAGTTGGGTGTCGTCACTGATCACCTGCTCGGCGAGATGGATGTCGGCATCCAAAAGGGCACTGGTGCTCGATCGGACGGCGATGGCGACCTTCTGGCACATGTGCACCAGGTCCGCGAGGATGTCGTCGAGTTGGTCGTGGTAGCTGTCTCGCATGGGAATTCCTGGGATCGATCAGATTTCTCACTTTCGAGCCTATGCCCGAAGTGGACCGTGGACGCCGTTCGGATGTGAACGACGGGTGAACTCGGCCCGAACCCTACTCGGAAACTGAGCGTGCAGAGCCCATGACTGGCACTTGGCGGCTGAGCGACGACCTAGGATCGCGATTGTGAACTGGGTTGCCGTGCTGCTCTGCGGCGCCGGCGTTTTCGTCGGCATCCTGCTCGGGCTGCTGATCTCGGCACTGCTGAGGCGTGGCCGACACGTGGACCAGTTGACTGCGCCCCAGGCTTCACCGCCGGTCGCCGTGCCGGAGGGCACCAGCCAGGTGCTCCGGGTGATCCGATCGGCGGGTGTGGTGGTCGGCCCTCACGACGAGGTCCTGGAGACCACCCCGCTGGCACTCAGGCTCGGACTCACCCGGGGTTCTCGGGTCGTCATCGGACGCGTCCTGGAGATGGTCCGGCAGAGCCGGCGTGAGGACCGGATGCTGAGCGAGGAGGTGAATGTCAGTCGCGGCGGCCCCGGTCAGCGCGACGCGGATCTGCTGCTCGGTATCCGAGTGGCTCCGGTGCCGGACGGACTGGTGCTGGTGTTCGCCGATGATCTGACCGACGCTCGCCGGGTCGAGGCCATCCGGCGTGACTTCGTCGCGAACGTCAGCCATGAGTTGAAGACTCCGATCGGAGCGATCTCACTGCTGGCCGAGGCGGTCGAAGAGGCCGCCGACGACCCGACAGCTGTACGCCGGTTCGCCGCCCGGATGGGCATCGAGTCCGCCAGGCTCACGGATCTGGTGAGTCAGATCATCGACCTCTCGAGGTTGCAGGCCTCCGACTCGATGGGTCGGGCTGAGACGGTGGAGATCGACGACCTGCTGATCGAGGCGGTCGACCGGTGTCGAGTCGACGCCGAGGAGCGCGAGGTGACAATCACCGTCGCCGGCGATTCCGGACTGCGGGTGATGGGTGACCCGCAACAACTCACCACCGCGATCGGCAATCTGGTCGAGAACGCCCTGGTCTACTCCGACCCTGGCGCCAGGGTGGTCGTTGCCGCTCGTCGCCGAACCAGTGATCACGACTACATCGACATCACAGTGTCCGACACCGGTATCGGCATCCCGGCCGATCAGCTCGAGCGTATCTTCGAACGCTTCTATCGGGTCGACTATGCCCGGAGCCGCGCCAACGGTGGCAGCGGGCTCGGCCTGTCGATCGTCAAGCACATCGCCGCCGCGCACCACGGAGACGTCACCGTCTGGAGCCAACCGGGACGCGGCTCCACCTTCACCCTGCAATTGCCTGCCCATCAGGCTCCACCGCTGCCCGTAGCCTCTGAGCAGCCCACGGTCGAGCATCCGGCGGAGGGCGGCGATGCCCGAGATGGCTCGCCAACCGCCATTCCGGCCACCGCCCAGGCGGTCGGCGACGGCAGCCATGATTTCGACCAGGACCAGGACACCGAGTGCGACGGTGGCATCACCACGACGCTGTTGACCCGAGCCAAGATCAGGAGTTGATATCCAGATGACCCGCGTACTAGTCGTCGAGGACGAAGAGTCCTATCGCGACGCGCTGGCCTACATGCTGCGCAAGGAGGGCTTCGACGTCGTCACAGCTGCCGACGGTGCCGAGGGCCTGACTGCCTACGACCAGGGCGGTGCCGACATCGTGCTGCTCGACTTGATGATGCCCGGCGTACCCGGCACTGAGGTGTGCCGTCAGCTGCGCCAGCGCGGACCCGTACCGGTGATCATGCTCACGGCGCGCGACAGCGAGATCGACAAGGTCGTTGGCTTGGAGTTGGGCGCTGACGACTACGTCACCAAGCCGTTCAGTCAGCGTGAGCTGGTCGCCCGGATCAGGGCGGTGCTGCGCCGCGGGCAAGAGGCTGAGTTGATGCCCGACGTGGTGGAGGCGCACGGTGTCCGGATGGACATCGAGCGGCACCAGGTATCGGTCAACGGCACTGCGGTACGGCTTGCGCTCAAGGAGTTCGAACTGCTGGAGATCCTGCTCCGCAACGCCGGGCGGGTGATGACCCGGGGGCAACTGATCGATCGCGTCTGGGGCCTCGACTACGTCGGCGACACCAAGACCCTCGATGTGCACATCAAGCGGCTACGCGCCAAGATCGAGGCCGACCCGGCCCGGCCCCAGTTGTTGCAGACGGTCCGTGGCCTCGGCTACAAGTTCGAGAACTGAAGAAGGCGGCGACAGGGAGGACTCGATCTGCCTCGCTGTCGCCGCTGAATCGATGTCGGGCCAGTCGTACGGTCGCCAGTCGGTACGGCCGCAGACGCCCGTCGTCGGTCAGTTGCCGGAACTGGGACTTGGGCTGGCGGCAGCAGGGCTCGGGCTGATGTCCGCGTAGTCCGGCTGGGTTGCGTCGACGATCGGCACCCGCAGTGTCTGGTCGCCGACCTTGGCGAAGGACAGTGTGATCTCCGCCTCGCCACCGACCAGCAGGTCAGCGCTCTTGACGGTGATGTGTTCGGGCTCGTCGGTCAGCACGATCAGCTTGCCGGGAGTGAACTCGATCGGCTTGGTCAAGGTGACGGTGAACTCGGCGCCGGCGTTGCCGGTGGCCTTGATCGGGTGACCCGAGACCCCGGTCAGGGTGTCGCTCTGGTCCGCCAGGACGCTGGCCGACAAGAACCCTTCGCCGCTGCCGCGGCTCAACACCATCAGATTGCGGACCTGCACCCATTCGCCGGTCGGCCCGATGTTGGTGTTCACGCCCTCGGCCGGCGTGTACGGCTGTGTGGTCTGCGCGTTCAATCCACACGCCGACAGGGCCAGAAGGGCGAGACCGATCAGGGTCGCGGCCAGGGAACGATGAACTCGGGTTCGCGCGAGGTGGGCCACGATCTCGACTCCTGTGGTCTGCGTAGATGGGACGTGTGGGGCACGGTGGGGGTCAGCCTAGCGATCTCCTGCACGGCGACGCAGCCGCACCGGCGTCCGCGTCGCTGTGAAGTCTGTCGCCCGACGCAGAATCTACCGGTTCGGTCCCGGTGATGGGACCCCGGGGTGTGGTGTCCCTCACCCCGCAACGCACAGCCATCTCGGTTTGTCAACCCCTGTTCGGCGGGAAATCTGGCCTCTGGCTAGCGTAAACGCTGCTTTGAGCAGTTTCTCAGCGTGGTAGACTGGGAAACCGCGAAAGGGGTACAAGACAATATGACCTTCACAGTCGGCGAAACGGTGGTCTACCCCAATCATGGGGCCGCCGTCATCGAGGACATCGAAACCCGTCAGATCAAAGGTGAAGACAAGCTCTACCTCGTCCTGAGAATCGTCGGACAGACCGATCTGGTCGTCCGGGTTCCCGCTTGCAACCTCGACTTGGTCGGGGTGCGTGATGTGGTGGACGCTGACGGTCTCGAACGAGTGTTCAGCGTGCTGCGGGCACCCCATACGGAGGAGCCGACCAACTGGTCTCGCCGTTACAAGGCGAACCTGGAGAAGCTGCACTCGGGCAACGTCATGAAGGTCGCCGAGGTCGTCCGTGACCTGTGGCGGCGCGAGCGGGAGCGTGGCCTTTCCGCCGGTGAGAAGCGGATGCTCGCCAAGGCTCGCCAGATCCTGGTCTCCGAGCTCGCTCTCGCCGAGCGGGTCGAAGAGGACAAGGCCGAGATCCTGCTCGACGAGGTTCTCGCCTCCTGAGCCAGTTCGCCCCGACGCCGTTTCGTACCGGTATCGGCGTTGACGTTCATCAGTTGACACCCGGCCCCCCCATGTGGGTGGCCGGGTTGCTGTTCCCTGACGAGCCGTGTGGCTTGAAGGGGCATTCCGACGGTGATGTGGTCGCCCATGCCGCCTGCGACGCGTTGCTCTCGGCTGCTGGTCTGGGTGATATGGGCAGCAACTTCGGCACCGACCGTCCGGAGTGGCAGGGCGCCAGCGGCTTGGCGTTCCTGACCGAGACCGCCGTACGCGTTCGCGCAGCCGGCTTCGCGATAGGCAATATCGCCGTTCAGCTGATCGGAAACCGCCCCCGATTCGCCGCCCGCCGCGCCGAGGGAGAACAGCTGCTCTCGGCGACCGTCGGCGCACCGGTGACTGTGTCCGCGACCACGACCGACGGTCTCGGCCTCACCGGCCGTGGCGAAGGCGTCGCCGCCATCGCGAGTGCGTTAATCGTGCTGCGTTAGTCGTCACTCGCTGCTCCACTGCGCGCTGAGGGTTCGATCTTCCCTCCTCGCTCGCAGACAAAAGGCGCGTCTGCTCCCTCGTCAGTCCAGATCGAACCGGCGCTTCGTTTCGCGGCCGCTCGCGACGGGCTCGCTCGCGCTCGCTCGGGACTACCGCACCTGGTTGGCGGGGGCGGTGAAGGTGTTGCACTTGCCGATGTCGCCGGTGCCCAGGCCGGTCAAGCCCCAGAAGATCCGGCTGCGGGCAAGGCCGTGATCGCCGTCGATGTTCGTCTTGTTGGACAAGGTGTCGTCGCCGACCGCATGGTAGGTGCGCTCGATGCCTTCCAGGTCCGACTGTTGGATGCCCATCGAACGAGACACGGACCGCAGGTACATCCCGGAGAAGCAATCTGCCTGTGTCTCGAGCCGACGTAGGAACAGATTCGACTCGGCCGTGGAACCGGACTTCTGTGCGAGCGCCTGGGCGCTGATCAAGATTCCAGCGCGAGCCTGGACGGCATGCCCGAACTCATGGGCCATCACAACCTCGGCCGCCCACTTGTCGGTATGGACGATCGGGATGGCTTGCGGCAACAGATTCGAGAAGTAGATCTGCTGATCGGCGCCACAGTAGAAGGCGTTGACTCCGGAGGTGCCGCACTTGGTCGTGATCTTCTCGCCGTAGATGGTCACCGTCGGACGGGGGAGGACGAAGCCGGCTCCGGTGACCGGGGGATTCCAGACCCGCATCAAACACGCGACCTGGTTGTTGAAATGCGTCTCCAGATCGCTGTCGGAGGCGGTCTCCACGTTGATCGGGGGATTGTCACACCGCACCGGAGCGGGCGCGGTCTGGGCGTAGAGCGGGTTGTCGACGATGAAGGCCTCGGCCTCGGTATAGGTCTGCGGGAGCGGTATCGCCGGCGGGGCGCTGTCGGCGGGAGGGACCTGATAGTCGTCGTTCTGGTACGCCGTCTCCGAGGTGCCGGTGAAGATGTTGACCAGCACCAGTCCGATGATCGCCAGCACGCTCATCGCAACCATGCCCAGCAAGAGCGCCATCATCGGGCTGCGTTGCCGCGGCGGCTGCACCGGTGGTCCGTAGTAGGGCACGCCCGGTTGCGGCCCACCGAATCCGCCCGGTGGATTGCCGGCCCACTGACTCTGCTGGCCCTGGGGGACCTGTTGACCTTGGGGGAACGGACCGGGGACGCCAGCGCCGGATCGGCCGAAGCCATGGGCCCCCCACGGGACCGGAGGCTGGTGGCCGGGCGGGTTCTGGCGACCGTACGGAGCGCCGCCCCACTGCTGCTGTGTCACGTGCGGAAGCCTAATGTGCCGCAGGTGTCATCCGACCGCACCGGTTGTAGCGTCCGTGCGACACGCGCCTGTGGGAGGCTAAGCCCCGTGCCGGAGTTCATCACCTCAGACCGCGTACCGGATCGTCGTCGTGCGGGTATGTCCCGCGCGTCGGCCACCCGCGCGCGGATGATCCTGCTGCCCATCGTGGCGATGCTGGTATTTGTCGGCCTGCTCGTCGGGCCGGGCACGCAGAGCGCCCGCGCGGATGGCACCGCCGCCGAGTTCACGGTGACCGCCAACCTCGGTCTGGACGGCACCCTGACCGTCCGTCAGGACATCACCTTCAGCGCCGTGCCGGCCCAGGTCGAGCAGACCTTCGAGACCAAGCAGGATCTGCTGGGCGATCGGCGCTATGTGTACGACGTCGGCAGCTTCCGGGCCACTGTCAACGGGCAGCCGGTCGAGCCGACGGTCACAGTCGCCGATGGGCGCCTCACCACGGTGAGCTTCCCGACCAACGGGTCGAAGCAGGTGAGCCTGGAATACACGGTGGGTAGTGCAGTGATCGCCACGCCCGAGGGCACCGCCCTGACCTGGCCGCTTTTGCAGGGCTTCGATTCGACTGTCTCGGAGTTCACCGCGACGGTGGCGATCCCCGTACCCTTCGCTTTCATCGAGTGCAACGCAGGCTCGCCGAGTTCCGAAGTGCCGTGCACGTACGCGGCGGCGGGGACCGAGGACGCCCGCCAGCCCACCTTCCGGGATGGTCCCCGCGGGCCCGGTGAGTTCGTTCAGGTCAGGATCGGCTTCCCGCCGGACGCGATCGCGGCCAACGAACACATCGAGCAGGTCTGGACCCTCGCCCGGGCCTTCTCCGCGAAGCCGTTGCCGCTGGCACTCGCCTTGGGGCTGCTCGTGCTCGGTGCCGCTGCCTTGTTCGCGTTGCATCGCCGCGCCGGCGTCGATGCGGGTGCTGGCACGGAGGTCACCAAGGCGGCGGAGTTCGTGCCGGTCGGACCAGGACAAACGGAGTTCCGCGCGCTCGGCAATGTTCGGCCGGGGCATGTCGGGACTGTTGCCGATGAACGCGTCGATCCGATCGACGTGACCGCGACCTTGATCGATCTGGCCGTCCACGGGCACCTGGTGATCACTGAGTTGCCACGAGCCCACGAATTCGCTCCGACCGATTGGACGTTGACCCGGACCGATTCCGACCCGACCAACCTGCACCTGTTCGAGGTGACGCTGTTGGAAGGTGTTGCCGGCCCAGCGGACGGTGCCGAGGTCAAGGTCTCGCAGTTGCCCGCCCGGGTCTACGAGTCGGTGGCTGCGGTCCAGGACAGTCTGTACGACGAGGTCGTGGCCTATGGCTGGTTCGAGCGCCGCCCCGATGCCACCCGCAACAGGTGGACTCAACTCGGGATCGGCGCCGTGCTCGGCGCTGTGGTGGTCACCGGGTTGTTGGCCGCCTTCACCATTTTCGGCCTGGTCGGACTCGCCCTGATTGCCTTGGGACTCGGCCTGATGTTCGTGGCGCAGGAAATGCCGGCTCGTACCAAGTCCGGTGCCGCACTGCTGGCCGGTTTGGGCGTGCTGCGCTCGGAGCTGATGTCGCACCCGACCACCCAGTTGCCCCCCGGTCGCGAGCTGAGCGAGATCTCCGAACTGCTTCCGTACGCCGTCGTGCTCGGCGGTCACCAACGCTGGCTGGACGCCATCGTGGCTGCCGACGACGATCTCGACGAGGACCGCTTCGAACTCGGCTGGTACCACGGCCCCGAAGGCTGGCACCTCCACCACCTGCCCGACTCGCTGAAGAACTTCATCACCACCGTCTCCGGCGAGCTGTTCTCCAGATAGTCGTCACTCGCTATTCGGCCCGACGACGAGCGCAGCGAGTGACGACTAATCCGTGCCGAATTCCATGGCGGCGCGGTCGAGGGCTTCCTGCTCGTCGTCGGGGCCGGCGCCGCGGGCAATCTCCTTGGCGGCACCTTGTTCGAGACCGCCGACCAGTTCCGCGGTGGGGCCGCCGACGATGCCCTGGGTCGCGTACAGCTCCAGCCGCGAGCGGGAGTCGGCGATGTCGAGGTTGCGCATGGTCAGCTGGCCGATTCGCTCGACCGGGCCGAAGGCGGCGTCCTCGACCCGCTCCATGGAGAGCCGGTCCGGGTGGTAGGAGAGGTTGGGTCCGGTGGTGTCCAGGATCGAGTAGTCCTCGCCCCGCCGCAGCTTGATGGTCACCTCACCGGTGACGGCGGAGCCGACCCAGCGGACGAGTGACTCGCGCAGCATCAGTGATTGCGGATCCAGCCAGCGACCTTCGTACATCAGCCGGCCGAGCCGCCGCCCCTCGGCGTGGTAGTTGGCGAGGGTGTCCTCGTTGTGGATGCCGTTCAGCAGCCGCTCGTACCCGATGTGCAGCAGCGCCATCCCGGGTGCCTCGTAGATGCCCCGCGACTTGGCCTCGATGATCCGGTTCTCGATCTGGTCGCTCATCCCCAGCCCGTGCCGGCCGCCGATCGCGTTGGCCTCCAGCACCAACTCCACCGCGGAGGAGAACCGCATGCCGTTGATGGCCACCGGCCGGCCCTGCTCGAAGCTCAGCGTGACGATCTCCGGGGCGATGTCGACATCGTCGCGCCAGTAGGCGACGCCCATGATCGGCTCGACGATCTCCATCCCGGTGTCGAGATGCTCCAGCCGCTTGGCCTCATGGGTGGCGCCCCAGATGTTGGCGTCGGTGCTGTACGCCTTCTCCTTCGACGCCCGGTACGGCAGGCCGCGTTCGGTCAGCCAGGCCGACATCTCCGCCCGGCCGCCGAGTTCGTTGACGAAGTCGGCATCCAGCCACGGCTTGTAGATCCGCAGCTGCGGGTTGGCCAGCAGGCCGTACCGGTAGAAGCGCTCGATGTCGTTGCCCTTGTACGTCGACCCGTCTCCCCAGATGCCGACCCCGTCCTCCTTCATCGCCCGCACCAGCAGGGTGCCGGTGACGGCCCGTCCGAGCGGTGTGGTGTTGAAGTAGGTCCGGCCGGCGGTCCTGATGTGGAAGGCGCCGCACTGCAGCGCGATCAGGCCCTCCTCGACCAGCGCGGCCTTGCAGTCGACCAGCCGGGAGATCTCGGCGCCGTACTGCAGCGCCCGCTCCGGGATCGACGCGATGTCGTCCTCGTCGTACTGTCCGAGATCGGCCGCGTACGTGCAGGGGACCGCACCCTTCTCGCGCATCCAGGCAACGGCGACGGAGGTGTCGAGCCCTCCGGAGAAGGCGATGCCGACGCGCTGGCCGACGGGAAGAGAGTTCAAGACCTTGGACACGAGGTCCGAGCTTAGAGCATATTCATGCTATATGTCGAATATTCATGCAGTCACTTCCGACTTGTCAGATCCCACGGTCGCTCTAACGCCCACGGAGTCTGACAACTCGGCGGGGCTGGAGCGTCAGTTGAGGTTCTGCAGGGTGTAGCCATGCTCGGCGCAGCCGTCGATGAGCAGCTTCTTCGCATCGGCCGGGATGTCGCTCATGTCGGAGCTGCTGAGGACGCTGATGGCCGCGTCGACCCACTTGGTCGGCTCCGGATCGAGCTGGCCGGAGTCGCGCGCTGCCTCCAACGCCTTCACGGCCGCCTGATTTAGGGTCGAGCCGCCGGCGGCGGCTGCGTCCAGCGCGGGACAGCCGATCTTGTAGGCGTCGTCGGCAGATTGGCTCTCGGTCGAGCAGGCGGCCAGCGAGGTGACGGCCAGGCCGGCGACGAGCAGCAGTCCGAGACGGTGCCGGATTCGGCGGCGCGAGTGGGGGAGTGTGGCGGGCATGCAGCAAGGGTAGGTGGCGTGACATAGGCCGATCCGGGTGTGGCCAGGTGCGTATACTGACCGCCGAAACGTGCTCCGGGGTCGGTGTAATTCCGAGCCGGCGGTGACAGTCCGCGACCCGCTGCAGCTAGCTGCAGCGGTTGATCTGGTGAAATTCCGGAACCGACGGTGAAAGTCCGGATGGGAGGCAGCACGGACGGTGGTCGCCGCCTTCGCTGAGGAGGCCGGGGGCGTCCGCCGTTGTCGGCGCGTTCTCCCGCGCCATGCCCCGGGGCCCGTCCAACAGTGCCATATGACGGGGACCGGAGGAGACCATGGGCAGGCTGAGCCCCCAGCGGCGGCGCGTGCTCGCGCCTGTCCTGCTCGGGCTGATCCTGCTCGGACTCTGGTCCCTGGCTGCCTCGACCATGTCGCCGGTGCTGCTGCCGAAGCCGCTCGGTGTCATCGCCCGCGCCTGGCAGGACGCGGTCGACGGTGTGCTCTGGCCCTATCTGGGAGTCACCTTCGTCGAAGCGCTGGGCGGCTGCCTGCTGGGCGCGGCGGTGGCGCTGCCGCTGTCGGTCGCGATCCATCGGCTGGCTTGGTTCGCCGACGCGGTGCAGCCGTTCCTCGGTGCCACGCAGGCGATTCCGGCGATCGCCCTCGCTCCGTTGCTGGTGCTGTGGGTCGGCTACGGGCTGCTGCCGATCGTGCTGTTGTGTGCGCTGATCGTCTTCTTCCCGATCCTGGTCTCGGCCGTGGTGGGGCTGCGGATGGTCGACCAAGAGGTGCTGGACGCGGCCCGGCTGGACGGGGCGGGCAGCCTCGAACTGCTGCGGCACGTCGAGCTGCCGCTGGCGCTGCCGTCGTTGCTGGCCGGACTCAAGAACGGCTTCGCGCTCAGTGTCACCGGCGCCGTGGTCGGCGAGATGGTGATGGGTGGCAGCGGCCTCGGCACCGTGCTCACCGTGCAGCGAGATGCGGTCGACACCACCGGCATGTTCGCCAGCATCGGCTGGCTCTGCCTGCTCGCCGCCGCCGCCTATCTGCTGATCAGCTGGTGGGAGCGACGCTCCGCCATCATCGAGGCCCTTCGATAGCCCCGAGACGACCACCCCCCGAATCACCACCCTGAGATGAGTCCACTGAGATGAGGAATCGCATGAAACGACGTACCTTCCTGACTGCCGCGCTGGCTCTTGGCGTGGCCGGTTGTGCCCCCGTGGCCACCGGCGGCGGCCCCTCACCGTCGGCCTCCGGCACCGGCGGGTCTGCGTCGGGTACGCGGGCGACCATCGGGCTGAGCTATATCCCGAACGTTCAGTTCGCCCCGTTCTACGTCGGCCAGTCCCAGGGGCTGTTCGGTGGCGTCGACGCGGCCGTGAGCGTCCGCCACCACGGCTCCAACGAGGGGCTGTTCAACGCGCTCACCTCCGGGACCGAGGACTTCCTGGTAGCCGCCGGCAGCGAGGCGATGCAGGCCCGGGCTCAGGGGGTCGATGTGATCGCGGTGGGCTCCTACTACAAGACCTTCCCGGTCGAGGTGTTGGTGCTGGGCTCCTCGCCGATCCAGCAGTTGGCCGATCTCAAGGGCCGCAAGCTCGGCGTGCCGGGACGGTACGGGGAGTCCTGGCTGGCCGTTCAGGTCGCGCTGGCGTCGGTGGGGCTGAGCGAGGACGATGTCGAGATCGTCGAGGTTGGCTACACCCAGGTGGCAGCGCTCAGCGGTAAGAAGGTCGACGCCGTCACCGGCTTCCGGACCAACGAACTGGTTCAGTTGCAGGCGGCCGGAGCCGAGCCGCGGGCGATTCCGGTGGCTTCCGGCGTGGTGCCGCTGGTCAGCACCAGTCTGCTGACGACGTCCGCGTACGCCAAGAAGAACCCCGAGGTGGTTCGCCAGGTCGTGGCGGCGACTGCCAAGGCGATCGAGGCGACCGCGGCCGATCAGGCTGCGGCGATCGACATCTCGGCCAAGCAGATCCCCGGCTGGTCCGAGGCTGCCAGACCCAATGCCGAGGCCGTGCTGGCGGCGACCGTCGATGTGATGGCACTCCAGGGTGGGAAGTTCCTGCCGGCGCTGGATGCCGCCCAATGGGAGGCCATGAGCGGCTTCCTGGAGAAGTCCAAGCTGATCGAGAAGCCGGTCGCCGCAGCGGACGCCTTCACCAACGACTACACCAGCTAGCCTGGCCGACTTGTCAGACTCCGTGGTCGCCCGAGCAACCTCAGAATCTGACAAGTCGAGTGCCAGCGCTCGCTCACGCCCGATGGTGCGCGGTCAGGCGCGTGATAGCGGCTTGGTATTCCTCGACCGCACCGGGGAGCAACTCGATGTGCACGATGGTTCCGTCGGCTGCGGGGACCAAGTCGATCACTTGGCCCATGGCCAGATCCTCGCCCTCACGCAGCGTCAACACTGCGCCGGGAACGATGTTCTCCGGCTCTCGTGCTTCGTCGAGGAACACCCAGATATAGCCGGTCTCATCCTCGTTGGCGAAGTCAACGTCGAGGTCGACCTGATAGTCGGCCATGTCGGTGATCTGTTGGGTTGTCATCGTGGCCTCCTTCCGACCTTCCGCTTCCAGTATGGATTGGGTCAGTCTCGGGAGGCGAGGAGTCGCGTCGTGGCGATTCGTCTGGTGGCAATCGCTCCGATCAGGCCGATGACGACCATGCCCGCTGCTATCCAGATGATCGTGAGTGAGGGCATTGGAGCGCGATACCGCAGGACGTTGCACACGAACAGTCCGATTGCGAATGCCGCAGCAACGATCACCGCGTACGGTGCGGCGAACAGCACGCTGAACAGGCGGTGCAACTGCTTGTCGCTTGCACCAATGAGGTGAAGGTTCTGGTGATGGGTGCCCACGGCGAGGAGACGATCGGCAACAGCGATCACGCAGCTCAACAGCAGAATCACGTCGGCGAGCATGAGCCCTGCGGTCAGCCACCACGAGATGTCCGTCTGGCTCGCGTAGACGCCCGCTGTCTGGACGATCGAGATGGGGAGCACTGTGACTACGACGGCACGAACCTGCTCGTCCAGTTGATCGGCCGCCGAGTTGCCGATCACGGCGAGTGCCTGCGGATTCCCACTCTCCGGCCGCAGAAAGATGCGAGTTTCCGGGCTACCTAGGCCGGCGGACTCGACCCAACGACGGACTCGGCGCTCGTCGGCATCGGAGAGGGCTGCAGCCGATGGTGCCTCGCACCGGAGATCCGGGAGGTGCGCTCGTAGGTTGCGACAGTCTGTAGCGAAGGTGATCTGTGACCCCTGATCGTCAATGTCGAACCCAACAACCGCCGTCTCGGGCAGCCGAGCCTGGAGTTGCTTCCGGTCGCTCGCCGTTGTCGGAGTCGGAGCTTGGATGATCGAGATCGCCGGCCCAGCGGTGGTTCGTGGTTGTGCCCACGCCGCGCTGTAGTCGATCGATGCCGCGTAGCCGGCCACGCCGACCGTTGTGACGACCAGAGCGGCCAGCCCCGCGAAAGACGCCGCGAGCCACCCCGGTTGCCAGGTCAACGACCGGCCGGCGAGAAAGCCTGACACGTTGTTGACGTTTCCGAGGAGAGCACCAGTGAGGCGGATTAGGGCGGGAACGATCGCAGTGGCGCCGACGATCGCCAGTCCGCTGCCGAGCATCGCGAGGTCGGCATCGGCCCTGTTGTTGACGAACAACATCGCCGCATAGACACAGCCAGCCAAGCCGAGCGGAAGCAGGACGCGGTGTATCTGAGTAAATCGACCAGTTGGGGGTGTTAATTGTCCTCATTTGGGCTGGCCTGATTGGGTGTGATTCTGCCTGGTCTGGCGACGGCTGGCAATCCGTGCCGCCCGGGCCTTCAGGA
>JASGEZ010000058.1:0-29115 GCA_047605905.1 Microlunatus sp.
CCAGCCCGTCGGCGTGGTTGAGGCAATCGGCGATCTCCCAGCCGCGCTCCGCCTGCTCACCCCAGACGTGCCGGCGACCGGTCTGCCGCTGGTCGGCCGCCAGCTGCTGCTGGATCTTGCGGATCGCTCCAGCATCGGCCGGATCGGCATAGCTCAGCGGATGGGGCCGGAAGATCACCGTCACACCCCGGTCGAGCAGCGCGGCGACGATCCGCTCCCCCAGCCCCAGCGAGGAGTAGTCGGTCGTCGGCCGGCCACCGCGCCAGGTCGGCGCATAGAGCACCGTGCGCGGCACGTCGGCCGGCAGCGGCTCGTCGCGGACCTCGATCCGCTCCACCTGCGGCCGGCCCACCATCAGCAGCCGGTCCGGCGGGATGGTCACGCCGTGGGCGGCGTACCGCTCCACCCCCTGCTGCCCGCAGACCAGCACCTTGTCGTAGGTCGCATGCCGCGGGCTGAAGTTGGCCTGCTTGTCGGAATCGCCGTGGTTGAGCCAGACGTGGGTGAGCTTGCGGAACTTCTGGAAGTGCAGGTTGGCTCGGCTGCCCTGGACATAGAACGCGGCCTTCATCGACGGCACGACCAGGGTGCTGAGGTCGCCCAGCTCGCTGGTGGTCCGGGGCACGATCACCGGCGCCGAGGTCAGCGCGGTGATCGTCGGCACGGTTGCCGCCTCACGGGTGATCACCACGAAGGGCTTGTCCAGCCGCTCCAGGTACGGCAGCCACATCCCCAGCTGGTAGCGCGCACCGTGCAGGCCGCCGTAGTAGACCACGAACGCCGGCTGGTACTTCTTGAGCGCCTTCGGCAGCTTGGTCAGTGCCTGGCGTGTGATCTTGGTGGCGCGGACGGCGTACCCGATCATGATCAGCGCGGCCGTCAGATCGGCGAGCGTGACCAGCAGGTAGCACCAAGCCGGGACACCGATGATGGCCAGGACACCGCCACCCGCGGTCGTCGCCAAGGACCCGAGGGTGAGCTTGCTCGGCGCGTACGGCGGCTCCGGCACCGGCTTCACACCAGGCAGATTGACCGCGATCTGCTGGGTCTTGGCCAGCAGCAGCTTGATCGTCGACTCGGCCAGCACCGCGGCCATCCCGACGCCGGTAGCCACCCATACCCAGACCGCCTGGTCGGGGCGCCGAGCCAGATAGCCGCCAGCGATGGCCACCAGCAGCACCAACCGGGGCCCGGTGTGCAGACTCAGCAGGTCACCGAACCGGCCGAGTTCCCGGCGCAGCAGCCAGCCGGTGCCGGCAAGCGCAGCCAAAGTCAGCAGCCCGCCGAGCACACCGATCAGGATCGAACTCGTGGCAGTCGCACCGGCAACGAGCAGCAGCACCGCCCCAACGATCGCCGACAGCGCGACGGTGTTGGTGACCAGCAGATCGATGATCTTGGACTGGTTCGCACCCACTGCGGCCGCCCAGGCCCGGACGTTCAGCACACCGCGTCGCGAGGTGGCCGGGGACGCACTGCCTCGTGACGGCTCCATGCCGAGAAAGGTAACGGCGTTGCCGCGCTGCACCTGGCTGTACGCGCCGGGATCGTCGGATGAGTGTGGGACTCAATCACCTCGGCACTGTGTCCGCAAGGACGCGCCGATGCATGGTCTAACGCGAGAATGCCTCGCGCCAGGGCTGGAACGTGGCTTCGACCTGCTCCTCGGACAGTCCGTGTCCAGGGAGCCTGCGGCTCACCATCGCGACAATCGCGGGATCAGTGAGGACGCGGCGAGTGCGCACCAGGCCCTCCTGGATCGCCGGTCCCCACCGCTGGTCGCCCCCATGCCTGTCGAACTCTGCTCTCGCGCTGTCCGGGTTTCCGACCGATAGGCAGCGCCACAGGTCGACGGCGTCCTTGGGGACGTTGAAGACCCGTGCATCTCGTCCGCTGTCCAGTCGGTCTGTGATCTTGTACGCCTTCGCGCAGATGATCCCCGAGACCCGCGCTACATATGCCGGCCGGGCGGTGCCCGACGTGAAGTCTTCGAGTTCGATCAGATCCCGCTCGAGCACAGCCAACTCGATGCCGTCCACGCGCCCGATCATCGCCTTGCCGTGCGCAGGCAAGGTCTTGGCGGAGCGCCCTCTGCCACCGGCGAGCGCTTCCGGGACCAACAGGTCGAGCTCGTCGACCGGACTGCCATCGACCGCGATGTCGGTGCCCCACAGTCCGGGGCGGCTCTCCCATCTCTTGCCGCGGTGCCCAGTCGGCAGACCGCGGGCGATCTCCGCAAGAGGGCGAAACCCGGCCTCCCGCATCTTTGCCGAGATGCTCGGCTCCCCTGTCGCCAGCTCGGGTGTGATCGCCAGGTCGGCGTCCTTGGTCGATGTCGACTCGATCGGGAGGCTCCTGGTCCGCTCGTGAACAGCGTGAGAGCCGATCACAGTGAACGCCTCGACCTGGCTTGTCAGCGAGTCGAGCGCCCGGCACAAGGTGGATCGGGACTGAGCGAGGCTGGGGTCGATCAGGTGGGGCCGGGATTGGATGCTGGACGCCTTGAGCTGCTGCTTGAACTGGCTGGACCCGAGAACGTACCTCGGCCTGTTCACGCGGCGCCCTTCCAGGTTTCGAGAATCCAGTCGGCTTGCTGGAGCATCCGGTCCGCACCGGCATAGCAGTCCGCCACCACTTGCCAGGGTGCCGCGTAGACGAGGCCGGTATCGGCGTCTGTCCAGCGTCCTGCCTCCGAGAAGCCGTCGAAGGGGATCAGAGTCATGGACGGGCTCAATGGATCTCCCGGCAGCTTCATCTGGGCACCGATTGCCGCGAGCGCGGCTCGGATGTCGGCAACGTAGAGGACAGGCCAGGTCTCGTCGGCGCATTCAGCGAGGCGGTTGGCGGCGGAGTCGCCGGTATTGGCCCACTCGATGCCAGCCCGGCCCAGGAGGTGTCCCACCTCGTACAGGTCCATCCGAGGCAGGACAACCGATCCTGGTCGGCTCTGCAAGGGAGCCGAGCAGGAGGCTCTCCATGCGACCTCCCGCGCATCCAGCGGCTGACTGTTGTCGTCGAGCAAGTTCAGCTTCCTCCACCGCTCCAGCCAGAAGTCGAGTGTGGGTGGGGCGGGGGCGTCGTCGACCAGGAACCGGAAGGCCGAGATGGCATCGGGTCGCGAAAGTGGTGTCAGGTCGGGCTTGAGATCGACCGCGTCGAGCAGTCGCATGACTCGCGAGTACGACACGTCGCCCCAGGCGCCCTGCTCAACCCTGGTCACGGTGGATACGGCGACCTCGGCCAGGCGCGCAACATCGCTCGCTGTCAGGCCGCTGAGACGCCGAGCGACGTTCAGCCGGGTTCCCAGGTCCACATGCCTACGATAGACAACTTTTGCGCGTACGCAAAGGGATGACGTGTCGGCACCTCGGCACTCTCAGCGAGGTCCTGGGCTGAGCTTGTCGGCCAGCTGATGCAGCCAGGCAGCGACGCCGCTCGGCCCGTCCAGCACGAGATCGGCGTGCTCGGTGAGCGCGTCCTCCTCGTGCGATGCCGAGCAGATCAGCAGTCCCTGGAGGCCATCGGCACGCAGCTGCTCCACCGCCTCGAAGGCCGGCAGATCACCAAGATCGTCACCGGCGAAGATGACGGCCCGAGCACCCCTTTCGGCCACGATGGCATGCATCGCGTCGCCCTTGTCGACCCCCGGTGCCCGGATCTCCCACACGTTCTTGCCCGGTTCCACCGTGAGTCCGCAGCGATGCGCAAGTTCGCGGATCGGCTCGGCAAGGCGATCGAAGGCATCGGTGGGATCGGCGAGCCCGCGGGTATGAACAGCCACCGCACGGCCCTTGTCCTCGATCCGGGCACCGTCCAATCCCAGGTCGGCCAGCAGGCCCGGGAGTTCCGCGTTGACCTGGACGATGCCGTTCGGTGTCGGCGGGAGGTCATAACGGTCACCGTCGGCGTCCCATCGCTCCACGCCGTACTGACCCAGCACCGTCATCGACTGCAAGCCGTCAGTCCCGCCGAAGCCACCGAGGCGAACGGCCGTGCGGACCGGCCGGCCCGTGATCACCACGATCGAGCCGAGCAACGAACCCAACCTCGACAAGGCAGTCAGCGCGGCCGGTTCGACGTGGGCCAGCGCCGGGTCGTCGACGATCGGGGCAAGCGTTCCGTCGAAATCGAGAGCCAACATGGCCTGGTCGGGATGAGCCAACACAGCCTGCACGGCCGCACGCCCCGCCCCGGAGATCGATTGGGTGTCACTCACGAACACGAGCCTGACAGATTGCCGATCGCCGTTGCCCCGGTGGGTCGACGACGAGACTCCCGCACATTAGTCCATGACTCGAACGGCCATTGGCGTACGGTCGGAGGCATGGTCACTAAAGCCTCCTTCGTCGTGGTCGCCAACCGACTGCCCGTCGACCGGATCGAAAATCCGGACGGCAGCGTCGACTGGCGTACCTCACCTGGCGGTCTGGTCACCGCGTTCGAACCTGTGATGCGACGCCATCAAGGTGCCTGGGTCGGCTGGCCGGGCACACCCGACGACCAGATCGAACCGTTCGTGAACGACGGCCTGCAACTGGAGCCGGTGCATCTGTCCGCGCAGGACGTCGAGCGCTACTACGAGGGGTTCTCCAACGCGACTCTGTGGCCGCTCTATCACGACGTGATCGCTCCCCCGATCTATCACCGGGAGTGGTGGGACAGCTACCGGGCTGTCAACCGGCGGTTCGCCCAAGCCGCGGCGAACGTCGCCGACCACGGTGGGGTGGTTTGGGTGCAGGACTATCAGCTGCAACTGGTCCCACAGATGCTGCGCGAGATCCGACCGGATCTGCGGATCGGCTTCTTCCTGCACATACCCTTCCCGCCCACCGAGTTGTTCCAGCAACTGCCGTGGCGTCGGGGGATCCTGCAGGGTCTGCTCGGCGCCGACCTGGTCGGGTTCCAGATCCCTGGCGGGGCACAGAACTTCGTCCGGCTGGTACGCCAGCGGTTCGGCTACGAGACCCATCGGGACCGGATTCAGACACCCGACGGCCGGACCGTGATCGCACGGGCGTACCCGATCTCGATCGACTCCGCCGGCATGCGTGACCTGGCGATGTCGGCGGAGACCGCTGCCCGGGCGAAGGAGATCCGGGCCGACCTCGGCGATCCCTCGACCATCTTCCTGGGGGTGGACCGGCTGGACTACACCAAGGGTCTGCCCGAGCGTATTCGCGCCTTCGGCGAGTTGGTGGCCGAGGGCATCGTCGATCCGGAGGACGCGGTCTTCATGCAGGTCGCCACGCCTTCGCGGGAGCGGGTCGACCAGTATCGGCTGCTGCGCGACGACATCGACCGGCTGGTCGGCAGAATCAACGGCGACATCGGCCGGATCGGCCGGCCGCCGATCATCTATCTGCACAACTCCTACCCCCGAGCGGAGATGGCCGCCATGTATCGCGCGGCCGACGTCATGGTCGTCACTCCCCTGCGCGACGGCATGAACCTGGTCGCGAAGGAGTACGTCGCCTGCCGCGACGGCGACACGGGAGCGCTCGTGCTGAGCGAGTTCACCGGTGCCGCCAGGGAGCTCCGTCAGGCATACCTGGTCAATCCGCACGACATCGACGGACTCAAGTCGACCATGACCATGGCCGCCACTGACACCGTGCGCAACAAGTCCCGCCGGATGCGGATCATGCGGCGTCAGGTGTTCGAGCACGACATCGACCATTGGGCCGAGCAGTTCTTGAACGACCTGGGCACGCACGGGCCGGTCGGCGAGTAGTCGGCGGCCTGCTCGATCCGGCCGACGCCCACTCGGTGGTCGTTTGCGGACCATGGGCACGAAACGCTCCGGTATTCCGCTCAGCCCACGAACGTCTGCGGCCCATGGGCACCAGACGCACCGGGATCCCGCCCAACTCAGGATCGTTTGTGGCCCGCGGGCACCAGCCGTACGCGGTTCCGACAACACTCACGGTTGAATAGCACCGTGCGACAGTGGTGGAGCAAGACCCGTGGTCTGGATCCCGAGATGTACGCAAGCTGGCGCGACTCCTTGGCGGAGGTGCCGGGACGGGCAGCCCGGATTCTCGCCTGGACCCATGCCCTTGGCGTCGGCCCCGAACCTGGGGTGGTCGTGCTGAGCCCGGCCGTGCTGTCCATCCGGTCCGACAGCTCCTGGCAGCACGTGGGCTGGCACGAAATCGAACGCGGCGGCTGGAACTCCGAGACCGCGCAGTTGCGCTGGCAGACCTATACCGGGAAACGCGGCGCCGTCGGCCTGCCCGATCCGGCCCGGGTGCCGGCCGTGTTCCAGGAGCGAGTCCGGGCCAGCATCGTGTTCGAACGCTTCATCTCAGTAGCGCCAGGGAGTGACCGAGGAGTCATCATCAACGGTCGCCGCGACCTCGCGGAGGGACCGACCGTGATCGACTGGCACACGACCTTGACCCGCGGAGTCACCTGGCGCACCCCCGGCATCCGTGAGCTTGCCGACCGGACCCTGGCCGAGGTTCGTCACGAGTACGACGAACGCTGAACTCCTGCTAAGGTACGTAGCCGCGCCACCACGCGATCCCCTGTAGCTCAATTGGCAGAGCAGCCGGCTGTTAACCGGCAGGTTGTTGGTTCGAGTCCAACCGGGGGAGCAACTTGCCATCTGGGACACCGAGCGCAGAAGCGAGCACTTGGACCTCCGGCGGCATCAGCGGGACACAATCCGCGGAGCCTGCGACTGACCCGCGGCCGGCCCCGGCAGCGATGGTCATCAGGAGTTCAAATTTCACACTCGCAGGTTCTCTCGACACCCTGCATTTCTCTCGGCGTGCTTGACTGGTGTCACAACCTGCGAGAGGGGGTGAGCATATGCGCCACCGGGACGCTCTCTCGCACCAGGCCGCCGCTCTCCCCTTCTTGAGTTGGTCGGCCCGATCGAGAGGAGATAGGTGATGAGGGACTGGTGGCCGATGGCTTTCGTGGCCGGCGTGACGGTATGGTCGGCGGCTACGGGCGCGTCGGCATGGGTGACGGTGATCACCACCGCGTGCCTGGTGGTCGGCCTGGGCGCGATGGTGATCGGGCGGGTGCAGCGAGCCCGGATCCGGGCTGGCGTGCGGTGACGGTGCAGCAGGTCGAGGCGGCGGCGGAGCATCTGCGCGAGGCTGAGCAGCAGCTGCGCGAGGCGGCAAGGGCAGCGCAGCGTGGCGGGGTGCCGATGACACGGATCGCGCGTGCTGCGGGGGTGTCGGCGGCAACGCTGTATCGGTGGCTGGGTCCCGGGAAGGATGCTCGAGGTGAGTGACGGCCCGATCAGCGAGGCCGCAACCTGATCGACGAGAAGACCGGCGGACAGCACAGCCAGCAGAGCGACCGGTCGACAACGTGAAGGCTCATTCCCCGATGACGGGGACGAGCCTTCACTCAGCCGTCGGCGACACGCACCCGCCCTGGCACTTGCCGCAGAGCGGACTGCCCCACCAGTTGTTGTGCCCGCTGGAACGAAACTCCGAGCAGCGATCCGATGTCACGCAAGGGAAGACCATCTCTCGCCAGGAGGACTGCGGCCCGCTGGGTGGACTCCGTCGCGTTGGCCCGCGCTCGGTCCGCAGCTTCCCGGGCTCGACGTGCCGAGTCCACCTCAGCGTCCAGGGTGGGTCCGATCTGCGGCAGCACATCGATGTCGAACGAATCCGGGGGCGTGTCCAGCTTGAGGGAAATAACCTCGCGCGCCATGGTGTCGACCTGGTCAAGACGCCGGGTCTGGGTCACAGCACCTGGCACGTCAGCCACCTCGACCGCCCACCAGCCATCAACGCGCCGGGCGATCGCCCGGTAGGTGCGCCGTTCGCTCACGTCCGCCACCACCCTTCCCGTTCGATGACGAACGGCACGTCTTGCCGCTTGGCCTCGTTGGCGATCCGAGCAATGAGGTCTCTGCGCTTCATCCTAAGTCCATTTCACTAGACTTTAAAGTCAATCTAACTAGACTTATCCGGCCAAGCGGTCTCGGGCCGCTTGAGGACACACCTCACGCAGGCGTTGCAGGGCCCGTTGTTCGGCCCGGCGTACCCGGTTGGAAGACATCCGTAGCTCCCGGGCCGCCTGCGCATAGGTCATCGGGTCGCCGGCGAACCCGATCAGCAGTTCCATCACTCGGCGCTCCAGACCGTGCAAGGCTCCCAGCAGCTCCGAGGCCGCATCGCCGGTCAACACCCGCTCCAGTTCGCGGTCCGCTCCCCCGAGATCCGCGATCTCGTCCAGCGCCTGCGGATGCTCGTGGGCCAGCAGCCGTACTGTCCAGTGGTGCGATCGCCCGAGTGCGGTCGCCACTTCCCGGGCCGACGGAATTCGCCCCAGCTCCTGAGCGAGCAGCGCCTCGACACCCCGGGCCTGCCGCAATTGGACGGCCCGACTGGCCGGGAGATTCATCGTCCCCAGCAGTCGTGCGCTGGCCGCATCGACGAACGCTCTGATCCAGTGCAGGGCGTAGGTCGCGAACCGGCAGCCCCGTCGCACGTCGAATCGGTCGACGGCGATGATCAGTCCCAGACAACCCTCCTGGAACAGGTCCGACTCCGGCACCCCGGCCCGCGCACTCGCCGGCAGCACGACCATCGCCACCAGCCGGAGGTTCGACTGCACATAGCGACAGCGCGCCCGCTCCCCGGCCGTCACCAACCAGCGCAGTTCCTCGGCGGTCGCCCCTTCGGGACTCAGCCCACGGGCCAGCGCATCGGCCGCGAGCACGCCTGCTTCGATCGCCCACGCCAGCTGCGCCTCTTCCTCAGGAGTCAGCAAAGGGCCATCGAGCGCCGCGCTGTCCAACAGTGCCGAATCGTCCATGCCAACCAGCGTGATCCACCGGGCCATCGCAGGAGAAGCTCGACGTCGGACTTATCCACAGTTGGTGGAAAACTTTCCGGCAGCCGCCGGCTTGCGCCGACGGATCAGTCGGCCCCGCGCAGGCTCTGGGCGTGCAACTCGCTGCGGCGGGCCTCCAGCACGACGAGTTCGGCGAACATCTGGTTGTACGCGGTCGCGTTCTCCACCGGGTTGGTCCGTTGCAGCTTCGACTTCAGTTCGGCGACCTGGCGCATCACGGTCAGCAATCGGAGTTTGGCCACATTGGCCTGCACATAGTGCTCGCTCACCTGCCCGTGCAGGGACAGCGGTTCCACGGCCAGCGAGGCGACCAGGGAGGTGAGCAGTTCGTGCGGCACAGCGGTCGCCACCTGATGCACCCAGGCGGCACCTTCCGGCTGCTGGCCACCGGCGGCCTCTCGTGCCGCCGGCAGCGAGCGGAAGACAGCCGCGTACGCCCGATGCGTGAAATCGGTGTCGGTCAGACCCAGCCAGTCGGCGCCGAACAGCAGCGGCGCCTGCAGCAGCAGTTTGGTGGTCTCCCGCTCCGTCACCAGCTGACGGTCCTGCGGATCCGGCAGCCAGCGACGCTCCGCGGCGGCTTGGCGTTGCGCTTCGGACTCGGCCGGGCTGGACCCGTTCTGACTCGCAGCCCCGCTCACCCGCCCGCCGGCGCCACCGCGCTCACCGGAACCGGACCTGGAGTCAGCACCCGAGCCACTCGTACGCGACCGCCGCGATGCCGAGCGCATCACTTCCTGACGGACCTCGTCGATGTCCATCCCGAGCATGCCCGCCAGCTCGCGGACGTAGCCGCCGACCAGACCGCTGTCGCGGATGCTGCTGACCAGAGGCGCTGCCTCACGCAGCGCTGCCAGCCGGCCGTCGGCCCGGTCGAGGTCGTGCCGGGTCAAGATGTTGGCCATCACGAACCGATAGAGCGGCACCCGCCGCGCCACCAGCTCGCGTACCGCAGCGTCGCCGTGCTGCAACCGCAGATCGCAGGGATCCAGTCCGGTCGGCTCCACCGCGACATAGGTCTGGGCGACGAAGTTCTGATCCCCGCCGAACACCTTCAGCGCTGCTGCCTGACCGGCGGCATCGCCGTCGAAGGTGAAGATCACCTCGCCGTGGAACGCGTCGTGATCCCCCATCAGCCGGCGCAGCAACCGGGCATGGTCATCGCCAAAGGCGGTGCCGCAGGAAGCGACGGCGGTGTCCACGCCGGACAGGTGAGCGGCCATCACATCGGTGTAGCCCTCGACCACCACCGCCTGGGACTTCTTACCGATCGGCTGCCGGGCCAGATCCAGGCCGTAGAGCACGTGCGACTTCTTGTAGAGCGCCGTCTCCGGAGTGTTCAGATACTTCGCCGGCATCCGGTCGTCGTCCTTCAGCCGCCGGGCCCCGAAGCCCAGCACCTGCTTGCCGGAATCGCGGATCGGCCACAGCAGCCGACCCTGGAAGTAGTCCCAGCCGGCCTCACGGATCAGCCCGCCGGCCACCAGTTCGGCGTCGGAGAATCCGCGTCCGTTCAGATGCCGGCGCAGCGCCTTGCCATCCTGCGGCGCATAGCCGACTCCGAAGTGCTCGGCAGCGGCCCGGTCGAAGCCCCGCTCCAGCAGGAAGTCCCGACCGATCGACGCCTCGGGCGAGGACAGTTGCTCGGCATAGAACTCCGCAGCTGCCTGATGGGCCTCCATCAGCCGCAGCCGGCGACCACGCTCCGGCGCGGCCGGCCCACCGTCGGTATAACGCAGCTGCACCCCGACCCGATCGGCCAGCCGCTCCACGGTCTCGGTGAACGACAGGTTGTCGATCTTCTGCACGAAGCTGATGACGTCGCCGCCCTCACCACAGCCGAAGCAGTAGTAGAAGCCACGCGACGGGGTGACCTGGAAACTTGGCGTCTTCTCGTCGTGGAACGGGCACAGACCCTTGAGCGTCCCGCTGCCGGCATTGCGCAGCGCGACGTAGGAGCCGACGACCTCATCGATCCGGGCACGCTCGCGGACGGTCGCGATGTCCTCGTCGTTGATCCGTCCCGGCACGGGGGCAGTCTAGGCGTGGCCGGCCCATGGTCGGCCACCCGCTCAGTCGACGGCGGTCACCAGATAGAGCACGGCATGATCGGGATCGATATTGGCCGACATCAGCCCGGCGTGGGCCAGCACGGCTCCACTGAGTTCGACCCCCTGCTCACCGTCAGGCACCATCCCCGGCCGTCCCCCGTCGTTCCGCACCGCGTACTCGTCGATGGTCGGCAAGCGCACTCCCCACCAGGCCGGCGGCCGGCCGCGGTGCGGGAGCAGTTCGACGCAGGGTCTCACCCGATACCTACGCTCCGGGTCGAGCCCCGGCAGCCCGATCCGGCCCACCGAGACGGCCTCGGAACGATCGACCGAGACCACCGAGAAGACGGCGCGGCTGCGATCCGGAGCAACCACCCCGTGGATGTTGACACTCCGGTCGGGGAAGTCGGCGCGCACCAGATCGCCGGCCAGCAGCAGGCCGCGATACTCCTTGTAGAAGGCGATCCAGGTCGCGAGTTCGGACAGCTCGGCCGCGGACGCCTTGGCCAGGTCCCATTCGATGCCGAGATGACCGAACACCGCGGTCGCCGCCCGGTAGTCCAGGTCATGCACCCGGCCCGTGGTGTGCGACTCGCCGGACGCGATGTGCGCACCCATCAGCTCCGGCGGGATCAGCTGGGTGGTCCAGCGGTGCATCTCCTGCCGTTCGTGCGGGTCGATGCAGTCCGAGACCCAGACCCGGTCGGTACGTTCGAGCACGCCCAGATCCACCCGAGCGCCGCCGGAGGAACAGGACTCGATCTCCAGTCCGGGGAAGGCGGCCTTGATCTCGTCGACCAGCTGGTAGAACGCGAGCGTCTGCTCGTGCACACCCGGACGGCCCTCCGGCTGGGTGCCGGCGTCGACCAGGTCGCGGTTGTGATCCCACTTGATGTAGTCGATGTCGTATTCCCGAAGGATCGCGAAGATCGCGTCCCGGATGAAGGCATAGCATTCGGGAATCCCGAGGTTGATCACCTGCTGGTGGCGCGACTCGACCGGCAGCCGATCACCGGTCGCCATCACCCACTCCGGATGAGCACGCGCCGCGTCGGAGTCGACGTTGATCATCTCGGGCTCGAACCACAGCCCGAACTGCATGCCGAGACTCTTCACCTTGTCCACCAGCGGGTGCAGTCCGTCCGGCCAGACATCCTTGGAGACCGTCCAGTCGCCGAGCCCCGAGTGGTCGTCACGACGCGACCCGAACCAACCGTCGTCGAGCACATATCGTTCGACGCCCAGCTCGGCAGCGCGTTCCGCCAGGTCGCTCAACCGACCCAGGTCATGGTCGAAGTAGACGGCCTCCCAGACATTGATCGTCACCGGCCGATCGACACTTGGATGATGCGGCCGGGCTCGCAGGAACCGATGGAAACGCCGCGCGACCGCGTCCAGCCCGAGGCCGTACGACCCGTACAGCCACGGCGAGGAGTACGACTCCCCCGGCTGCAACACGACCTCGCCGGGCAGCAGCAACTCACCGCCGCCCAGCACCTGTTCGCCGGTCGACAGCCGCTCTGCGTAGTGCACGTGGTTGCCGCTCCACCCGGTGTGCACTGCCCAGATCTCTCCGGTCTGGAACCCGAACCCTGGTGTGCCGGCGTGCAGCACCGTGGCAGCGTCCGCGCCGGTCCGGCCTTTGCGGTTCTCCCGCAGATGAATGCCCACCCGCAGCGGGCTGCGCTGCGCCACCCGCTCCTTACCCCAGCGGCCGCACATGTCCAACAACTCGCGGGCGATCGGCGGCACGGACAGTGCCGGGGTCAGCCCCTGCACCTCGTACGCATCGTTGCCGGTGTTGGTGACTCGGGCTCGCACCCGCAGCAGGCCGCCGGCGGTCACCCCGATCGTGATGGTGAGCAGGAGACCGGCCACCTCGTCAGCGGCCTCGACCTCGAGTTCGCCCGGTCCGTCGAGACTGATCAACGAGCCGTCGGTGTCGACCGCCGCTCCGTCGATCCGCAGCCCGGTGGTCGTGAACTTCGGTGACCAATCACGACCGCTCCGGGAGCCGGCCAGACCCGGACGTCCGAGCCAGCCCGTCCAGTGTTCGGGCAACACCGCCAGCCGCACCGGGTCGTCGACGATGTTGGATGCGCTGGGGAACACTGCCGCCCGCCTCACCGCGACGGCATCGGCGCTGGTCAGCTCCCCGATGTCGGCACCCCAGTGCTGGATGGCAGGCAGCCGTCCGTCGCGGAGGTCCAGCAGGACCGACATCCGCTCACAGCGCAGCTGGACGTGGGCGTTCACAGGCACGGTTCCGAGATTCCCTTCGATGGTGGTGACAAGACGGAGCGCCCGGCCACCAGGTGGTTGCCGAGCGCTCGGTCGTGAGTGTGATGCGCTGTCGTGGTGCCAGACGGTTAGGTCTTCGACCCCGATAGCGCGATGCCCTCCACGATCTGCTTCTGGGCAATGATGAAGATGATCAGGAACGGCACCGCCGCCAACGACGTGGCAGCCATCAGGCCGCCCCAGTCAGCAGAGTACGCACCCTTGAACGTATTCACCCACAACGGCAGCGTGAACAACGTGTCGGTGTTGATGAAGATCAACGGTGCGAAGAAGTCGTTCCAACGGCCGAGGAAGATGAAGATGCCCAAGGCCACCATCGGGGTCTTCAGCAGCGGCAGGATCATGGTCACGAAGATCTTGACCCGGCTGGCGCCGTCAATGGCTGCCGCCTCTTCGAGTTCCAGCGGAATGCCACGCACATACTGACGCAGCATGAACACCCCGAACGCGTTGAACAGTGCCGGCGGCACGATCAGCGCGAGGTGGGTATCGATCCAGTGCAGCTCACCCAAGATGATGTAGAGCGGGATGACGGTCAACTGGAACGGCACCATCAACATCGCCAGGAAGACTGCGAACAAGGCGTTGTTGCCGGGGAACTTCATCCGTGCGAACGCGTACGCGGCCATCGCGCAGGTGATCAGCGAGATCACCGTCACCAAGGTGGCGATGTAGAAGCTGTTGAAGAACGACGAGAAGAAGCCACCAGCGGCGAACGCCGTCTCGTAGTTCACCATCGTCGGGGACATCGGCAACAGCTTGGGCGGCTGCATGAAGATCTCGTCGAGCGGCTTGAAGGAGGAGAAGATCATCCACAGGAACGGGATGCCCATCCCGAGCGAGCCGAGGATCAGAACCAGGTGCAGCACGATGCGACTCGGTCGAATCGGCCGGCGATTCTTCTTCATCTCCTCGCGCTCTTTGGCGATGTTCTCCGCGGCCTTCATCTGAAGGTTGCTCTGAATGCTCATTCTGTGTAGTACACCCACCTCTTCTGGGCGATCATCTGCAGACCGGTGACCGCGAGCAGGATAAGGAAGAGCACCATCGCCAGCGCCGCGCTACGCCCGAAGTTGAGCTCACGGAAGGCGATCTGCACGATCTCGTACACAATGGTGCGGGCGGCTGCCGGGGCCGTCGTGTCGTAGAAGAAGTAGATGTAATCGAACACCTGGAACGACCCGATGATGCTGGTGATCGACAAGAACAGGATGGTCGGCGACAGCAGCGGGATGGTGATCTTCCGCAGCTTCTGCCACGGCGTGGCCCCGTCGATGTCGGCAGCCTCGTAGAGCGCCTTCGGCACGTTCTCCAAGCCGGCCATGAACATGACCAACTGGTAGCCCAGCGCCTGCCAGACACTGACGAACGCGATCGTCGGAATCATCGTCTTCGGATTCTGCAGCCAGTCCGGAGGAGTCATGCCGAAGTTCGCCATCAAGGAGTTGATCGGCGACAGCTCCGGGTTGAGCAGGAGCAGCCAGATGGCCGACACCGCGACCGTGGAGGTGACCTGCGGGGCGAAGAAGAACGTCCGGTATACGTTCTTCATCCGCATCGTCGTCTGCAGCAGCACCGCCGCGAAGAACCCGGAGACCAGCAGACCCGGCACCTGCAAGATGGTGAACCACAGCGTGTTCTTCATCGAGATCTGCATCTGCGGATCGGTGAAGACCCAGACGAAGTTCGACAGACCGGCGAACGACTTGTTCCCGAAGCCGTCCCAGTTGAGGAAGGCCAGCACCACCGCGAAGATCAGCGGACCGATCATGAAGACCAGCAGACCGACCACCTGGGGCGCCAGGAAACCGTAGGCAAGGAGCGCCTCCCGGTTCCTGCGTCGTTTGGACGCCTCCGCGTGGCCACCACCAGAACTACTGGTGGTGGCCGCACGGGTATCGGTTGCGGAGCTCATCCTTACTTGCCGCCGTTGTTGATATAGGCAGCGATCTTCTTGGCGAAGGTCTTCGAGTCAGCACCGGACTTGACGGTGGCATCGATAGTTGGCTGGATATTGGTCGCCACCTTCGGGTTGGTGGCGATGATCAGCGGAATCGCATAGCCCACCTTGGCGACCTCGTTGAAGTACTTGCCACCCGGGGGCAGGTTGTCCTCCAGCACGATGTCGTCCAGACCCGAGACCGAGGGCACTGCGTTGCCACCGCCGGACAGCCGGAACTTCTGGCCATCGGCGTTGCAATAGCGGGCGAGGAATTTCAGCGATGCGTCCTTGTCCTTGGCGCCCGTCTGCACCGACATCGCCGCAACCGGAATGGTCACCGGCGTGATCGTCTTGCCGTCCGCCGACGGATACGGCGCCATGTCGTACTGCAGGTTCTTCAGCTTCTTCAGGTTCGGCAGGATCCAGCGTCCCTTGGTCACCATGGCCAACTGGCCGGCGTAGAACAATTGCTCCGCGCCCTGGCCCTTCGGCAGCGAGCCGCCATAGGTGATGGTCTCGGCCTTGAAGTGGTCGAACAGCCAGGCCAGGATCTCCAAAGCCTTGGCGTCGGTGTCCCAGACACACTTGCCGCTGTCCGGGTCGAAGGCAGTGCCACCGAGGGCGGTGATGATGCTGGTGAAGTAGGACCATTCAGCCTCGACCACGAGGCCACGCTTGCCGGTGGCCTTGATCTTGGTCAGCATGTCGTCCAGGGTCGCCTGGTTCCAGGTGCCGGCCTCAAAGGCAGCCGCGGGATCGGTCGTGACACCAGCCTCCTGCAGCATGCCCTTGTTAAACCAGAAGACGAGCGGGTTGCAGTCCACCGGCAGCCCGTAGAGCTTGCCGTCCTCGCCTTTGCACCAGGGCAGCAGACCCGGATGGAAGTCATCGACCTTGGCCGGCGAATCGGCCGACGCCAGGAAGTCGTCGAGCGCGACCAACTTGCCGCTGCTGATGACGGTCGACATCATCTCGGTGTTGACATAGAAGGCGTCCGGTGCCGCGCCGCCGGCCAGCTGCGTCATGATCTTCGGCTGGTAGTCACCCACCACCTGCTGCCAGGTGACCTGAGTGCCGTACTGCTTGGTGTAGTCGGCGGAGAACTCCTTGAAGCGAGTGGCCTCGCCCGGGTTGGCCCAGTTGGCCCAGGTAATCGGACCCCCGCCTTCCTTGCCTTCTCCACCGGTGCTGCCACCCGTGCCCGAGCCACCACCGCAGCCCGCCAACAGCGTGCCGGCACCGGCAACGCCGAGGCCCGCCAGTGCGGTCGTGCCCAGGAAGCTCCGCCGCGATACCGCCCGGCCGAGCGCGTCCTTGACCTCTGTCATCCATTCCTCCTCGAATGTGGCCTCTCTACGGCTACCGACAGCCAGAGGACCCCTGTTTGCGGATGATCCTGCCCACCTCGCAACCGGTTGTCAACGAACCACTCGCATTGGTCGGCCTATTGTGATCATTGGGCAGCAGACCATGACGGACCCCCGCAGGGCAAGGGTCCTGCCGAAACGTTATACGGGTGACGGTGCCGAACCCGTGGAATCCCGGACGATCAGCTGCACGCCCAGCCGCCGGGAGGCCGGCTCCTGGTCGCCCTGATCTCCGCTCCGGATCCCGAGCATGTCCAGCAAGGCGTACGCCGCTCGGACCCCCTGGGCGGACGCGTGCTGATCCACCGTGGTGAGGTCCCACAGGCGGGCCATCGGATGATCGTCGAAGCCCGCGACGGAGATGTCGGCGGGACAGTGCACCCCGCCACGACGCAAGGACGCGATCAGCCCGAAGGCGAGCTCGTCGGATTGGCAGAACACCGCGCTCGGCAGTTCGGCGGGCGCCATCAGCAGTTCCTGGCCGATCCGCTCACCGTCGACGCAGTGACAGTCGCCCGGTCGCAACTGTCGGACCGTGTCCGGGTCCAGACCCGCTTCCGCGACGCCGGCGAGGAACCCGGCCGCGCGCAACTCCCAGATGCTCGCGTCCACCTTGGCCGGCATTCGGCCGTCCACCATGGCCAAGGCGGTGTGCCCGAGCCCCGTGAGATGCTCGGCAACCAGCCGGCCCCCCTCCTGGTGGTCGACGAACACACCGGGGGCGGTCGACAGCGGCCCGCCGTGCGCGGCGACCGGAACCAGCGCTCGGCCGTCCCTGTCATCGGGAATGCTCATCGTGCCGGCGAAGAGCAAGGCGTCACGCGACCGCCCCGCACCCAACTGGCGGAAGAGCCGGGCGAACTGCTCGGAGTCGATCTGCAGGAAATCGGAGTCGATGTCGAGGTTGATCAGCTCGATCCGGAATCCGGCGTTGCTGAGCACGTCGCTCGCACCGGAAGCCACCTCGCAGAAATACCACGACCGCAGACTCGGCAGCACGATCCCGACGGTTCTGGTGGACCCGGTGGCCAGCGCCATCCCCAACTCGGACGCCGAGTATTCGAGTTCCTCAGCCGCCTCGAGAATCCTGGCTCGG
The DNA here is from genome assembly GCA_047605905.1 of Microlunatus sp. Taxonomy (GTDB): domain Bacteria; phylum Actinomycetota; class Actinomycetes; order Propionibacteriales; family Propionibacteriaceae; genus Microlunatus. The sequence continues at coordinate 17,587 of JASGEZ010000058.1, forward strand.
GTCTCCGCGCCGACGCCGTCCATCCCCCGCAGCGCCCTGGACACGGTGCCCTTGTTTACCCCGGCTTTGCGCGCGACATCGTTGATCGTGACGCGCCGCTTCTTCGGGGGGCTCGTCGCCACGAACCACGTTGTCGCGCCGCTGGACACGCGAGGAGTATAGGAAGCACCGATCCAACGGCACCACCAGGTTCCCGATCCCCGGTCACTCTCAGGCGCGGGCGTTCACCTCGTAGGAGGTGTTGATGGACTCGAAGAAGTTCACCAGCTCGAGGGTGTCGTTGGCCGCCGCCATCCACTTGGCGGGGTTGGCGACGCCGTAGACCGGCTCGAAGCCCAGCTCCTCCAGCCGGCGATCGGCCAGATACTTCACGTAGGTGTTGATGTAGTCCGCGTTCAGGCCGAGGATGCCGTTCGGCAGCAGATCCCGGTTGTACGCCTCCTCCATCGCCACCGCGCCGATGATCATGTCCTGGATCTCGGCGGCGAACTCCTCGGTCGCGATGTCGGGGTTCTCCTCCAGCACGGTCAGGATCAAGTTGATGCCGAACTTGAGGTGCAGACTCTCGTCCCGGACGATCCAGTCGATCAGCGAACCGAAGTTGCGCAGCAGATTCCGCTGCCGAAACGACAGCGCCACCATGAAGCCGGAGTAGAACCAGATGCCCTCCAGGATCACGTTGTAGGCCACGAGATTGCGGACGAAGTCCTGCTTGCCCTCGATGGTGGAGATGTCGAGGGTCTGCTCGGTCATCCGCTTGATGTAGCGGACCTCGAACTCCTCCTTGGCCGCCATCGACGGCACCGTGACGTGCGACTCGTATGCCGCCGCCCGGTCGATCGGGAAGGTCTCCAGCACGTACTCGAAGGCCATGCAGTGGTTCGCCTCCTCCCACATCTGCTTGGCCAGATAGAGATGGCACTCGGCCGCATTGACGTAGGGATAGACGCCGAAGGCGAGCGCCTTGTTCACCAGCAACTCGTTCGGGTTGAAGTAGCTCATCAGATGCGTCAGGGCATGCCGCTCGTCCGGGCTCATCCGGGAGAAGTCGGACAGGTCCTCACCGAGCTGGACCTCGTGCGGGAACCAGGTGTTGGCCACGGCCTGGTTGTAGAGGTCGTAGGCCCACTGATAGGTCACCGGCTTGAGCAGCAGGCCCTCTTCGATGCCGGTGCCGAGAATGCTGGGATGGGTGGTGCTGGTCATGATCAGATTCCTTTCCGGCTCACTGGCACGAGTCGCACTGCAGGCGTTCCATCGGGTCGGTGGGGCAGGTATCGACGAGGTCGAGTGCCGGAATGACCGGGGCGGCGATCGCCGCCGGGGCTGCGGTGACGGTGGGAGCAGGCGTGACGGTCGGTGCAGGGGCCGGTCGGCGAGCCGCGCCGAAGCCGCGACGTGCCGGACCACCGCTGCTGGAGGTCGGTCGCAGCTCGGCTGCCTTGTTCACCTTGACCGTGGTCTGCTCGGCCTGGTGCCGCGGCTTCATGTGCAGGTAGTAGGTGGTCTTGACCCCGAGGTTCCAGGCCTCCTGGTAGAGGTCCACCATGGTGGCGATGTCCCGGTCGGCGAGGTAGATGTTCCGGCTGATCGCCTGGTCGATCCACTTCTGTGCCCGCGCTGCCACGTGCAGGAACGCATACGGAGACAGCTGGAACGAGGTCCGGTAGACCGCCGCCAGTTCCTCGGGAATCCCGTCGATCTGCGACAGGTCGCCCTGATGGCGCAGCAGATCCTCGCGGATCTGCTCCCACAGTCCCCGGGCCTTCAGGTCGGCAACCAGGTTGCGGTTGACCTCGAGGAACTTGCCCGCCGAGGTGGAGCGGCTGAAGATCTGGCTGAACTGCGGGTCGATGCCCGGCGTGGTGCCGGCGACCAAGCCGATGGACGCGGTCGGGGCGATCGCCAGCAGAGTGGCGTTCCGCATGCCGCCTGCGACCTTGCTACGCAGCGCCTCCCAGTTCATCCGGGCGGTCGGGTCCACGCTCAGCGGTGTGCCGCGGTCGGCGGCCAGCACCTGGAGGGTGTCGATCGGCACCATGCCCTTGGACCACCGGGAGCCGGCGAAGTTCGGATAGCTGCCGCGCTCCCGGGCCAGATCAGCGCTGGCGTCGATGGCGTGGAAGCTGACGAACTCCATCAGCTCGTCGATCAGGGCGTACGCCGCCTCGCTCTCGTAGCTGAGGCCGAGCCGCTCGACGATGTCGGTGAAGCCCATCACGCCCAGGCCGACGGCGCGGTTCTGGTCATTCGAGTGCTCAGACTCGGGCACCGAGGAGATGGTGATGTCGATCAGGTTGTCGAGCTGACGGACGGCCGAGCGGGCCGAGGCACGCAGCCGGTCCCAGTCGATGCCGAGCTTGCCGTCGACCTCGACCAGGTGCTTCGACAGGTTGATCGAGGCCAGGTTGCAGACCGCGACGTTCTCCCGATCCTGCGGCAGGCACACCTCGGTGCACAGGTTGGACAGATGGATCGTCCCGGTGTTGTTGTTCAGCGCCCGGGTGTTGATCGTGTCCTTCCAGGTCAGCCACGGGTGCGAGGTGGTCTGCAACGAGATCAGGATCGACTGGAACTGCTCGCGGGCCTTCATCTTCTTGAACCGCTGGATCGTGCCGGCCTCCGCCATCGCGGCGTACTCGGCGTAGCGGGCGGAGAAGGCGGCGCCGTAGAGCTCGACCAGATCCGGGGTCTCCAGCGGGTCGAAGAGATACCAGTCGGCGTCGTCGCGGACCCGCTTCATGAACTCGTCGGAGATCCACACCGCGGTGTTGGCGGTCCGGGTGCGCCGGTAGGGGTCGCCGGAGTTCTGCCGCAGGTCGATGAACTGGGCGAAATCGAGGTGCCAGTTCTCCATGTAGAAGCAGAGCGCGCCGAACTTCTTGCCGCCGCGGGAGACCGCGCGCAGGGTGGAGTCGATGGTGTGCATGAACGGGATCGGACCGGTCGAGGTGGTGTTGTTGGACCGGATCGGCGAGCCCTCGCTGCGCAGTTTGGTGACCGACAGCCCGATGCCACCGGTGCCCTTGGTCAGCCACATGACATCGCGGACCGACTTGGCGATGTGCTCGATGTCGTCCTCCATCTGCATCACGAAGCAGTTGGACAGCTGGGCGTAGGACGTACCGGCATTGACCAGCGTCGAGCCGGCTGCCAGATACTCCAGGCGCGACATCTTGTCGTAGAAGCCGAGGGCTGCCTCGGTCGGATCGTCCTCGTTGAGGGCCAAGCCCATCGAGACTCGCATCCAGAAGAACTGCGGCACCTCCAGCGACCGCTTCTTGCCGGTGCTGGTGGCCTGCTCGGTCAGCATGTAGCGGGTCCGCATGGTCTGCACGCCGATGTAGCGCAGCAGATCGTCCCTAGTGGGATCCAAGGCGGCTGCCAGCCGGTCGAGATCGAACAGTTCGGCCAGCCTCGCGTCCAGCATGCCCCGGTTGACGGCCTGCTCGATGTAGCCACCGAAGTAGTCCCGGTGCAACAGCGCGATGGTCTCCTCGACAGCCTCGCCGAACAGGTCGTGGGTCTGGCCGAAGACCTGCTTGTAGAGGGTCTTGACCAGCAGTCGGGCGGCGATCGTGTCGTACGCCGGGTCGTCCTTGACGTTCTGCAATGCGACCTGGATGACGGCCTCGTCCAGCTGCTCGGTGGTGATCTGGTCGAAGAGGACGATCTCCAGCTCCGAGCAGATCTGCGTGGTCCGCGCGATCGCCTCCTCCAGGCCGCGGGCAGCGGCGGAGATCGACTCCGCGATCTCGTAGCCGTCGTACGGCTCCAGCGAGCCATCGCGCTTGCGAACGCGGATGGTCGTGCTGGTGCTGCTCGGCGTCGTCGTGCCGGAGATCGATGCGCTCATGGGGTCCCTCGTTCCAGATGCTGCGAGTCGGTGGTCGCGGCCGTGATCAGGGCAGGGACAGCGAGAATGGGCTCACCCGATCGGGGCCTCACTCGTCGCCGGCCCTCCCACGAGGCCACGGACGCACGCTCGTGGATTCGGCCACGAGCGATAGCGGGCAGGTCTTCGGACTCGCGAGCAGCGCGTGCACCATCCGGCCGGACGGGCACGCAGGGCCTACTGGCCGTCGCTTCCCAGGATCGCTCCCAGTGCTGTTGACGGCGGTCGTTCTCGCTCACCGCTGCGGGGCAGTTCCGGTCTCGCACCGGATTCCCTCTTACGACGACCGCTCTGGCTGAGCGGCCGAACCAGCTACGTGGAACACCATATCTGGTGATCGCGCGTTTGTAACTACCCACATGTAGTTTTCCTGGTCGCTCCGGCGTGTCGCTGGTTCGCGCCGGTGGTGAGGCCGGCCTGCCGCCTGGGCACGCGCTGCCCGAGTGGCGACTTGTAGACGGTTCGCTGAGCAAAGCATCCTGAAGTCGCCACTCACACCCGGCCGACTTTACGAGCGGCGACTTACGGATGGATCAGCCGCACCATGGGATGCGAGTGGCGAGTACCGGATGCATCAGCTCGATCGAAGCATCCGCTAGTCGCCTCTCACCCGCCAGGGTTCGAAGGCCTGACACCACTCAGCGGTGAAGACCGGCGACGGGCCGTCGTAGCCCCGGGAGAGCAACGCCAGATAGACCCGCTGGACTACTTCGCGCGGTCTCTTCAGATGCTCTTTGGCCACCCTTACCGACAAGACCCCGAACGCTGCCAACTCTTCGTGACGTTTCAGATCCTTCGCATACGTCTCAGGATCGGTTCGATGCCAGTCGCCCTCGTATTCGCCCGCAACCTGCCACTGGCGCAGGTAGAGATCAACCCTGGCCAGGAACCGGAGTTCATCCCAGATCTCCACGTTGCACTCCGGCTCCGGCAGCCCGGCGAGCACCAACAACAGGCGGAGCCGACTTTCTCGCGGCGACTCGCTGCCCTTGCGCACAAACTCAGCAGCGCGCCGAGCCACCAGGCTGTCTCGGCCGGTCGTGGCGGCGAGCGCGTCCCGGACATCGGCCAACTCGGCTTGTCCGGACTGAACCAGCCAGTCCCCTGCGACTACCAGGCCGATCAGGCCGAGATCCCGACGGGCCGCAACCAGGGCGGGAATCGGATCGACAACGAGGTTCGTGGTCGGCGGGAGCTCGACGGCTCGGCGTATCCGGACGTTCTCGCGCACCGAGTAGTGCTTGGCTGTTGTGACAAATCGGTACGGCTTCTCGGTCCCGACCTCGACACCCCACAGATGCAGAGCGCTGACCCCGTCGACCGCGGTGCATCCTTGCGGCAGCACTGTGAGGTAGGCGGCAAGCACCGTACGGGACGTAGGTTCGGCGTCCGCCGCGACGTACAAGCCGCGGCTGACTCGCTGCACACCAGGTCCGCGGAGCACACCCCAACCCAAGCCCGCTGACATGGCCGCAGCAGTACGGAACGATCCCCGGGCCAGGTGGCCGGGCAGAGACTTGCGAGGGGTTGGCACGCTGCCACCCTGACGGCTCCGCCACACAGATTCCAGCGCTGGAACGACATTGCCAACATCATCCCGAAAAAGACAACACCGGCCCCACTAGGGACAACACCTGCGCCGCAAGGAGAGCAGTGCAGCTTCAGATCCGGCCACCGACTGGTTTACCGCTACGCAGATTGCCGACGAACCCGAAGGTCTGCTCTTGAAGCGCCTCAAAAGCACCATCCAGAGGAAGCTCCTCACCCACGATGCCCGCGAGTTCCTCCAGCGCCTCCTCTACGGTCACGGTCGTCCGTCTCAGCCCCCATGACGCGAACTCCGTCTGGAGATCATCGCTGGTGATGTCGAGGTGGCGGTACTTTTTGTTCACGGCGAGAGCAAGCTTTCCGTCGTTCCTCAGATGCGCCTGTGGCACGACGTCGTAGGCGGGCGCAAGTGTCACGTCGCCGTCGATGGGGTGGATCAGACCGAGGTTCTTCGTGTGCAGGTCGAGGTTGCCGATGCCGACGGCGAGCACGACCATCCGGGCCAGGCGGCGGAGGTCGTCCCCGGGGGCATAGCGGGTCAGGATCTCGGCGATGCGCCGCAGGCTGACCACTCCCCCGATCTCCTGGTACTTCTCGTTGCCGCTTGCGCCAAGCGCCTGGCTGAAGTCCTCCTGGTGCACACGTGTGCCGTCAACCCGGTCATACCGCTCGATGACAATCGCCGCCAGCCCGTCGAACTCTTCGATCTCCGTCACGAAGTCTGCAAGACCCATTCGCCGTGCGAGGCGCGACCCGTACTCCTCATCGAAGACAACGGTTGCCCTGTCGCCGTCGAGCTGCGGCTTGAGAATGTGCGTCGTCGGATGGCCGCCGAGTGCCTGCACCCAGCCCTCCGCGGTGCGCGTCAGCACCACCTTGGGTTGTACGCCACCGAGCGACGACTTCCCGGAGTCGCGATCGTTCGCAAGAGGTGAGCCGATCGGGTCCTCCAGCAGCATCCTGATCTGCGCCGGGTTCACGGGCCTCAACGCTGGCGTCTTCGGCTCCGTCGGGTCGTCCAGATCCCAGAGTTGAAGCGCGCCCGCGACGTCCCGCCCGTAGCGGGCAAGGAACGCGAGCGTGTCACCGCGCCGAACGCCCGACTGCGCAAGCATGTAGTCGTACTGGTCACCTTCGGGCAGCAACTCGGCGAACCAGTTGCGCCGGCGCCGGGCATGGTCTCGCCGCGGACCGGGCGTCAGCGGAATCGCCACGGAGAGCACCGGACTGTTCGCACCGAAGCGGCTGATCCCCTCTTCAGTAGGCAGGAAGTCGAAGGCGCGCGTGTCGCCTTCCAGAGTGCCGACAACAGTTCCGTACAACTCAACCCCGAGCCGCATCATCGTCCTCCCACCGCGCCCAGAACTCGATCCCTGTGATACGCGCGATGCTCAACAGCCTCCGCAGGTAGATGGTCGATTTGCCGTTCTCGATCTCGCTGATGGTGCTTTGAGGGATGCCCAGCTCGGCGGCGAGTTCGGTCTGCGACATCCCACGCGCCAGCCTCGCTTGCTGCACCGCGAGGCCGAAGTCGCCTGGCGCCCGCAACCGCGACGTGTATTGAGCCATGCCACCTCCTCGGTATCGGGTTTTCACGATACACCAGCTCTATCGTAAAACACCGATACCAGAGGGCCACCGGATCAACCCGAGACGGGCGCGGCTTTCAGATCTGGCTGATGGCGTCGAGGTCGAGTTCGATGGGCCGACCGCAGGCGGTGACGTTGCAGGTCCCGGCGTAGTCGCCACGCCAGTCATAGTGACCGCGATCATCGAGCGTGTAAATCGACAGGGTCGCGTCACCTGCGAGATCCACGATCCAGTACTCAGGGATGCCTGCTTCGGCGTACTCGCTCATCTTCGTGACTCGGTCGGTACGGCGGCTACCCTCGGACAGCACCTCAACCGCCAGCCGGACAGCGGAACCCGGCAGCCGCGGCGGATTCTCACTGATCGCCGCGGAGTCTGCGATCACAACGTCGGGCGCTCGTACGGTCAATGGAACTCGCGCCAGCAAGACCTCGACATCTGCGAGTACGCCGTACTCCTCAGGCAGGATCTGCTCCAACGCAGTGCTGAGCCGCACCATGGTTCGCTGATGTCGCGGTAGCGGCTTGGGCGTCACAACGAGCACTCCCTCGACGCACTCGATCTTGTGGGACTCGTCGGTAGGCAGCGACTCCCAGTCGTCAAGCCGGATGAGCCGGTCAGGCCAGGCTGAGGTCGTCATATGACTCATTGGTTCACCGCCCTCCGCTCGACCCGACCAACTCTACCGCCCGGGCCTGACCTCACCTCCTGCTGACTAGACCAGACCGCGCTCCCAGGCCACCCGGACAGCCGAGGCGCGGTCGCCGACCTCGAGCTTGGCGTAGACATGGAGCAGGTGCGTCTTCACTGTCGACTCGCTGATCAGCAGCTGGCGCGCGATGGCGCCGTTGGTCAGGCCGTCGGCAACCAGCCGCAGCACCTCGACCTCCCGGCCGGAGAGGCTCGCTTCGCCGTCACGGGCAGTCAGCGCTGCCAGTGCGGACGGGACCAGTACCGACCGTCCGGCTGCCAGATCCTGGACGGCCCGGACCAGCTCGGCGCGGCGGGCGTCCTTGAGCAGGTAGCCGTCGGCCCCGGCCTCGATCGCGCCGCGTACGTCGCGATCGGAGTCGAAGGTGGTGAGGACCAGGATCCGCGGCCGGGTGCGGGACTCCCTGCGCAGTGCCCGGATCGCGTGCACTCCCCCGCTCCCCGTCGGATCGCCGCCGGGCATCCGCAGATCCATCAGCACGACGTCGGGATCGACCCGGCCGATGACGACCAGCGCCTCCCGACCGTCACCGGCTTCACCGACCACCTCAATGCCGTCCTCGGCACCGAACATGCCGGTCAGACCGTCCCGGACCACCGGATGGTCGTCCACGACGACGACCCGGATCATCGCGGCACCACCGCCACGACCGTGGTGCCTTCGCCGACGGCACTCTCGACCACGAGGCGGCCATCGGCTGCCGACAGCCGCTCGACCATCCCGTCCAGACCACGGCCGTGCGCGACTGCCGCCGGATCGAATCCGCCTCCGTCGTCGTGTACATCGACGATCAACTCGTCGGCCAGCCAACTGAGGGTGACCGTCACATGGTTGGCCCGGGCATGACGGGCCACGTTCGCCAGCGACTCCTGGACGACCCGCAGCACGACGTGATCGCGACTCCCCCGCTGGGGTGTCCCATCCACCCGGACCTCGGCGGCGATGTCGTGGGCGAGTGACCAGGTCTCGGTCACGGCCCGTACGGCATCGACCAGATCCGCCTCCTCCAACTGCTGCGGGCCGAGCGCGCGTACGGCACGACGGGCCTCGGTCAGACAATCCCGGGCTGCCCACTCAGCGCGGTCGACCCGTACCCGGACCTCGGGCTCCAGGTCGCCCGGAAGATTCTCCAGCTGACGGATCACTCCGACCAGACCTTGCGCCACGGTGTCGTGCAGTTCGCGGGACAACCGGGCACGCTCGTCGGCGATGCCCTTGTCACGAGCACCTTGCAGCAGTTGGGCCTGCAACTCGAGATTCTCCTGATGCACCTTGGCGAGCTCTTCGACGGCCCGCTCGCGAGCCGCTACCGCACGCTCGCTGCTGCGCATCACCCACATCATCGCCAGTGCCAGGGTGATGTTGATCGCCGCCAGGATCACGAACAGCACCGGCGTCGCGGCGACCCCGGGCAGCCCACCGGACTGACCGAAGCCACAGATCAATCCCGTCAGGACCACGCCGGGAACGCTCAACCGGTCGCCGAGGAACCGCTCGGAGTCCAGGTAACCCAAGAAGGCGTAGATACAGAGAAACGGATTCAAGGAGACGCCGACGATCAACACCAGCGCGTGTACGCCGTAGCCGATCAGCACCGAAGGTCCAGCCACGCGAAGCCTGGCATGCAGCAGTTCGGCGGCCACTCGGAGCAGCAGCACCGCGAGCGTCGGCAGCAGGGACAGCCTCATACGGTCCGGACGGAGGAGCTCCGGCGTGGTCAGCCAGCCCAGGACCGTGGACACGATCAGCAGCGGAACCGGCGCCCAACGCAGCACTGCCGAGAGGGCCGGCACTCGCGCTTCGGCAGCGATCATGCTCTCGATTCTCCCCGGAACGGCAGTTGGAACGGATAGCGATGCCCGTTCAGCCAGCGGCCGATCGGCGTCGATCTGACCAGCAGGTGATAGCTGATCACCATCACCGCGCCCACGACGAGCCAGGTGAGACCGAGCTTGACCAGGATCGGCCAGGGCTGGGCGACCAGCAGGATCTCGAAGCCGACCAACAGGGGCAGATGGATCAGATACATCCAGTACGACGCATCGGCGAGATAGCGAATCCACCGATGCTCCGCGTGCAGGAACCGTACGCACAGTCCGAGCAGCGCATAGACCCAGGACCACGCAGCCAGCGCCATGGTCGTGGCAGCAAAGGGCAATGGGGTCGGAGTCGCGGGATCACTCTGGCCGAGGCCGACAACGCTCAAGATCACCGCCGCGCCGAGGTACACCGGCCACCAGCGGGCGATCCGAGGGAATGCGTCGGGAAGGGAGTGCAAGGTCCAGCCGACGACGAAGGCGCCGAGGTAGACGGTCAGCGCGGGAGCCTCGGGCAGGATCGTCGCCGGCGCAATCACACCGCCGATCACCGATCCCTGGAGCAAGAGACCGATCGCGTACGGGAGCGCGGCGAGCAGCATTCCACCGGGCACGCTGAGGATGCGACCGATGACCGCGGTGATCGCGGCACACCGATCCGCCCCAAGCACCCGGATAGCCGCCGACCGGAGCAGGACGACGATCAGCGCACACTGCATCAGCACCAGCAGGAACCACAGCTGGCCGGGATTGAACGACGCCGCAGCGTTTCCGCCGGTGTCGTCGGTGGTCGGCGGTTGTGGGAGTTCGGTGCCCTGGAGCTGGGCGTTGACCACGGCCAGTACGCCGAGCGGGAGCACCGCGAGCGGCCAGAACGCCACGAACGGGAGCAGGATGCGTACCAGCCGATCCTTCAGATAGGCCGTGGTCCCGCGGCGATGCAGGACCATGCGACCGAAGTAGCCGGCGAGCAGCATGAACAGCGCCATCCGGAACAGGTGGATGACATACACCGGGATGCCGGCCACCATCCTGGACCCGTTGTCGACCACCAGCCAGGGCACTCCGGGCACGAAGGGCAGCAGCGAGTGCAGCACGATGCCCAGCAGCAGCGCTCCGGCCCGGAGCGCGTCCAGGCCGTGCAGTCTGATCCCGGGTGTCGTGACGGTCGGAGTCGTTGCAGCCATGTCATCGACGGTAGGAATCGATCGGGCTGCCAACATCGGCCGTTCAGTCGGCCGTCCATCCACCGATCGGTGGATGCCACCAGATCTGACGCAGAGTGCGGCGGCCGCTCAGGAAAGCTGCAGGTGCAGACGAAGGGCGTCGTCGAGCCGCGCCATGGTGCCAGCCGGGACCCGCCCCAACACCGCACCAACATGCTCCACCGTGACGGAACGGACCTGCTCGGCCTGCGCCTTGGAGTCTTGGCGCAGCCCGGTGGTCTCGGCCGACAGAAGCGTCTGGAAGGGATAGACCCGCGCGGTATGGCTCGTCACCGGTACGACGGTGACGACACCTCGTCCGAGCCGTGCCGCCATGGTGTTCGCACGATCATTGCTGACGATGACCGCGGGTCGACGCTTGTTCGCCTCGCTGCCTCGGACGGGATCGAGATCAACCAGACGGATCTCACCGCGCAGCATCGCCGAGCCCGTCAGCGGAGGCGACGTCCCACGTTTGCTGGTCACCCGACTGCTCCCACTCGGCCCAGGCCGCTTCGTAGTCCGATTCCAGCTCTGCCCGGCGCAGCAGTCGGATTGCGTACTGCACCGCTGCGGACCTCGTACGCAGTCCGGTGGCACTGGCAAACTCGTCGAGAGTCGCGACATCCTCTTCGGGCAGGCTGACACTCAGCTTCATACCTTGATGCTACTTGGGTAGCACCCTGCGAGCTAGAGCGCCATCGGAAGTCGGGCCGGATCCCAGCCCAGCTCCGCGATGGCCCGGTCGAAGGCGTACCGGTC
>JASGEZ010000059.1:0-4837 GCA_047605905.1 Microlunatus sp.
CCGGCGGGCATGCGGACGGCACCCGCCGCCTCGGCCCGGCGACCGGCCAAGGTCGAGCAGCCCACCACCAACAAGAACGCTCGGCCGACCGCTCCCGGGCGACGTGGCGGTGTGCCGGCCGACCCACCGAACCCGTCGAACCGGCCGACGGTGGACCTGGAGGAGCCGGTCAAGACCGTGCTCCGTGGCACCCCGGCCCGGACCGCGAAGAACATGGAAGCCTCGCTGTCGGTGCCCACCGCGACCAGCGTCCGGTCTTTGCCGGTCAAGCTGCTGATCGACCAGCGGATCGTGATCAACAACCATCTGCGCCGCGCTCGCGGCGGCAAAGTCAGCTTCACGCACCTGATCGGCTTCGCGATGGTGCAGGCGCTCAAGACGCATCCGGAGATGAACAACGGCTACGAGATCGTCGACGGCAAGCCGACGATGGTCCAGCCCCGACACATCAATCTGGGGCTGGCCATCGATCTGCCGAAGTCCGACGGGACCCGGCAGTTGCTGGTGCCGTGCATCAAGAGCTGCGAGAGTCTCGACTTCGCGCAGTTCTGGGCGGCGTACGAAGAGGTCGTCCGCAAGGCTCGGGCCGGAAACCTGACGGTCGAGGACTTCGTCGGCACCACCATCACCCTGACCAACCCCGGCACCATCGGCACCAATCACTCGGTGCCCCGGCTGATGAACGGACAGGGCGCCATCATCGGCGTCGGGTCGATGGACTATCCACCGGAATTCCAGGGCTCCGATCCCGACAAGCTGTCCCAGATGAGCGTCTCGAAGGTGATGACGCTGACCTCGACCTATGACCACCGGGTCATTCAGGGCGCGTCCTCGGGCCAGTACCTGGCTCGGCTGCATGCGCTGCTGCTCGGCGAGGACGGCTTCTACGACGACATCTTCGGCGCGCTGCGGATCCCGTACGAGCCGATCCGCTGGGCCCAAGACATCAGCGCCGACCACGAGGACCAGGTCCCCAAGGAGGCGCGGATCATGGAGATGATCAACGCCTACCGAGTCCGAGGCCACCTGATGGCCGACACCGATCCGCTGGAGTATCGCCAGCGCGCCCATCACGACCTGGATGTCCAGTCGCACACCCTGACCCTGTGGGACCTGGACCGGGAGTTCGCGACCGGCGCGTTCGCCGGCGGCCGGGGCCTGATGAAAATGCGTCAGATCCTCGGCATCCTGCGCGACTCCTACTGTCGCACCATCGGCATCGAATACATGCACATCCAGGAGCCGGCCCAGCGCAAGTGGATTCAGGATCGGGTGGAGCGTCGGCACGAGTCGTTGCCGCGTGAGGAGCACCTGCGAATCCTCGACAAGCTGAACGAGGCCGAGATCTTCGAGACCTTCCTGCAGACCAAATTCGTCGGCCAGAAGCGGTTCTCGCTGGAGGGCGGCGAGTCCACCATCGTGGTGATCGACGAGATCTGCGAGCAGGCGGCGAATCTCGGCCTGGAAGAGGTCTGCATCGGCATGCCGCACCGTGGCCGGCTGAACGTGCTGGCCAATGTCGTGGGCAAGAGCTACGCGCAGATCTTCCGTGAGTTCGAGGGCAACATCGATCCGCGGACCGTCCAGGGTTCGGGTGACGTGAAGTACCACCTGGGCGCCGAGGGGCGGTTCACCGCCCTCAGTGGAGCCACGATCAAGACCTCGGTGGCCGCCAACCCGAGCCATCTCGAGGCGGTCAACCCGGTGCTGGAGGGTATCGCCCGGGCCAAGCAGGACATCCTCGATCGCGGCGGCGAGTTCCCAGTGCTGCCGATGCTTCTGCACGGCGATGCCGCATTCGCCGGCCAGGGCGTCGTAGCCGAGACGCTCAACCTGTCGCAACTGCGCGGCTATCGCACCGGCGGCACGATCCACGTGATCGTGAACAACCAGGTCGGCTTCACGACCTCACCGACCGAGTCCCGGTCGTCGATGTATTGCACCGACGTGGCCAGGATGGTCCAGGCGCCGATCTTCCACGTGAACGGCGACGATCCCGAGGCCTGTACGCGGGTGGCCAGGCTGGCCTTCGCGTTCCGGCAGGAGTTCAACAAGGACGTCGTGATCGATGTCGTCTGCTATCGCCGGCGCGGTCACAACGAAGGCGACGACCCGAGCTTCACCCAGCCGCTGATGTATGACCTGATCGAGAAGAAGCGGTCGACGCGCAAGCTCTACACCGAGGCGCTGATCGGTCGTGGCGATATCACCATCGAGGATGCCGAGGAGGTCATGTCCCGCTTCCAGCAGCGGCTGGAGAGTGTCTTCCGCGAGGTCCGCGACGCCACCAAGACGCCTCCGGCCGATGAACATCGGCTGGTGCCGGTGTACCCGAGCAAGGAGGGTGCGGACCACGGCACGGCGGTGTCGCCGGAGGTCTTGAAGAAGATCGCCGATGCCCATCTGACGTTCCCTGACGGCTTTACCGTGCACCCGAAGGTGATGCCGCAGCTGCAGCGCCGGGCGACGGCCATCACCCAGGGCAACATCGACTGGGGCACGGCCGAGATCTTGGCCTTCGGCTCGCTGTTGCTCGAAGGACGTACCGTCCGGCTGACCGGCCAGGACAGCCGGCGCGGCACCTTCGTCCAACGGTTCGCCTCCGTCGTCGATCGCAAGACCGGCGAGGCGTACGTTCCCTTGAAGCATCTCGATGACGATCAGGGCAAGTTCCATGTCTTCGATTCGTTGCTCAGTGAGTATGCGGCGATGGGATTCGAGTACGGCTATTCGGTCGCCCGGCCCGATGCCCTGGTGCTGTGGGAGGCCCAGTTCGGCGACTTCGCCAACGGCGCGCAGACCATCCTGGACGAGTTCATCGCCTCCGGCGAGGCCAAGTGGACACAGAAGTCGGGTGTGGTGCTGCTGCTGCCGCACGGCTACGAGGGCCAGGGTCCCGACCACAGCTCGGCCAGGATCGAGCGCTATCTACAGCTGGCCGCCGAAGGCTCGATCGTGGTCGCCCAGCCGTCCTCGCCCGCAAGCCACTTCCATCTGCTGCGGCAGCACGCGATCGGCGAGCGGCACCGTCCGCTGGTGGTCATGACCCCGAAGTCGATGCTGCGGAACAAGTTGGCGGTCTCCCAGCCTGAGGACTTCACCGACGGCAATTGGCGCCCGGTGCTGTCCGATCCGTACATCATCGAGCCGGAAGCGGTCCGCCGCGTGATCCTGTGCTCGGGCAAGGTTCGGTGGGATCTGGTCACCAAGCGCGCCAAGCTGGATCGTCGGGACACGGCCATCCTCCCGCTCGAACGGCTCTATCCGCTGCCGGCGAAGGAGATCGTGGCCGAGCTACGCGGGTTCCCCAACGCATCGCCGGATCTGCTGTGGGTGCAGGACGAGCCGGTCAACCAGGGTCCCTGGCCGTTCATGGCGCTGAACCTGGTCTCGGCGCTGGAAGCAGTGGACCCGGACCGGCGGTGGACCATCACCCCGCACACCCGGCCGGCCTCCTCGGCGCCATCGGTGGGCTCCGCGAAGGTGCACGAGGCTCAGCAGCGCGAACTGCTCGAGTCCGCCTTCAGCTGATGTATTTCACCGACCGCGGGATCGAGGAGCTGGAGTCACGCCGGGGTGAGGAGGACGTCACCGTGGCGTGGCTCAGCGAGCAGTTGCGCATCTTCGTCGACATCCACCCCGAGTTCGAAGCCGCCGTCGATCAACTCGCCACCTGGCTTGCCCGCCTGGACGACGACGAGGACTAACGGCTGGGGCTGGGGCTGGGGTGGTCGATCGTTTCTGACCCCGCGGCACCATCCGGACGCGATTCCCGCCCGGTGCGCGATCGTCTGCGGCCCCGCGGCGCAATACGCGCGCGGCCCCAGCGGACTGTCAGGGCAATATCGCGCGAATGACGCGCGGATCATCGAGAGTCGGCTGGACGACCGCGGCTGCGACACGTAGGTCGGCAGGCAACGCGCCCCAGACTTCGGCCAGCAGTTCGTCGGCCGCAACGGCATCGATCGAGACCTCTACTGGCGGATGGCTCGTGTCCACGACCTCGGTCCCCCGGGAGCGATAGGTGGTGGTCAAGACGCCGCAACCGACAGCCAGGTCGCCGAGCGTGAGGCAGGTGATCTTCGTCGTTGCTGGATTCAGCACGCTCGCCCGCGAAGCGGCAAGGACGACTGGTCCTCCGTCCCGTGGCGCCACCACCGAGATCCGCGGAGTCCGGAGCGGCGGATCCGGCTCGTAGTCGATGCCTTGGACCGCATCGGTCGGACTCATCGACTCCAGGTTGGCAGTGATCACGTCAACCTGGTCGCCGTTGCCGACGACGCACCAACGTGGCCCTACAGCGACCGACCGATAGTGCCGTAACGGATCATGGTCGGCAGCGCTGCGCGCCCGCGCGTAAAGCGAGCCGTCGTCACGCACCAGAGCGCGATCTCGGCTCGCAGGACTTCGTCCGGTCATGAAGTAGACGATGCAAAGGCCATCGTCGGCCGTCCGGGCTACCAGGATCCCGCGGCCGGGATACCCATTGGCCGCCAGTTCGGCGCTCAGCGTGCCTGCCATAGGACGGGATCCTGCCAGCACCACGGAAAGCATGACCAATCCGAGGCCCAACTACGCAGATCGAAAGGTGCCCTGGTGTCCTTTCGCCGCAATCGAAGCAGCATCTACGCACCTTTCGATGAGACTCAGCGCCGGCCCGACTACAGGTCACACTGCATTTCGTAGTTCGGCACGATCACACCACCGACGACGTTGTCCGGCCGGTCGGCGACGACTCGGAAGCCGAACTGTTCGAAGGCAGGCTTCGCGGTTCTGCTGGCGTACGTGTGGAGGGTGGTCGTCCCTGAGGCGATCGCCTTGCCTCTCACAGCTTCGA
>JASGEZ010000060.1:0-2606 GCA_047605905.1 Microlunatus sp.
CCCGGGATCGCCCAGCGACCATCGGCATCGAGGACCAGATCTGCGTCCTGCGTGGCCAGCCCGCGGCTCTGCTGCCCAGCCACCTCCGCCTGCTCGATCTGCGTGATTCGGTCGGAGACGATCTTCAGATCGACCGGCCCCGACGGCGGGCTGCCTGCCGCTCCCACACCGACGATGCGTACGTTGCGAACGATCGTTGTCGGGGGAGTGGGCGTGCTCACGGCAAGAATCCTCTCGAACGGCCGTTGGAGATGCACCTGGACTGTCGCGAGTGGGAATGCGTCAGTGCCCTGTCGCAATCGCAGTCACTGGGGTCGTCCGATCCCACTGCTTCTCCGATCCATCGCGCCATCGCACTTCGCTACGCCGCTCGTGCCTCAGGAACTCCCATCGCCGGGCGCTCGGGGCCGGGTTGCTCGATCGCTGAATGATCATGCCGCCTTCGTGGACCACGGTGTGGTGGCGCTGGCAGAGCAGGATCAGGTTGGCCAGATCGGTAGGCCCTCCGTCGAACCAGTGGATGATGTGATGAGCCTGCAGATGCCGAGTCTGGTGACAGCCGGTGAACTGGCACATTCCGTGGTCGCGGATTATCAGGGCTTGACGTTGCGCCCGGGTGACCAACCGGCGGGTACGGCCCAGGGCCAGCACTTCGCCATGGGCGTCGACGATCGCGCCTAGGAGATCGGCGTCGCAGGAGAGTTTGCGCGCTGTCTCGGGTTCGATACCGCCCACGCCGTCAATGTGACAGGTCGGCGCAGTCTTGTCGGGCGTTCCCGCGGGAACGTCCGCGTCCGGCACTTGAGCTGGTTGGGGCAGTTCGGTCTTGGCCGTCATCAACTCAGCGGCTTCTGGATCGAGTGAGTCGTTATCGGTCGAGGGATCACCGGGTTCGGGATTGCCGGACGTTCCCGCGGGAACGTTTGCGTCTGGCACATCCGTGGGTTCGGGTGCTTGAGGCTTGCGAGTCTGCTCACCCAGCAGTTCGGCATTGACGTGCACGACGACGAGGCTGCGGTCTTCGCCGGAGCGGTCTTCCGTGGCGGTGGACAGATAGACCCGGGCCACATCGAGCATGGCGTCGACTAACCCGTACGCGGGCGTAGTGTCGGCTTGTCTGATTGCTCGAGAAGGAGCAGTTACACCTCGATCGTGCGATTTCGGCTGCTTCTGCTCCTTCTCGGCTGTCAGCGGTCGGGGTTCGAACCGTTGACGAAGACGCCCTGCAGCGGCCAGCCTGCGGCGGCGAGTCGGGCGGAGACCTTGTTGATGTCCTCCTCGGATGGCGGCTGCTCCAGAACGCGGGCGGTCATCTCCCGGATCTCCTCATCGGTGATCACCCCGTCGGCCAAGGCTGCGGAGTTCTCGGCGGTGAGTCTGGCGATGATCTGCTGGATGTCTTCGTCGGTCAGGGTCCGCTTCAGCAGTGCGATCAGGGCATAGCGCTCGGTCGGCGGGACGCCGGACGGATATCCGGCCGTCAGCCAGTCCAGAATCCGGCGCAGCAACGACTTGTGCTGTCCATCTGATGCGGCGGAAGTGCCGGTCTCTGTGTCGCGGCTGTCGAGGTCGGTCACGACTCTCTCCTCGGATTGTCTGCGTACGTGTTTGTCGCCTTCAGCGAAGCAGCAGAACTAGACCGCCAGCATCCGTCGGCGTGAACACTCGATGAATGCCGAGGAGGCGACGAACACTCAGCTGAAGGCGGAGACCCCGGTCAGGGCCTGGCCGATCACCAGCTGATGCACCTCGGAAGTGCCCTCGTACGTCAGCACGGACTCCAGATTGTTGGCGTGCCGGAGGACCGGATAGTCCAGGGTCACCCCGCTGGCGCCCAGGATCGTGCGGCACTCCCGGGCGATCCCCAAGGCTTCACGGACGTTGTTCAGCTTGCCGAGGCTCACCTGCCGCGGATCCAGCTGATGGTCGTCCTTCAACCGGCCGAGGTGCAGGGCGAGCAGGAATCCCTTCTGAAGTTCGAGAGTCATGTCGGCGAGCTTGGCCTGTGTGAGCTGGAACGACGACAGCGGCCGGTCGAACACCTCACGGGTCGCGGCGTACTCGATGGCGGTCTCCAGGCAGTCGCGAGCCGCCCCCAGGGCGCCGAAGACGATGCCGAACCGGGCTTCGTTCAGGCACGACAGCGGTCCCTTCAGACCCACGACCTCCGGAAACACCGCATCACCCGGCAGCCGGACATTCTCCAGCACCAGTTCGGAGGTGATCGAGGCGCGGAGCGAGAGTTTCCTGCCGATCTTGGGGGCGGAGAATCCGGGGGTGTCGGTCGGCACCACGAAACCGCGGATGCCGGCCGGGTGGTCACCGTCCGCCTCGGCCTTGGCCCAGACGACGGCCACATCGGCGATCGAGCCGTTGGTGATCCACATCTTGGTGCCGTTCAGCACCCAGTCGTCGCCGTCGCGCCGTGCGACCGTACGCATGCCGGCCGGGTTGGATCCGAAGTCGGGTTCGGTGAGCCCGAAGCAGCCCAGCTTGTCGCCGGCCGCCATCGCGGGTAGCCAGGTCTGCTTCTGCTCCTCGCTGCCCCAGCGCCAGATCGCGAACATGGCCAGCGATCCCTGCACCGAGACCAGACTGCGTACGCC
>JASGEZ010000061.1:0-3837 GCA_047605905.1 Microlunatus sp.
CGGCGCGAGCGCCGTTGCAGGAGTCAGCACTGTGGTCCCCCAAGGTCGAGTCGGCGATCACCGAACGGCTTGCGACCATCGGCGCGGACCTGGAGATCTGGGACACGATGCGAGTGGGTCAGTATGCGCGGTCGCGTCCGCGGTCACGGCGGGTGCTTTTCGCCGACGACCTGTTCTCCCGCCGGTATGCCACGATGCTCGACCGCATCGCCAACGAGCCGGGCAAGGTGAGCAACCCGTTGGGGGAGTTCGGCAAGCTGCTTCCCGGGCCGGCCAGCCGGTTGGGCACCAAACCCTGGGTCTACACGCCGCTGCTGAAGCTGGAGCGCAAGCTGGTCGCAGCGGCCGAAGACGCCGCGCCTGCGCACTTCGATGCCACCTTGCTGGTCAGTGCCGACGAGACCGCGGAACTGCGTGATCGATCAGGCAACGACACGGTGCGCACGCTGCCGCCGTTGCTCCGCGAGCCACGGGCACGGGTCCGTACCTTCGACGGCAGGCCGACCTTCGTATTTCTGGGCGGTCTGGACTTCGAGCCGAACCGGGACGGGCTGAGCTGGTTCCTCGGCTCCTGCCGCGATGCGGTGCTGGCGGCGGTGCCGGAGGTCGAGATCCTCGTGATCGGCCGCGGATCCACCACGCTGCCGGACGAGGCGCAGGCATGGGGCAACCGGGTCCGCGGTCTCGGCTGGGTGGACGATCTGGACGGCATCTTGAACTCGGCCGCCGCGCTGATCTCGCCGCTCCGGATCGGCAGCGGCGTGAAGATCAAGGTCTTGGAGTCGCTCGCTCGGGGGCTCCCGGTGGTCGCCACACCCGACGGGGTCCTTGGCCTCGGGGCCGGCGATGCTGATGGCTGCCTGGTGGCGACGACGCCGGAGGACCTGGCGCACGCTATGCGTCGGGCCGCCGACCCGGCCTGCAATGCGGAGTTGTCGGCGCGCAGCGCTGCGACGTGGCGCCGGCGGTTCAGCCCCGAGGTGGTGGCTGCGGTCTACGACGAGGTGTTGCAGCTGGATCCGCAGCGGGCTCGAGCGGAAGGCACCAGTGCCGCATGAACATCGTTCTTCTGCTGGCGATGCTGGTCATCGGGGTGGCCGGAGCGGTGCTGGCGGTGCTCCGACCGACGATCGCGCTGGTCCTCCTGGTGGCCTTCGACGTGTCGGGGCTGAACGGTGTGATCGCGGCTCAGACCGGGTTCGGGCCATACAAGGCAGAGCTGGCCCTGGCGCTGGTCGCGCTGTTCGTGCTGTTCCGCCGCAGACAGTTCGCCTTCGCCTGGTCTCCGGTGTTGCTCGGACTGGCGGTGATCTTCGCCGGGTTCTGCCTCAGTCTGCTCCACGCGGTCGACCCGGTGACCTCCCAGAACTTGCTCGAAGAGCGGTCTCGTGACCTGATCTACTTCCTGGTGGCCTGGGCATTGCTGTGCTCCACTCGCCGGTTGCACGAGACCGTGGTCGCCACGCTGGTGGTGCTTGCGGCCCTGGCCGGGCTGACGGTCGTCCACGAGTACGTGTTGCACAACGCGGGTGATCTGTACGGCCTGAGTCAGGTTCCGCTGGTTCAGGAAGGGGTGTCGACTCCTCGTCACGCCGGAACCTCGTCCGACGTGAACTTCTGGGCCCGGTTGTTGATCATGTTCACCCCGCTCGCCTTCAGCCTGTTTGCGCTGGCCAAGGGATGGCTGCCGCGTGCGTGGTGGGCGGGCTGCGTCGTCAGTCTCGGGATGGGGATCTATCTCACCCAGAGCCGTGGCGGATTCATCGCCTTGCTGATCGCTGTGGTCGTCTGGCTGGCCCTGGCCGGCGGCTGGTATCGCCGGTCGCTGCTGGCGTTGCCGTTCGTGCTGGCTGCGTTGGTGGCGCTCACCGGCGTGGGCAGCCGCCTCGACTCGCTCACCGACGTGACGTCGACCTCCACCAACCTGGCCGACCCGTCGGTGGTGACCAGGAAGCGGCTGCAACTCGACGCCCTGAAGATGTTCCTCGACGCTCCGGTCACCGGTCACGGCATCGGCAGCTACGGCAGTGTCTTCGGGCAGTACGACCGACTGTCGAACTTCTACCAGCCCGTAGACATCGTCGTGGCATCGCACAACTTTTACCTCGAGCAGGCGGCCGACGGTGGTGTGCTGCTGCTGACGGCCTGGTTGCTGCTGGCCGGCTGCGTCATCTTCTGCTGCCTCCGTGCGCTCGTATTGGCCGGCAGGGCTCAGAACCCCCGCCTGCGGTTGCTTGCCGCCGGCGTGCTCAGCGGGGTGGTCGGCTGGGCGGTCGCCAGTGTGTTCCTGCACATCTCCGACTTCCGAGCATTGTTGCTGCTGGCGGCGTTTGCCGGTGCTGTCGACCTCCACGCCCGTCGGCTGCCGGCCCCTCCCGCGACTGCGGCCATGGCTGGCAAGAGCTCGCCGCGGGGCTCCCTGGTGACTCGGCGCAAGACGGTCGACTTGGTGTTGTTGTCGCTCGCGGTGGTCTCGGCGCTCGGCGCAGCTGCAGCACTCAGCACCGGAGCGCCCCGATTCGTGTCGGCCACGACGTTGAGCATCAATCCGGTGTCGGGAACCGCCGACGGCAGCACCGCGTACCAGCAGGACATCGTCAGCCGCGGGCTGCTGGCACCGACGTTCGCCGCGGTGCTGGACGCCGCGGTTCCAGCCGAGGGGGTCGCCGCCTCACTCGGCGTCTCCGGCGATGAGCCGGTCACGGTCGGATTCGGTCCGTCGCGACTGGGTGGTGCTGTCGTTCTCACCGTCACGGCCGGCGATGCCGCGACCGCGGAGGAGATCGCGGCAACTGCTGCGCAGGTGAGCCGACAGCGACTCGCGGCACTGCAGGACGATTACCAGCTGATCGGATCGCCCGGTCCGGCGAACGAGAAGCAGCCGATCCGGCGGTGGGCGGCACCGCCGTTGCTGATGGTCGCGCTGACCTGTGGGGCCCTGCTGCTTCGGCGGCGGCGCACCGTCGGCGGAGATCCACCGGCGGGTATGGACCGAGGGGCTCGCGCAAGTGTGCATTCCGAGGCGGCGATCGCTTAGGGTGAACCCTTCAGGCTGAACCAGCGCAGGGATCGGCTTACGAAACACCGGTGACACAACCGGTTCGGGATTTCGAGAGGACCCGCAAGTCATGCTCTGCAGTTCGCGATCGATCCGTCTGCTCCGCCGAGTGGTCATCGGCCTCGCGTTGACGAGCCTGCTGATGCCGTCGTTGCGCGCCCATGCCGCCACGCGCCCGTTCGCGTCGTCGAGCCCCTTCAACCTGCCGATCGTCACCGCTCCTGCGCTCGACCCGAGCAGCGCTGCCATGGTGTCCAGGTTCAGTCGCTCCAACCAGGCGAACGCCAACCTGGTGGCGTACGGGGTCCCGATCTACACGGCTGATCCAGGTGCCGCGACGGTCACGGTGACCTGCACGTATTCCTGGGGTCAGTGCCCATTTGACCAAGTGCCGATTCCGGCAGGGGCGACGCCGAACACCGGCAGCGACGGGGTGCTCGTGGTTCTCCAGGGCGATCTGGCGTACGAGCTGTGGCAGGCCAAGTCGGGTAATTCGTCGTGGACGGCGTCGTGGGGTGCGGTCAACAACATCAGCAGCGTGGACGGCTGGGGCTGGGGCGGTTCCGGCACCGGATCCGGCGCCTCGCGGGCTGCCGGAGTGGTGCGGGTGGCTGAGATCGAGGCCGGGGTCATCGACCACGCGTTGGTGGTGCAAACTGACACGGTCTGCGCCGACGTGGTCCGCACACCGGCGCTCAAGACCGACGGTGATTCGCGGCGCAGCGACTGTATTCCTGAGGGTGCCCGGATCCAGCTCGACCCGTCGATCGACCTGGACA
>JASGEZ010000062.1:0-37104 GCA_047605905.1 Microlunatus sp.
CACCGCGACGTCGGGCTCAAGAGATCAGGAGGCGCCGGTGGCTGGGCGGAACTGGGCCGGCACCGCCGCGAGGTCGCCGGTCGCCGCGGCTGCCGCCAGCTCGCCGGTCACCGGAGCGAATTTGGCGCCATGTCCGGAGCAGGCGGAGACGATGGTGATGCCGTCGGCACTGTCGATGACGAAGTCCTCGGTCGGGGTGTTGGTGAACAGGCAGGTGGTCTCGGCGTACGGCTCGGGCACCAGTCCGGGCAGATAGCGCCGGACGTATGCCACGGCCCGGTCGCGGGCGGCCGGATCGACCACGCCGTCCTGATCGATCGCGCTCGGCATCTTCCGGCCGGCATTGAACTCGGCCATCTTCAGACCGCGGAACTGCGCGTCTCGTCCGCCCGGCAGGCCGTAGGTCAGGATCGAGGAGTCCTCGTGGATGAAGGTCGGCCAGATCTGCTCCGGATCCGCGTACGGGAAGTGGAACGCATTCTCCTGGCTGACCTCCAGCTTCGGCAGACTCGCCCGGAACCCGGCCGGCAACGGCAGCCGGTCCAACAGCGTCGGCAGCCAGCCACCGGCGGCGATCACCACCCGCTCCGCCTCCAGGGTCCGCCCGTCGGCAGCTTGCACCAGATAGCCCGATCCCGTGGCGCTGACTTCCTCGACCGGCCAGGAGGAGACCACCTGCGCACCGGCCGCCGTGGCAGCCTCGACCAGCACCTGCACGGTGGTCTCGGCGTCGATCACCCCTGCCCCGGGATGCCAGAGCGCCTCGGTATCGATCGCCAGCTGTGGGAAGCGTTCCCGGGCCACCTCGACCGAGAGCAGCTCGTGCTCGACACCAGCGTTCGCCAGCACGAGGGCCAGGGCACGCGGGTTGCGTACCGAGCCGAAGTCGAGTTCACCGGTCGAAGTGATCAACTGCCGTCCCGCAGCGGCCTCCAGTTCGTCGAACCCCGACCGGGCCCGCACCACCAGCTCGGTGTAGAGCCGATCGGAATAGGGATAGCGGAAGATCCGGGCCGATCCGTGTGAACTGCCGTCCGAGGTCGCCGGTCGGGTCCGCTCGACGAGGGTCACCTCGTGACCGGTCCTCGCCAGCTGCCAGGCGGTGGCCGCACCGGCCAGGCCGGCACCGATGACGAGGTACTTCGAATCCATGGTCATTTCCTCCGTAATTGCGGCTGAGGCTTTGGCCTCGGTTGCCGCCAGCTGTCGGCATCGGCGATGAGCAGTCCCATCGAACCAGTCTCGAATCTCACGACAGCCACCGGTACAGGTAGCGTTCTGGGCGATGCGCCGAACGGCAACGAGAGGACGACCTGATGACCGACACGATCACCCCGACACTCACTGCACCCGAGGCCGCCGCGGCTGCTGGGTCCGCTGCTCCCCTGGTGGCAGCCACCTCGCGTGAGGAACGGGCCCGTTGGCTGGAGGCGGTCGCGGACGCACTCGATGCTGCTGCTAACGAGCTCGTGCCGATCGCGATGGCCGAATCACACCTGCCGGAGGCCAGACTCCGGGGCGAGGTCGGCCGGACGAGTGGTCAGTTGCGCCTGTTCGCCTCGGTGCTGCACGACGCCGGCTATCTCGAAGCGATCATCGACCACGCCAAGCCTGATGCCGCCCCGCCGCAGCCTGATCTGCGGCGGATGCTGATCCCGACCGGACCGGTCGCGGTGTACGCCGCCAGCAACTTCCCGTTCGCCTTCTCCGTCGCCGGTGGTGACACCGCGTCCGCCCTCGCGGCGGGCTGCCCGGTCGTGGTGAAGGCCCATCCGGGTCATCCCGAACTCTCCCTGCGTACGGCCGCTGTGGTGACCGACGCCCTGGCCGACGCGGGCGCCCCGGCGGGGATCTTCAGCCTCGTCGAAGGTATGGATGCAGGTGTGGCGCTGATCCAGGAACCGGCCATCACCTCGGGCGCTTTCACCGGCTCACTGGCCGGCGGCCGGGCGCTGTTCGATCTCGCGTCCGCCCGTCCGACGCCGATCCCGTTCTATGCCGAGTTGGGCAGCATCAATCCGGTCGTGGTGACCGCCGACGCGATCGCAGCCAACGGCGAGGCGCTGGCCACCGGCCTGGTCGGCTCCTTCACCCTCGGTGGCGGTCAGTTCTGCACCAAACCGGGCGTCGTCTTCGCGCCGGCCGACAGCGGCTTCGAGTCGCTCGTCGCCGCGGCAATGGGATCGGCACAAGCCTCCCCACTGCTGAACGAGCGGATCGCGGCCGGCTTCGGACATGGGATCGGGCAGCTCACCGATCACTCGGCCGTCGAGCTGGTCGCGGGTACGCGCTCGGCGGACGACGCGGAGGCCCCCGCTCCCCTGGTGCTGGCGACCACCGCATCCGCGGTGATCGCCGATCCGGAGGCGCTGCTCGCCGAGTGCTTCGGTCCGGTGACCCTGCTGGTCAGCTACGCGTCAGAGGTCGAACTACACCGGGCACTCGGTGTCCTCGAAGGCAGCCTGACCGGGACCATTCATGCCGCGCCCGGCGAACAGGTCGATCAGCTGGTCGCCTCCTTGGCGCCGCGGGTCGGCCGGCTGCTCTTCGGCGGTTGGCCCACCGGCGTGTCCGTCACCTGGTCCCAGCACCACGGCGGACCCTGGCCGGCCACCACCTCGATCCACACCTCGGTGGGCGCCACCGCCATCCGCCGTTTCCTGCGACCCCTCACCTTCCAGGACGCCCCGGAATCAGTGCTGCCGGCCGAACTGCAGGAATCCAACCCACTCGGCGTACCCCGCCGAGTCGACGGAGTCCTCCAGCACTAGATCCAGTCCTTGCGGCGGAAGACCACCCAGAGCACGACGGCGGCAATGATCATCAGCACCAGATAGACCCAGAAGCCGTACGAGGTGCCCTGCATCGGGAAGCCGACGTTCATGCCGACGAACCCGGTGATCAGGGTGGGGACGGCGATGATGGCGGCCCAGCCGGTGAGCTTCTTCATGATCACGTTGAGCTGGACGTCGGCAAGTGCCAGCGAGGTCTCGAAGATCGAGGTGAGCGAGTCCGCGAGCGAGTCGGCCGCATTGGCCACCCGATCGTGATGCTCCGCGACCAACGCCCAACGACGACCCGCCATGGAATCGACCTTGCGGTGCGACTTCGACTTCGTGACCGGCTCGACCTCACGCAGGTCGGCCGTCACGGCGCGCATCGGCTCGGTCACCCGCCGGACGTTGGTCAACGCCGAGCGCAGCCGGAAGGCCCACAACTGCTGATCCTTGTTCAGCGGCCGGCCGGTGAAGAGTTCGTCGGCCAGTTCGTCCCCGGCCTGTTCGAGCCAGTCGACGGCCGTGGCGTACGAATCGATCACGCCCGACATCAAGACCTGCAGCGCCGCAGCCGTTCCGCCGGTGGCCAGCCGCTCCCCCGCTGCTGCCAGCCAACGACGCGGGTCCAGCTCGGGGGTCACGTCGGCGAGACAGACCAGGGCCCGGTCCGTCGCCAGCACCGAGACCGGATGCACGGTGACCTGTGCCGACTGCTGATCGATGGTCACCGCGTTGGTGAGCACCAGCCGAGCCTGGCCGATCTGCTCGAACTTGGCCCGATGATCCTTCGCGACCAGTTCGTGCACGACCAGTGCATCAAGGTCGAACTCCTTGATCAACCGCCCGAGCGCATCCTGGGCGTAGTCGCTCGAGCGGTCGAGCACCCACCAGCACAACGCGTCGTCGTGCAGGTCGAGCACATCGCCGAGGTCCTCGCCGGCCAGGTCTTCGGCCAACACCTTGGTGCCCGCCCAGACCCGGCTGACCGGGATCGGCCCCGCCAACGCACTCGTGGTCACGGTCAATTCGTCCGAACCTGCACTCACGCCCCCAAGTCTGCCCGCTTCGATATGCCGGCGCGGTCAGACACCTGAGAAGGTCCTGACAAGACGGTTCCGGGGTGGTGATGGGCGACCACATCACCACCCCGCAAACCCGCCGGCAACTCCGGCGCAGCTATCTCAGGCGCAAGAACCTCAGGCGCTCAGCGAGGTCCCTGCGCTGCGCAGATCCTCACAGGCGGTGACGATGCGCGCGGCCATGCCGGCCTCGGCTACCTTGCCCCAGGCCCGCGGGTCGTACGTCTTCTTGTTGCCGACCTCGCCGTCGACCTTCAACACACCGTCGTAGTTGCTGAACATGTGACCGGCGACCGGGCGGGTGAACGCGTACTGCGTGTCGGTGTCGATGTTCATCTTCACCACGCCGTAGTCGACGGCCGCCCGGATCTCCTCCAGGGTCGAGCCCGAGCCGCCGTGGAAGACCAGATCGAACGGGTTCGCCTTGCCGATCTTGGCGCCGACCTGCTCCTGGATGTCCTTGAGCACCTCTGGTCGCAGCTTGACCGAGCCCGGCTTGTAGACACCGTGCACATTGCCGAAGGTGAGGGCTGTGATGTAGCGGCCCTTCTCGCCGGTGCCGAGCACCTCGATGGTCCGCAGCCCGTCCTCGACGGTCGTGTAGAGCTTGTCGTTGATCTCGTTGGAGACGCCGTCCTCCTCACCGCCGACGACGCCGACCTCGATCTCGAGGACGATCTTGGCCGCGTTGGTCAGGGCGAGCAGTTCGTCGGCAATCGCCAGGTTCTCCTCCACCGGCACGGCCGAGCCGTCCCACATGTGGGACTGGAACAGCGGGTTCCGGCCGTTCTTGACCCGCTCGGTCGAGATCGCCAGCAGCGGCCGGACGAAGCCTTCGAGCTTGGGCTTGGGGCAGTGGTCGGTGTGCAGGGCGACGGTGACCGGGTAGTTCTCGGCGACCACGTGCGCGTACTCGGCCAGCGCCACGCTGCCGGTGACCATGTTCTTGACCGTCGGCCCGGACAGATATTCCGCACCCCCGGTCGAGACCTGGATGATGCCATCGGAACCAGCCTCGGTGAAGCCCTGCAGTGCGGCGTTCAGGGTCTGCGAGGAACTCACGTTGATGGCCGGGTAGGCGAAGTGGTTCTCCTTGGCCCGGTCGAGCATCTCGGCGTAGACCTCGGGGGTTGCGATAGGCATTGCGTCACTCTTCCTTCAGGTTCAGCTTCGTGGGGCGGGCGCCGACGCATCCATCTCGATGATCAGGCGAGCCGCATGGATCAGTCTCTCAGAGTTTCGCGCGAGTGTCGCAAAAGCGTCCTACGACCCTGTGACCAGGGGCGTCGGTGGTCCGCTCCGGGCGGCCGCGGGCGAAGATCCGGTTCAGTTGCCCAAAGCGGTCAACTCGACCCCGAACCGTCCCCCCGAGTACGCCCGGGCGGTGCTGTCCAGGGTCGCGGGATACACCGCGAGCTGATCCAGCGGCACCGCGAGACGCTGCCCGTCGTTGCGGGTCACGGTGAACTGCGCTCCGTGCCCGAGTTTGCCCTTCCGCACGGCCAGCGAGCCGAGTTCGGTCCAGGGCACGTACGCACCACCGATCTCCACGCCGGGACGGCCCAGCCGCAGCGCAATCCCCTGCCCGAGACCGGCGAGGATCTTGCGGGCCTGCAGCCAGCCGATCAGTGAGAAGACGGCGAACCCGAGCGAGATGGCGAGCACTATCCCGTACACCACCCACAACGCGGCACCGGCGAACTGCTCGGGCTGCCAGATGTAGATGGCGACCATGATGCCGAGCGTGATCACCAGGCTGATGATCCGCGACACGAACCGGCGCCGACGGTTCCGCAGCCGCCGCAGTGCCTCCGTCGGATCGTAGGCCAACGCCAACTCCTCGTACGGCGATCCGGTGGTGAACCAGGGCCGCACACCGGACTCGATGCTCACTGGTCTACCTTCCTCACTGACGCGCCTTTCCCATGAGAAGACGGTATGCGCCGAGATTCACTCGGCCAAGTGGCACAAATCTGTCGCCACCTCCCACACCATTTCCCTCGCTCGGACCGGCACCGCCTCCGACCGGGACGACCGCCGACTGTTCGTTCAGTTCTCCCGGGCTCCGCGCGGGGTGATCGCCATGTGGATCCGGTAGCGGTCGGCGCGATACCAGGAGGTCGACAGCTCGATGGCACGCTCGCCGGCGTACGTGACCCGCTCCTGCACCAGGAGCGGCGCGCGCTTGGTGGTGCCGAGGATGCGGGCCTGCTGGGCATCGGCCGATTCGGCCCGGACGGTCTGCTCTCCGCTGGTGACGACCACCCCGTACTCGCTGGCGAAGACGTCGTAGAGCGACCCGAGTTCGCGCTTCAGCAACCCAGGAAACAGGCTCGAGGGGTAATAGCCGACCTCGTACGCCATCGGGGTGCCGTCGGCGGTGCGCAGTCGCTCGACCCGGACCACCGGCCGCCCCGGCCGGATCCGCAACGCGTACGACACGTCGTCGGCGGCGGCCTCCTCGCTGGCCGAGAGCACCACCGTGGCAGGGAGCAGACCGCGGTCCCGCATCTCGCGGGAGAACGAGGTGAGGTGCAGCCGTGAGTCGATCTGCGGACCGGTGACATAGGTGCCCTTCCCGTGCACCCGCTCGAGCACGCCGGCCTCGACCAGGTCGGCGATGGCCTGGCGGACGGTGACACGGCTGACCCCGAGGCGGACCACGAGGACCCGCTCCGAGGGAATGGCGTCACCAGGACTGAGCTCGGCCTCGATCAACTGCTCCAAGATCGCCCGCACCTGAGCACGCTTGGTGGTGGCCGAGCCGAGCGGGCGCTCCACCCGATAGCCGCCGTACGGACCGCTGCCGAACTCTCGCTGCACGTTGTCTCCTCACCCGGGACCCCGAGCCGCGATCGGCGTGAGCCCACTCCATAAGACCACCGCAGACCAGTATGGACCAGTTTCCTATGAACGGGGTGTCCGTTACCCCAGCGTCACTCGTCCTCCGGAGCGGAGACGTGAACCTCGCGAGGCGTACTCGGACACGTGCCTTCGCAACTCGGCCCGGCGATGTCGCACCTCCGCTGGCGCGACGAGTGATCCTCACAGCTATGGTGACGGCGTGGGAAAGCCCCGGGCAGCCATGCTGACACCGGGGCTTTCGAGGATCATCCTGGAACCAGCGACTTGCGAGCAGCGGTCATCTGGAACTCTCGTTATGTACCGAGGATAGCCGATGACGATCCCGGCCTGGGTAGATGCCTGGCTGACTCCTGCTCGATTTGCCAAGTATCTCACCGCCAGTGGTGGTGACGTGACGCGCGCGCTCGGCACCTACAGCTGGAACGCCCGGCTGGCCGCGGCGATCCTCCAAGACATCGGCCACCTCGAGATCGGTCTCCGAAACGCATACGACGACGCGCTGCTCGGTCACCCTTGGCTCCGCGGGCAAGACTGGCTGACCGAGATGGGGATGGGGCTGCTGTTTCGCCCACACATCGTGAAGGGCCGCGACGGTAGGCCGTGGGACAAGAACGATACCCCTCGCAGGAAGATCCGCGAGGCCTGTCGGCGTGCCGGTATGCACCGCGGCGCTCCACGTGGCAAAGCCATCGCTGAGCTGAATTTCGGATTCTGGACCTATCTCACAGATGACCTACATGAGAAGACTCTCTGGGTTCCCGCGCTCCACACCGCCTACGCGCCCGGCAGTGATCGAGTTCGAATCCATACGGCCTTGAGCGCCCTCCGCGATCTACGAAACTGCGTCGCACACCAGGAGTCGGTCTTCGATCGCAACCCCGAATGGCACCGTCATCAGGTTCTTTATGCGAGCGGACTGCTGTCAGCGGAGCTACGGGCCTACATCGCCGACAACAGTGACCTCAAAAGCCTGACCCAAACAGAATCCCAAGTGAGACAACCAGCTACAATCCGCGTCACTCGTCCTCCGGAGCGGTCCAGGACTCGATCGGAACGTACTGGGAGACGTTGTCCATCCGGCGCTGGGCCGCGGCGACCTCACGTACGGCCTGTTGCACGAGGCTGCGGTCGATCGGCGACAGGTCGTCGAGAGCAAGCAGGTCGGTGGGCCGGATCCCCTGCCGCAACTGGTGGAGCTGATAGCGCAACCGGAGTCGTTGCAGCACCTGGAAGGCCTCTACCAGGTTCGCGGCCCGCGCCGCCGGCAACATCGCCGAGCCGGCCGCCGCCTCCAGTCGGGCGACGGTGGACAACGCGGCCGAGCCGACGCTCAGCGCGGACCAGCGGGCCAGATTGACCATCGGCAGGATCGCCCGCCGCTTGATGTCGAACGACTCGTCGCGTCCCAAGATGGTGTCCAGCATCGTGTTTCGGCGAGCACGACGGGCCAAGGACTCCTGCAGCAGTAGTCGCATGGTGCCCGGATGGCGGCGTAAGTCGGAGAACACCTGCGTCGCGACGAGCAGGCCGGGGTCGCCGTAGATGGCCCGCCCGTCGACCAGCAAGGACGCCATCACCGCCCCCTTGTTCTTGCCCGGCTCGCCCAGCCAGTCCAGAGCTGCTGCCCGCCAGGCCTTGCTGGTCCGGGAAAACGGCGCGTGCGCGGCGGTGGCTCCGTGGTGGTCGCCGCTCAGGCCGGCCCGGCTCAAGACGGCGTGCACCTCACCGAACGCTTGCCGATAGCGATCGTGTTCGGGCTCGGGCAGATCGTCGGCGAAGGCCACGGCGGTGTCGGCGTCGGAACTAGGCACGGCCTCGCGGCGCCCGTTGCTGCCCAGCGACAGCCAGGTGAACGCGTCGGCCGACAGCCATGCGTGGTTGTCGAACACCAAGGTGATCGCCCGCCGGATCAGCGCGTCGACCATGGTCGAATGAATGCTGATCACCCGGTCCGGGGTCAGCCCACCGGCCAGCAGGTGATCGAGGGTGGGGAGCACCCGGCGGCCCCGGTTGACGAGTTCCTCAAGGTCGGGGGCGCACCGCAGTTGCTCGTGCAACGACACCCCGGCAGTCGTCGGAGACACCGCGAAGTCCCGCGGCGCCACCACACCGCGCAGCCGATCGGCGGCGTCGGTCACCACCAGGAAGTCCTGCTCCGACTCCAGCAGCACGATCAGCGCCTCGGTGGTGGAATCACCGAGTCGCACCGACGGCGCCGGCTCGGTCAGCAGCTCCCCGACCCGCGTACTGGGCGCGCGGCCGGCCACGATCAGTTCGCGGCGTAATGCGGCATCGCCGACGACCGCGTAGGAGCCGTCGCCGCGGGCCACGACGGCGTACGCCCGCCCCGCCTCCGTCATCTGACGGGCAGCCTCGTACGCCGAGGTCGACGGCTCCACCACCAACGGCTGATGGTTGAGCAGGTCGTCGATCAAGCTGAACGTCGGATGCTGGGTACCCCGCTCGATCGCCGAGGAGACATGCTCGGCGAGGAATTTGGCGCCCTCCGGCGAGGTGAAGGCCGGACCGACCACGGCGGCCGGAATAGCCGCGACGGTGGTCGGCCCCGCAGCGACGGCCCGGGGTCCCACCGAGCGTTCCGTGAGCATCGAGGAGAACCCGAACACCTCGCCGGGATTGAGCCGTTCGTTGGGCAGCTCCAAGATCCGGTCGCGTTCGTTCCAGAGATCGACCTGGCCCTCGACGACGACGAACATTTCGCTGTTCGGCTCCCGGAACGCATCGAGGATCAGCTCCCCGGCCCGGAACCGCTCGACCCGGGCGGCCGTCGCCATGGCGACGACGGCGTCCGGGTCGAGCGAGGCGAACGGCTGGTAGGCCAGCAAGAAGTCCGCCAACTCCGGTGCGGTGGTGTCCACAGCCAGATCCTGCCGGTCGATCAGCTCCCCGGCGTCGGCGGGTCCGGGATCTTGTAACCGGACGGGCGTACCGTCTGGTCCAGCGCGGCCTCCCAGGAACCATCGGCGATGTATTCCTTGAGTGCGGCGTTGACCTGCTCGACCAACTTGGTGTTGCCCTTCTTGATCCCGACACCGTAGAGCTCGTCGGAGAAGCCCTTCCCGACAACCCGCAGCTTGCCCTTGTATTGCGGCTCGGCGGCGAATCCGGCCAAGATCACGTCGTCGGTGGTGACCGCATCGACCTCACTGCGGTTGAGGGCATCGACGCATTCGGAGAACCTCGCGTACTCCCGTAGCTCGATCTTCCCCTTGTACCGTTCCTTGACCAGGGCCGCCGAGGTGGTTCCGGTCACCGAGCACAGCAACCGGCCGTCGAGTGTCTCCGGGCCCTTGATCTCCTCCTCGTTGCGCCGGACCAACAGGTCCTGGTGCGCCTCGAAGTAGGGACCCGCAAAGTCCACGACCTGCTTGCGCTCGTCGGTGATCGAATAAGTGGACAACACCAGGTCGACCGCCCCGCTGCTGAGCAGGATCTCCCGGTTGGCCGGGTCGGCCTCGACCCAGCTGATGTTCTCCTCCGGGACACCCAGCGCCTTCGCGATGTAGGTCGCCGTCACCACGTCGAAGCCGGTGTACTTGTCACCGTCCTTCAGACCCAGCCCAGGCTGATCGGTGGAGATGCCGATCCGCAGGCTGCCGCCCGGCGTCGCGCCCTCCACCACAGACGGGCTCGGGTTGGGGCCCTCGCCGCTGCCCCCGCAGGCGGCCAGCGTCGCCGTGCAGACGACCGCGACCGCGGCGGCCAGTACTTTGCCGATGGTGGACTTCATCACTTCGCCTCCGGGTTGGACGGATCGTCGTTCTCATTGTTGTCGGCGTTTACGGCGGCCCCGCCGTAGGTGGGTCCGTTGTCGGACCAGACCGGGTCGAGTCGACCCTTGGTGTGAGCCATGACGCCGGGCTTGGCCACCTGCCATCCGATCATCAACAACACGACGATGATCGGGATGCCGATGACCACCACGATGAAGTTCGTCTTGTGCCAGAAGTACGGCGAGGACTGCCAGCCGGAGATCCCCATGCCGACGAGCACGAAGACCAGGAAGGCGAGGCCGAGGTAGCTCGTCCACGGGTAGCCGGGCGCGGGGAATCTGCTCGCCGGGACGACGCCCTTGTTCACCAGGCGACGGAACCGCAGCTGGCACAAGAAGATCGTCGACCAGGTGAATACGACGCCGATCGCCGATGCCTCCAAAGCGATTTCGAACGCGTCGGGAGCAACCGCGTTCAGCACCGCGCCGAGGACGAAGGCAACCGAAGTCATCACGATGCCGGCCCACGGCACGCCCTGGCTGCTCATCTTCAAGGTGAAGGCCGGCGCCTGCTTGGAGATGCCGAGGCTGCGCAGCACCCGGCCGGTGGAGTAGAGACCGGAGTTCAGGCTGGACATTGCGGCAATGATCAAGATCGCCTGGATCAATGCAGCCATCCAGCTCAGACCCATCCGGTCGAAGACGGTGACGAACGGGCTGGTTCCGGCGGTGAAGTCCTGCGTCGGCAGCATGCAGACCAACAGGAAGATCGATCCGCAGTAGAACACCGCGATCCGGAAGATGACCGCGTTGACCGCCTTCGGCACCTCCCGCTCCGAGTCCTCCATCTCGCCCGCGGCCACGCCGACCATCTCGATCGCGGCGTACGCGAACACGACACCCGACATCACCAGCAGCGGGCCGTACCAGTTGTACGGATCCATCGTCGGCCAGAAGCCACCCGGATTACTCCACAGATTGGAGATGCCCGCCTTGTGGTCGCCGACGTTCATGCCGAAGATCACCACGATCAGGCCGACCGCCAGGAAGACCACGATCGCGCCGACCTTGCCGACGGCAGCCCAGAACTCGAACTCGCCGAACGCTCGGGCAGACATCAGATTGATCGACAAGACCACGGCCAACGCGACCAGCACCGTGATCCAGGTCGGCAGTGTCGGGAACCAGTACTGCATGTAGAGGCCGACCGCGGACAGTTCCGCGATACCGGTCAGTGCCCAGTTCAGCCAGTACATCCAGCCCGTGACGAACGCCGCCCGCTCGCCGTAGAACTCGCGCATGTAGGAGACGAAAGCGCCCGATGTCGCCCGGTGCAGAACGAGTTCGCCGAGTG
This sequence comes from Microlunatus sp., assembly GCA_047605905.1. GTDB lineage: Bacteria > Actinomycetota > Actinomycetes > Propionibacteriales > Propionibacteriaceae > Microlunatus. The sequence goes on from JASGEZ010000062.1 coordinate 11,809, forward strand.
CGCGCATCAAGAAGTACGCGATCACACCGACGAACGCGTAGCTGAGCAACAGGGCCGGGCCGTTGCTGTGCAACCGGGAGGCGGAGCCGAGGAAGAGACCCGTGCCGATGGCGCCGCCGATGGCGATCATCTGCACATGGCGGCGGCCGAGGGTCTGTTTGTACCCGACCTGCTCGGCATTCAGGTGAGCGCTGGGATCATCGCTCGATGTGGTGTCCAACTGCGTCATGGGGATCCTTTGGTTGAGGGTTACCAGGGCTTGGTCAGGGTGTTCTGGCCGACACGGGTCCAGCTCTGTCGGCCGACTTGGCCGAGTCGGTCAGTGACCGGGTGACGATGTCAACCACCTGATCGAGGTGGTAGCGCATCGCGTCTTCGGCCTCGCCTGCGGATCCGCGAGCGATAGCGGCAGCGATGCTGCGATGCTCGGCGTCCCCTTCGGCGCGACGGCCGTGCGACAGTTCGTTCACCAGGGCCGATTGGAGGGACATCGCCGTCCTGATCGACCGGATCACCTCGGCGAACACCGGATTCTTGGATGCCTCGGCGATCGCGAGATGGAAGGAGACATCAAGGCCGTTCCAAACGGCGGGGTCGGACTCGGCATCCATCCGCTCGATCAGGTCCTGGATGTGAGCCAGGTCCTCCTCGGTACGGCGGACCGCGGCCAGGCCGGCAGCCGGCACCTCGATGTGCGGCCGGACCTCCAGCAGGTCCCTGGCGGAGTAGTCGCCGAAGACCAGCTCGTGCGGGCGACGTCCGACCACGAAGGTGCCGCGACCGGTGCGTGTGACGGTGAGACCGAGGGCGGCACTCGCCCGCAACACCTCCCGGATCACCGACCGGCTGACCGAGTACTGCGCCGCGAGCGACGACTCCGAGGGGAGCCGATCGCCGACCCTGATGACGCCCGCTTCGATCGCGTCCCGGAGATCGTCCAGGACATAACCGACCGCGGACTGACGTGGGAACACTGTCCGCTCACCTGTACGGCTGTCAGACAGGTATCCCATGTGGAAAGACTGGCATCTCCCTGAGAATTCGGCAAGGTTCTCTATGTCACAGAAATAGGACGGGTATGTAACGCCAGCTCAACAGGCGCTACATACCCATCCCAAGAGCGCGATCAGCGAGGAAGAGTGAAGACGGCTACCGTGCGGCCCGGAACGGTGAAGGTCGACGTCGAGGCGTTCCAGGTCGAGGTCTTCACCACCGGGTCGGCGCCGTTCGACTGCACCGACGACAACGTCCACGCACCCGTCAGGCCGGGCACCTGCTGAGCGATCTGGTCCGGCGAGGTGTTGAACACCACCACCGCACCCTCCAGCGCGGGATCGACCCTGCGACCACGGGTGTCGTCGATCCGCATCACGACCACGCCGTCATGGGCCGCCGACGTCCCCGACACCGGGAAGCTGACCTTCTGGTTGATCGCGGCGGCGGAGCCGAGCCGGAACAGCGGCGTGGAGAACCTCAACTTCAGCAACTCCTGCGCCTGCGCGGTCGCCGTCGCGACCTCGGCCGCGGACGGCTTGAGCGCCGGGTCGGCCAGCAGCGGCTGCTGATACTTCCACTTGGCCTCGTTGTCGGCCTTCGGCGGCAGCCCGTGACCGAAGCCGTTGTCAGCCCCGGTCCAGTCGAGGGTGTTGAACCAGTCGCCGGAGTTGTAGGAGTTCCGGTCCAGGCTCTTGCTGCGCAGCAGGTCGGTCCCGGCGTGCCAGAACGCGGGCGTCTGCGCCAACGTGGTGAACGACAGCGCCACCGTGTTGGCCCGCACCCGCTGCTCCATCGTCGTGTCGGTGGGCAGTTTGTAGGCGAGTTCGTCGAACAGTGCCTCGTTGTCGTGCGCGTCGACATAGCTGACCACCTCGTCCGGCTGGTCGGCGTAGCCGGCCGGGCTGCCGTTGTAGTCGACCTGGTCGCCGCGGACCCGCTTTCCGTCGTAGGCAGTGAACTCGAACGAGCGCAGATTGCCGGCCAGTCCCAACTGGACCAGGTCGGTGGAGTTCGCCAGCCGCTTGGCTAGGGTCTCCGCGTCGTCGGGATCGGTCCCGTTCGGGTCGGTACCGAGCCCGGTGCCCAGCCCCTGCTTGCGCGGGTCCTCGTCGAAGGGGCCGCCGCCGCGGACGGCATCGCGCAGCCGGTCGGAGAACGTGCCGATGCCGGTGCCGCCCAGCTGGCCCTGGGTGGCCTGGACGAAGCGTGCGTTGTTGGCGACCTCGCCGAAGTTCCAGCCCTCGCCGTAGACGTAGATCGACTTCCCGTCGACGCCGTCCTTGCGCACGGTCAGCTTGTCCAGCGCCGACCGCACCGCGAGCATGTTGGCCTTGCTGTGATGCCCCATCAGGTCGTAGCGGAAGCCGTCGACCTTGTAGTGCTTGGCCCACAGCACCGTCGAGTCGACCATGATCTTCTCGCCCATGGTGTTCTCGGTGGCGACGTTCTGGCAGCAGGTCGAGGTGGTCACCGCACCGTTGGCGTCGAGCCGCTGGTAGTAGCCGGGCACCACCTTGTCGAGCACCGAGGTCTTCGCGTTCCCCGAGGTCGGCGTGTGGTTGTAGACCTGATCGAGGACCACCCGCATCCCGGCTGAGTGCAGCCCGGCGACCATGGTGCGGAACTCCGCCACCCGGTCACCGCCGTCGGCCTTGGCGGCCGAGGAGGCGTACGAGCCCTCCGGGGTCATCCAGTGCCACGGGTCGTAGCCCCAGTTGAAGGCGTCCTCGGCGGCCACCGCGCCCACGCAAGCCTGCTGCTCCTCACTGTCCGGAGCGTACGAGCCCAGGTCGCAGTCGGGCTGCTTCTGGTCCGCCGGGTCCTCCGGGATGGAGGCGATGTCGAACGTCGGCAGCAGGTGCACGGTGTTCATGCCGGCTTTCGACAGTGCCTGCAGGTGCCGCCAGCCGTCGCTCGTGGTGTCGGCGAAGGCCAGATAGCTGCCCCGGTGATCGCTCGGCACGGTCTTGTCGTTGACCGAGAAGTCCCGGACGTGCAACTCGTAGATGGTCGAATCGACGCCCCGCGCCAGCTTCGGGGCAACCGACTTGCGCCACGCGGCCGGCTGGTAGCTCCGGTCGTCGAGGTCGACCGCCACCGATCGGGTGGAGTCCAGCGTCAGCGCCACCGAATACGGGTCGGTGACCTGGCTGGTCTCGATCTCCTGGCTCTGCGGCTGGTACGCGGTGATCTCGTACAGATAGCGGGCGCCCCGGACGCTGCCGCCCGGGGCCGCCGTCCAGGACCCGTCGGCCTGCGCCTTCATCGGCACCTTCCGGGCTGCCGAGACGGGCGCATCGGCAGCGGAGCCGGCCGGCCAGAGCAGCAGCGAGACCTGCTGGGCAGTGGGCGCCCACACCCGGAAGCGGCCCCGGTTGCCGTGCCAGTCGATCCCGTACGTCTGCTTCTTGGCGTGCTTGCCATAGAGGGCGTCCAGCACCAGCGCGGTCTGGACCCCGGTGCCGTCCCGGAGCCGGTACGCGTCGCTGTACTGACCGATCACGACCTGCCCCTTGAGCAACTGCTTGACCCGCCGGTCCGAGCCGTCGAAGCGCAGCGCGAGGTAGCCCTTCAGATAGGGGAACTGCTCGACCACCGAGGAGGGCAGCCCCTTCGGGTCGAACCGCAGGTCGTAGTTCTGCTCGCTGAGCAGGTGTTCGCTGTCGACGGTGATACCCGCCTTCGGCGAGGCCCGCAGCTGCCAGCGCATCATCGCCGGCTGGTCGGCAGCCGGGATCGCATCGGCCGGCCAGGCGAGCAGCCCGGGCTGCACCCAATAGGCCTTGGCTTTGGTCAGATCGGTCGAACTGGCAGGTTCGCTCACCACGACACTCGGCACATGGGTCGAGGAGTCGTAGCGGAACTGGACGTTGAGGCCGTCAGCCGGCACGTTGAACGCGATGTTCGGACCATTGGGAACACCGCCCTCACCGTAGTTGACGTCCCAGCCCAGGTTGAGGGCGACCTTGAACTCGTAGTTCCCACTGGGGATGTCACTGCCGGTCCAGGTGTAGATGCCGTCGTTGTCCGGATCACCCAACCAGGCCCGCATGCAAGCCGGCGCCCAGTCCTCGGCGCACCCTTGGTCGGCCTGGAAACTACCGGCCGCGACGACCAGATCACCTTGGGTGGTGTTCTGGATGTTCTTGGTGCGGTGGTCGTAGTAGAAATCGACCTTGCCACCGGGTGCCGTGTAGTCGATGTTGGGTCCGTTCAGCGCCCCACCGGCGCCGTAGTTCTCGTCCCAGGACTTGTTGATCGCGACCTTGTACGCGTAGCTGCCCGCGGGCAGGTCGACCGAGGACTTCCAGATGTCGTCGTTGTCGTCGCGGGTCAGCTGGGCCTGATCGCAATCCGGCTGCCAGTCGCCGGGGCAGCCCATCGCGGCGTTGTGCGAGCCCGGGATGGAGGCGTTCTCGGGTTGAGTGACAGGTCCGCCGCCGTCGCCCGGTCCGGCGCTGTCGGTGCCCTTGGCGCCCACCACCCCGGAGGTGGTGGCCACCGCGTACCGGCCGCGGAGATCCTTGGCGACCATCCGGTACTCGACCAGGGCGCCCTTCGGCAGGTCGGCGGTGTCGTGGTAGATCGCGTACGGCGCGGCATCGTCGGTGCCGAGCGTCGTCCAAGCCTTCGTGCCGGCCTTCCGCCAGGCGAAAGTCACCTGGGCGAACTGATCCTCACCGAGGGCTGCGCTGATCTTGGCCCGGCCGGCGAAGTCGGCGCCGCTGCCCGGGGCGCGGGCGTAGAGCTTCGGTGCCGCGGCCGGAGCATCCATCCTGCTGCCGGCTCGCCAGACCGAGACGCTCAACGCGGGCACCGTGACCTTCACTCGGCCATCGGCGCGAGACGTCACCGAACGGTCGGTGCCGTAGAGCGGCCGGTACGTCGTCGTGTCGCCGTAGGTGTCGAAGTCGGCCGTCTTCGCCTCCGTGGCGTTGTTGATCGCCACGATGTACTCCCGCTGGGTGCGGCGGTCGATCCTGCTGAAGGCGTAGATGCCCGGCCCGGCATCGGCGTACCGGCTGATCTGTGCTCCGTCGGCCAGTGCCGGATGCTGAGCACGCAGCGCCGACAATTCCTTGATCAGCCGATACAGCGGAGTCTTGGTGCCATAGCGATCCTTCGAGCCGCCGGCCTGCTCACCGTAGAGGTTCGCCTCGTCGGCGTACTGCTGGGTCTTGGTGGCGAACATGTCCTGCCGGGAGTCCTTGTCCCCGCCGGCGCCGATGAAGCCTTGTTCGTCGCCGTAGTAGGTGACCGGCTGACCGCGGGTGAGGAACATCAGCTGGTTGGCCAGCTCGACCCGTTGCAGCTTCTCCTTCGTCGTGAAGCTGGAGCCCATCAGGGCAGGCAGCCGGCCCATGTCGTGATTGCCGAGGAAGGTGGGCAGCTGGTAGGCGTTGGAGTCGGTGTCGGTGTAGTAGTCGTCACCGGCGAACAGGTCCCGCAGCACCGTGGCGTTCTTGCCTGCCGCGTACTGCTGCGCGGCGCTCTGGAAGCCGAAGTCCAAGGTGGCCTGCAGCTTGCCCGAGGTGGTGTAGGTGCTCATGAAGGCGGGGCTGGCGTCGTACACCTCGCCGAACATGAAGAAGTCCTTGTTGCCGGTCTTCCGGGCGTGATCGAGCACGGCCGGGGAGAACTGCTGCCAGAACTCCAGGTTCACGTGCTTGACGGTGTCGATCCGGAAGCCGTCGATGCCGAAGTCGGCCCAGGTCTGGTAGACCTTCGTCATCCCGTCGACCACCTGGTGGTTCTCGGTGAACAGGTCGTCCAGGCCGTAGAAGTCGCCGTACTCCGAGCTCTCACCGGAGAAGGTGGAGTCGCCGCGGTTGTGATACATCCTCGGGTCGTTCAGCCAGGCCGGCACCTTGACGGTCTTGTCCGCCTCGTTCCGGAAGACCGGCGTCCGCGGGAACGAGGTGTTGTCCGGATTCATCGCCGGGAAGCTGTCGGAGGAGGCGTAGGTCTTGTCGTCGAACTCCTTGCCGCTCGCATCCTTGTACGGCGAGGTGCCCTTGTCGATGTAGGTGTATTCAGCCGGGTCGTAGTTGATCACGTCGGCGGTGTGGTTGGTGATGATGTCGAAGAAGACCTTCATCCCCTTGGCGTGTGCCTTGGTGATCAGCGTCTTCATCTCGGCGTTGGTGCCCAGGTGCGGGTCGATCTGGGTGAAGTCGGTGATCCAGTAGCCGTGGTAGCCGGCGCTGGTGTCGTTGAGGCTGACCTGAACCGGCCGGTTCTTGAACGAGGGCGTCAGCCAGATCGCGGTCGTCCCCAGACCCTTGACGTAGTCCAGCTTCTCGGTCAGGCCCTTGAGGTCACCGCCGTGATAGAAGCCCTTGTCGGTCGGGTCGAATCCGGTGGCCAGCCGATCCCCGGACAGGCCACCCTGGTCGTTCGCGGTCGATCCGTTCGCGAACCGGTCGGCCATCAGGAAGTAGAACCGCTCCCTGGTCAGGTCGCTGCGGAGACTGTCGGCGGCACGGCGGCGGTCATCGGCGGTGACGGCATTGTCGAGACCGGCCGAAGTGATCGTGGTGAGATGCGTCTGGTCGTCGTAGACGACCCGTAGCAGGGTCTTGCCGGCCAACACCAACGGACCGTTGTTCGCGCTGCCGTCGGGACCGTAGCTCTCGTCCCAGCCGCCGTTCACGGCGAGCTTGTATTCCCACTCCCCCGCCGGGACGGCGAAGTCCTTGCTGTACGTGGTGCCGGTCGGGTCCTTCGCCAGCCTCGTCGCCGCACAATCGGGCTGCCAGTCGGCCGAGCAGCCCAGCTCGGATTGCAGACTGCCGGCCAGGGTGACGGTCCGGTCGGCCGCCTGGGCGTTCGGAGTGCTCGCGGGCAGCACCACCAGGCCGAAGGTCGTGACCAAGGCGAGGCTGACCAGCAGAATCAGTTTGCGGGCAATGAGACGGATCGGGGAACGGCGCACGCGAAGACTCCTTCGTCACAGGCGGAACTACTGCGCGGAGGATCCCCCGATACCCCCGATGTGATGACAGTAGATGTGACCACCGACACTTCGCTAGTCGTCAAGCTCGCTGTTCACAAAACGCTCACGGTCGCCCGCGACGGGAGTGTCCTTCGTCGGCTCGACCCCGACACCAGGCACAGTGATCCAGTGACCACGACCAAGGGCGGCTTCGCGGCGCGGGCCGCCCAGGTATCCGCCGCGACCCCGGCGACCCGGCATCGCGTCGTCGACTTCCTGCGCGCCGCCGCCATCACGGTGGTGGTGCTCGGCCACTGGACGATCGTCGCGGTCGAGCCGACGGGCATCCAGCCGCATGGTGTCCTGGACAACGCGCCGTGGTCGCATCCGCTGACCTGGGTGTTCCAGGTGATGCCGGTGTTCTTCCTGGTCGGCGGGTACGCCAACGGTCTCTCCTGGCGGTCGGCCCGGCGCAAGGGCATCGGGTACGGGGCCTGGCTGCGGGCCAGATTGCGACGACTCGGCATCCCGCTGATCCCGCTGCTGCTGGTCTGGCTGGCGGTCTGCTGGACCCTGCTCGCGACCGGTGTCTCACCGGACCGGGTCAAGGTGGCCTCGCAGATGGCCCTGATCCCCACCTGGTTCCTGGCGGCGTACCTGCTGATCATCGCGGTCGCGCCGGTCTGCCTGGTGCTATGGGAACGGTTCGGCTGGGCCTCGATCGCCGCCGGCATCGTGCTCGCCGGCGTGGTCGATGTGGTCAGCATCGGCACCGGGTCGGAGCTGGCGGGCTATCCCAACTACCTGATCGTGTGGGCGAGCTTCCACCAGTTCGGGTACGCCTGGCTGGACGGCCGGCTCGCGACCGTCGGCCGCAAAGCACTGCTGGCCCTGGTCGGCGCCGTCGGGCTGCTGGCCCTGGTCTGGCTCGGCCCCTACCCGGTGTCGATGATCAGCGCGGCGTCGGACGAGATCAGCAACTCCAGCCCGACCCGGGTGACGATGGCGTTCCTGGGCATGCTGCAGGGCGGCCTGGTGCTGCTGGCCGAGCAGCCGCTCACCCGCTGGCTGCAGCGTCCGAAGGTCTGGTTGGTCACGGTGATGTTCAATGCCCGGATCATGACCTGGTTCTTGTGGCACCTGACCGCAATGGTCGGTCTGGCCTCCGCGCTGGTCGCGCTCGGCGGGATCGGCCTGGGTCTGCCGCCCTTGAGTGGGCTGTGGTGGCTCAGCCGGCCGCTGTGGTGGCTGGTGCTGCTGGTGATCACGTACGGGCTGGTGCTGGTCTTCGGCCGGTTCGAGTCGCCGCGGCGCGACGACCGGCCGGCTCCTGCGGCTTGGCGGCCGGTCGCGGCGGCAATCTGCGTCTGCGCCGGGCTGGCAGTGCTCGCGTCCTCAGGAATGGTGGGGAGTGCGGGACTCAATCCGATCTGGCCGCTGCTGCCGGTCGCGGGCTTGGCGGCATTCGGCATCCTGCAACCGCCCGAAATCGGCCGGCCCGGACAGTGATGCGGGGCGGAATCCATAGCGATCTCGGACCTTCCTGCGTAGAACGCAGTCAACTCCCGAGAGCACCGGCCCACTGCAGCGCCCAGTGATACATGGCAATCGCCGCGGCCGCGCCGGCATTGAGTGAGCGGGTCGAGCCGTACTGGCTGATCGCCACCAGTTGCCGGCAGACCGCGACCAGTTCCTCGGTCAGCCCGGGGCCCTCGGAGCCGAAGACCAGACAGACCTTCTCCGGCAACTGCGCAGACTCCAGGGGGACCGAGCCGAGCAGATTGTCGACCCCGACGATCGCGTACGACTCCGCCGCCATCGCCTCGGCGAACTCGGCCACCGTGGCGTGGTGGTGCACATGGAGATAGCGATCGGTGACCATCGCGCCACGCCGGTTCCAGCGCCGCCGGCCGAGGATGTGTACACCGGTGACGTTGAACGCATTGGCCGTACGGACGATCGAGCCGATGTTGAAGTCGTGCTCCCAGTTCTGGATCGCGACCCGCAGCGGATGCCGCCGAGTGTCCAGTTCGGCGACGATCGAGTCGACCGTGCGGTAGCGGAACCCGTCGGCCACATTGCGCCGATCGCCCTCGGCCAGCAGCTCGGGATCCCACTGCGGTCCCTCCGGCCACGGGAGCGGATGCGGACCCACCCCGTACGAGTCCGTCGGATGCTCCGGCAAGGGACCGAGACTGATCTCGTCGTTACTCAGGTTTCGCACAGCCCGGAACGGTATCCTCTGGCTGGTGAGTTTGCTCGTCGCCACCGGTTTGACGCCGCTGCTGTTGCCGTCCTGGATGGACTCAGAGGCCCTGATCCAATGGTTCGGCCCCTTGGCTCTGTGGGGCGTTGCCTTTGTCATCTTCGCCGAGTGCGGACTGTTCGCCATCCTGCCCGGTGACTCGCTGCTGTTCACTGTCGGGCTGCTGACGGCGACGAACGTCATCCACCATTCGCTGTTCTTCGTCTGCGTGGTGCTCACCATCGCGGCCGTGCTCGGCAATGTGACCGGTTACTGGCTCGGTCGGTTGATCGGCCCGCCGCTGTTCAAGCCGCGACCCGGCATCCTGGGCAAGATCTTCAAGCAGTCCTACGTCGACAAGACCCACGTCTTCTTCGAGAAGTACGGCAACCGCGCCCTCATCCTTGCTCGGTTCGTGCCGATCGTGCGCACCTTTGTCACCTTGGTCGCCGGGGTCGGCAAGATGGACTTCCGCAAGTTCATCACCTACACCGCGATCGGCGGGATCCTGTGGGCCTGCGGGATCACCGTCCTCGGCTACTACCTCGGCCGGGTGGACTTCATCCAGCACAATCTCGAGGCCGCACTGATCCTGATCGTGTTCGTCTCGGTGATCCCGATGATCGTGGAGTATCTGCTGCACAAGCGGCGTGCGAAGCAGCCGGTCGCCGGAGGCTAACCGACCCGCAGGTCGGTGAGTGCAACCAGTTCCTGGAGGTCCTCGGCGGTGGGCTGCCACTGCCCGGCGGCCACATTGGCCTCGATCTGAGACACCTTGGTGGCGCCAGCGATCACCGAGGCGACGCCAGGCATCGCGGCCAGACCACCGATCGCGACGTCGAGCATCGTGATCCCCCGATCGGCGGCGAAACCGGAGAGCGCTTCGACGGTGTCGAAGGCGGAGTCGGTGAGATGACTCGACTGCTCCACGCGAGCCAACCGGCTGCCCTCGGGCGCCGATTCACCCCGCCGGTACTTCCCGGTCAGCAGTCCCCGGGCCAGCGGGAAGAACGGCAGCAGCCCCAGTCCGGTGTGCTCGAGGGCCGGCACCAACTCGGTCTCGGCGGACCGATTGAGCCAGCTGTACTCGTTCTGAGCCGAGACGAACGCCTCATAACCACTGGTCTTGGCCGTCCAGTCGGCGTCGATGACCTGCCAACCGGCCAGATTCGACGAGCCGATATAGCGCACCTTGCCCTCGGCGACGAGTTCGGTCAGGACGCCGAGGGTCTCTTCGATCGGGGTGACCCCGTCCGGTGCGTGGTACTGGTAGAGATCGATCCAGTCGGTGCCGAGCCGGCGCAGACTGTTCTCGACCGCGATCCGGATGTAGCGCCGCGAACCACGGGCACCCCAGTCCGGTCCGTTCGCACCCCGCATGTCCATGCCGAACTTGGTGGCCACCACGACCTGGTCCCGGCGGCCTCGCAGCGCCTTGCCGAGCAGGGTCTCCGAGCCGCCCGCATTGCCGTAGATGTCGGCGGTGTCGAACAGGGTCACACCGGCATCGATCGCCGCATGCACCACGGTTGGCACATCCTCGTCGGCCATCCGGGCGCCGAAGTTGTTGCAGCCCAGACCCACCGTCGAGACGATGAGCCCGGACGGTCCAAGTGGTGCGTAGATCATGTGGTGCTCGGCGGCTGGTAGCCCCTCGACCCACCGGATTCACCCGGCTGCTCGCCGCTCGGCGGCTGATAGCCCTGACCCGGCGACGGTTCCGGCGAAGAGGGCGGCGCGGACTCCGGGGATTGAGGCGCCGACTGTGCAGAGGACGCCGACGGGGCGGACGCTGGCTGAACCGGCGACGGCTGGGTCTGCGGCGGGGCATAACCCTGGCCGGGCTGTGCCGGCGGCTGGCCGTAGCCCTGCTGCCCGGGCTGCTGCGGCGGCGCGTACTGCTGCTGCGGAGGCTGTCCGTACTGCTGCGGCGGCGCGTACTGCTGCGGCGGTTGCTGCTGGTACTGGGGCTGCTGTGGTGCGTACTGCGGCGGCTGCTGCCCGTATTGCTGGGGCGGCGGCGCGTACTGCTGCTGCGGCTGTTGCTGGTACTGGGGCTGCTGACCGTATTGAGGTTGTCCGTACTGCTGTTGCGGGTTGGGCAGTGCGTTCCCACCGCCGTAGCCCTGCTGCGGCAGCTGCCCCTGCTGGTGCTGCGGCGCCTGCTGAGGGTCGCCCCGATAGGCGATCTCACCGAAGCTGACATTCGGCGCCTGCCGAACCTCCGGATCGTTCACCTCGAAGTAGGTCGCCTTCTCGAACTTGAACATGTTCGCGATGATGTTGGTCGGCACCGACTCGATCTTGGTGTTGTAGACCCGCACATTGGCGTTGTAGTAGCGCCGCCCGTTGGCGATCCTGTCCTCGGTCTCGGCCAGCTGGCGCTGCAACTCGAGGAAGTTCGTGTTGCTCTTCAGATCCGGGTACGCCTCCACGCTGACGATCAGGTTGCGTACCGCACCGGACAGCGCAGCCTCCACGTCGGCACGCTGCTGGCTCGGCAATCCACCCTCGGCCTGGGACAGCTGCTGCGCCTGGCTGCGCAGCCGGGTGATGTCCTCCAAGGTGTTGCGCTCGTGCGCGGAGTAGGCGCGCACCGTCTCGACCAGGTTCGGGATCAACTCGTAGCGGCGATTGAGCTCGACATCGACCTGGCGCCAGGACTCCTGGATCAGGTTCCGGGACTTCACAAAGCCGTTGTAGGCACTCATCGCGACCAAGGCGACGACGGCCACGATCACCAGCAGGATGATGATCAAAGTGATGGCTGTACCCATCGGGATGCTCCTAGCAGTCGGTGGTGCTGCTCACCCTAGTGCGAGCCGGGGACCATCCGACAGACGATCCTCACGCCAGACCGAGATCGGCCAACGAGATCGCGTACCGGTACGGCAGTCCTGCCGCTTCGATCTTCTCCTGGGCGCCAGTGCCACGATCCACGATCACCGCGACGCCGATCACGTTCGCGCCGGCCTCCCGGAGCGCCTCGACCGCAGTCAGCACCGAGCCGCCGGTGGTGCTGGTGTCCTCCACCGCGAGCACCCGACGCCCGGCGACCTCGGTGCCCTCGATCCGGCGCTGCAGACCGTGCGCCTTCTCGGCCTTGCGCACCACGAAGGCATCGAGCCGGCCACCATCGGCGGCCGCCGCGTGCAGCATCGAGGTCGCCACCGGGTCCGCACCCAGCGTGAGGCCGCCGACCGCATCGAAATCCCAATCGGCGACCAGCTCGCGCATCACCCGGCCGACAACCGGTGCCGCGGCACCGTCCAGGGTCACCCGACGGAGGTCGACGTAGTAGTCGGCGGTCTTGCCGCTGGACAGGGTGACCGTGCCGTGCACGACGGCCAGGTCCTGCACTGCCTGGATCAGGGTCTCCCGGTCACCAGCGCTCGTCGCCGCGTTGTTCTCTTGAGTCACAGAGTTGCTCTCTTGGGTCACAGGTTCTCACCCTAGTGCTCAGTTGGCAGTGCTCACCTGCCGGCGGCGTCCGGCCTACTTCTTGGTGGTCTTGATCAGGTGCGCAAAACCGACCGACCGGTCCGGCGTACGAAACAGGTCTTGGCAGGTGGTCAGCGTCATCACGGCCTCGGTCGCGGCAGCACCGGGTTCGTGCGGGTTCGGGTCCAGCACCCAGGTCTCGGTGTCGGTGACAGTGAGATTCCGCGGCGAATCGTCCATCACATAGGTGTAGATCTTGTCGCGGGTCTCGACGATGATCTGGTCGCCCTTGTTCAGTTCCAGCAAGCGTCTGAACGGCTCGCCATGAGTGACCCGGTGGCCCGCGACGGAGAAGTTGCCGATCTCGCCCGGCAGGACGCTGTTGGTGTAGTGACCGACACCGCGTTCGAGGACGGACAGATCCGTCCCGGAGAGGATCGGCACCTCGTAGTCCGGCCCGAACGCCGGGATGCGCAGCAGAGCGATCGCGTCACCGGGGATCACGGTCGGGGTGAGTTCACCCTCGGCCGATTTGTCTGCCTTCTTCTTGGCCGGCTGCTCCCATACCTGCCGCAACTGGGTCGTCTCCTGTTTGAATGCCTTCTCCGAGGTGATGTTGGTGCCGAAGTACTGCCACGCCACCCAGCCCAGGCAGCTGAGTCCGGCGGCCAGCAACAGGATCCCGATAACGGTCAGCATCGACACGTTCCGGCGCGGACGCTGAACGACCGACACCTGTTCGGAATCGATCAGATCACCCTTCGATGACTGCGCCACCGAGCCATTGTGCCTGGTGCGAACCAATCTCGACCCATCAGGACCGCGTCCGGTTCGTACTTGCGGAGCGCCATGACCCTGATCTCGAAGGAATCCCGATACCCGGCCAACGCATAGATTCCCGGCAGGACAGCCTCGATCTCACCGGCCACCGCCAGCCGGGAGAGCGTTCGGCTCAGCTTTGGCTCGTCCCGGCGGACGATCAACGACTCGGCTTCGAACAGATCTCGGATGGAGGGCCTCATATCAAGAGAAGGCCGATTCCGGACCCTCAGTGTGAGCCTGATGTGACCAGAATCACCCTCTGGCTCGGCAGGCCTCGCGCAACTGAGGCTCGAGGTCATGAACGCGGGGGCGATTTTGGTCAAGCCCGTCGGCGCACCCGTCGCTATCGTGTCAGCCATGTCCGCGACCGATGCTCCAGCGACCAGCCCGACCACGTCGAAGTACAAAGCGGCACGCGTCGGCTCGACCGCGCCGACGATCTTCGCCGAGATGTCCGCACTGGCCGTGACGACCGGCTCGGTCAACCTCGGGCAGGGCTTCCCTGATTCCGACGGGCCTGCGTTCATGCTCGAGGACGCCGAGCGAGCCATCGCTTCGGGCATCAACCAGTACCCACCAGCCCGTGGCATCCCGGCCCTCCGGAAGGCCATCGTCGAGCACAGCCGGCGTCACTACGGGCTGACCTATGACGCCGAGACCGAAGTGACCGTCACCGCCGGGGCCACAGAAGCGCTGGCGTCGGTCTTCCTGGCGTTCGTCGACCCCGGCGACGAAGTGATCGCCCTCGAGCCGTTCTACGACTCCTATTCGGCAACGGTCGAGATGGCCGGCGGGCACATGGTCGGTGTCGGGGTCTTCGGCCCCGACTTCGTCCTCGATCTCGACGAGCTACGAGCGGCCGTGAGCCCGCGGACCAAGATGATCTTGGTGAACTCGCCGCACAACCCGACCGGCGCTGTGCTGGACCGGACCGAACTCACCGCGATCGCTACCTTGGCAGTCGAACACGATCTGCTGGTGGTCTGCGACGAGGTCTACGAACACCTGCTCTTCGACGACGTCGAGCACCTGCCGCTGGCCTCCTTCCCCGGCATGCGGGAGCGGACGATCCGGATCTCATCGGCCGGCAAGACGTTCTCGGCCACCGGCTGGAAGATCGGCTGGGCGCTGGGTCCGGCCCAGCTGATCACCGAGCTGGTCGCGGTGAAGCAGTTCTTGACCTTCGCGTCCGGCGCCCCGTTCCAGCCGGCGGTCGCCCGTGCACTGGATGACGGCGATGCCTGGGTCGCCGCGGCTCGCGAGGAACTGCAGGGCAAGCGGGACCTACTGGCCACCGGACTTCGTTCTGTCGGGTTGAACCCGGTGCTGCCCAGGGGGACGTATTTCATGACCACCGATGTCCGCCCGCTCGGCTACGCGGACGGGCTGGAGTTCTGTCGCGACATCCCGCACCGCTGCGGCGTGGTCGCGATTCCGCATCAGGTCTTCTACGCCCGCGCCGATGCCGGCCGGCCCTACGTACGCTGGGCGTTCTGCAAGACCGACGCGGTGCTGGACGAGGCGATCCGCCGGTTGGCGAAGCTCGGCTGAGACCGAGTCAGGCGCCGCGCCGGCGGTACCACTCGGTCGCGCCCGGCGTCCAGAGAATCAAACAGACGAAGCCGATGTAGGCGGCACCGGGCAGCCACCACACGAAGTCGTTCCGGAGCCACCACGCCGACCAGGCAAGGGCCGCGACGCCGGTCAGGGTGAGTGCCAGCCGCGCCCAGGTCCGGGGCGCCAGGACCACGAAGCCGAGGAAGAACGCCAGCGTCGGGAAGCCGTACAGCGGGAGCGCGAGGCCCTCGATCATGCCGAGGTGGAAGCGGTGCAGCAAGTGGTAGATCCCGCCCTCGACATCGGTGGTGGACAGCCCCGCAGCGCCAGCCGTCGCCACGAGCCAGAAGAAACTGAGGGCACAGATCCATTGCAGCGAGGCGGTCACCGTCATCGTGGCAGCCATGGCGATCACGGCCGGTCGCTGCCGCCGAGGCTGCACGTACGCCGGTAGTGGGTACGGGCCGGCCACCATCATGGGTGGAGCGGGCCATGGTGGCTGCTGCGGCCCGTACGGTCCGGGCACCGGTTGCCCGGGGTACTGCGACATGCCCCCAGGGTAGGCGGATGCTGTGATGGCTTGACCCTGACATTGATGGCTTGACCCTGACATCGTGTCAGGGCCTACACCTGGAGAGGTCATGTTCACTATCGGAGACTTCGCCAGGTCCGGCCGGGTATCGGTGCGGATGCTGCGCCACTACGACGCCATCGGTCTGTTGCGGCCGGCCGTGGTCGATCCCGGCACCGGACCAGCTGATGTGCCGGTTGGGCTCGGCGGGGGTGCCATGCATCGCGGCGCCGATCGCCTACTACGAAGACGCACCCGACGGCGACGGGCTGATCGCCCATGCTGCGGCACCGATTCCCGACGACGTCGATCCGGGTGAGGGCCTGGTGGTGACCGAGTTGCCGGAGATCTCGGCGGCCTCGATCCTCCATCGCGGTTCGATGGACAACGTGATGCCGACCGTCCAGACGCTGGGTCGTTGGATCGCCGCGCACGGCTATCAGTCGGCCGGCTACAACCGGGAGGTCTACCACCGCTACGGAGAAGGCATGCCCGAACCCTGGGAGACCGAACTGCAAGAGCCGGTGACCGAGAGCTGAGGATGCGGCCGCTACCGGCTCGGACCTCTCACCCGCCGAGCCGGCGGGTGAGGGTCGAGGCGGCGCGCTTGACGGCCTCGACCAGATGCCGCTGCCGGTCGGCGTCGACCCGGGCGGCCTCGAAGGTCACCGAGATGCCGGCCACCGGATAGCCCGTCCGGTCCAGCACCGGTACGCCGACTGAGGCCAGCCCCTCGGTGATGAGGCTGTCTTCGAGCGCATATCCCCGTTCACGGACATCCCGGAGCAGGTCACGGAGTTCGGCGAGTGTGGTCGGGCCGTGGCCGGCCCGCTCGACCAGCGCTCCCGCATCGGGATAGATGGCGTGGATCTGCGCGGTGGGCAGCGCGGACAGGATCGCGAGCCCGGACGCCGTCAGCGTGGCCGGCAACCGGACACCGACATCGGTCACCAGCGCCCGCCGGCGTGCGGCGCGCTGCTCGATCACGTAGTAGACGTCCGGGCCATGCAGGACGGCCAGGTGGGCGTTCTCCTTGGCCGCACTCACCAGCCGGGTGAGGACCGGTTGCGCCACTCGGCGCAATGGCATCTGACGTGAGTAGCTCGAACCGAGCTCGAAGGCGACGACCCCGAGGCCGTACCGCTTCTCCTCCGGCAGATAGCTGACGAAGCCCTGGTCCACCAGCGAGCCGAGCAGCCGGTAGGTGGTCGACCGCGGCAACCCGAGCGACGCGGCAACCGTCGCCGCCGGCATTGGCTCCACCTGCCGCGCCAGCAGCACCAGGATCTTCAATACGGCGTCTGCGGCAGGGGCCAAGGACATGGGCGGAGCCTCTCGGGAGTGCAGGAGTGAACCAAGCCCAGAGTCTCAGATGTGAGACACGATGACTACTGGAGATCTTCCCGCAGCGTCCTCGGATCGCGTCCAATGGAGACATGTCCACGCAGACCTTCACTCCCACCGTCACCGTCGGGTTGGGACCGGTCGGATTCGACGAGGTCGTCGCGGTGGCTCGGCACGGAGCCCGGGTGCAGATCCATCCGGATGCGCTTGCCGAGATCCGCCGGACGCGGGCCGTGATCGAGGCACTCGCCGACGACCCCCAGCCGCACTACGGCGTCTCCACCGGCTTCGGCGCCCTGGCCACTCGGCACATCCCGGTCGAGATGCGTACCCAGCTGCAGCGCAGTCTGATCCGATCGCACGCCGCCGGCTCCGGCCCGGAGGTCGAGCGGGAGGTGGTCCGCGCACTCATGCTGCTGCGGCTCTCGACCCTGGCCACCGGACGGACCGGTGTCCGCGAGGTCGTCGCGCAGACCTACGCGGATCTGCTGAACGCGGGCATCACCCCGGTCGTGCACGAGTATGGGAGTCTCGGCTGCTCCGGAGATCTCGCGCCCCTGGCCCACTGCGCGCTGGCAGTGATGGGGGAAGGCGCCGTCCGCGATCACGACGGTGTCCTGCGACCCGCCGCCGAGGCTCTCGCCGCCGCCGGCATCACGCCTGTTGTGCTCGCCGAGAAGGAGGGGCTGGCGCTGATCAATGGCACCGACGGCATGCTCGGCATGCTGATCCTGGCCTTGGCTGATCTCGATCAGCTGGTGACGACGGCAGACATCACCGCGGCGATGAGCGTCGAAGGCCAGCTCGGCACCGATGACGTGTTCGCCGAGGACCTGCACCTGCTCCGACCCCATCCCGGCCAGCTCGCCTCGGCGGCCAATCTGCGGAAGATCATGGCAAACAGCCAGATCCGGGAGTCTCATCGCACTCACGACTGCACACGGGTGCAGGACGCGTACTCGCTGCGCTGCTCCCCACAGGTGGCCGGTGGTGCCCGCGACACCATGGCGCACGCCCGGGCGGTGGCTTCGATCGAACTGACTTCGGCGATCGACAACCCGGTCGTCACCCCGGACGGACGGGTCGAATCCAACGGCAACTTCCACGGCGCGCCGATCGCGTACGTGCTGGACTTCCTCGCCGTCGTGGTCGCAGACCTGGCGAGCATCTCCGAGCGGCGTACCGACAGGTTCCTGGACAAGGCCCGCAGCCACGGGCTGAATCCCTTCCTGGCCGACGATCCCGGCGTGGACTCGGGTCACATGATCGCCCAGTACACCCAGGCAGCGATCGTCTCCGAGCTGAAACGGCTCGCCGCCCCGGCGTCGGTCGACTCGATCCCCAGCTCGGCGATGCAGGAGGACCACGTGTCGATGGGCTGGTCGTCGGCCCGCAAGCTCCGGCGCGCGGTCGACGGGCTGACCCGGGTGTTGGCCATCGAGCTGCTCACCGCTGCCCGCGGCATCGAGTTGCGCGCACCACTGACGCCGAGCCCGGCGACTGGTGCCGTCATCACCGCACTCCGCACCGCTGGCGCCCCTGCCCCCGGCCCTGATCGCTGGCTCGCCCCCGAGATCGAGACCGCCGTCACCTTCGTCTCCACCGGCGGCGCCGTCGTAGCCGCCGAGGCCGTCACCGGCCCGCTCAACTGACTCTTCTGACTCTCGAAAGGACCACCCCCATGGAAGGCGCCCGTCCCGTCCGCGCACCCCGCGGCACCACCCTGTCGGCCAAGAGCTGGGCCACCGAGGCCCCGCTGCGGATGCTGATGAACAACCTCGACCCCGAGAACGCCGAGCGGCCCGACGACCTGGTCGTCTACGGCGGCACCGGTCGCGCCGCCCGCGACTGGCGGTCCTTCGATGCCATGGTCCGTACGCTGCGCGACCTCGAGGCCGACGAGACCATGCTGGTCCAGTCCGGACGCCCGGTCGGTGTGATGCGGACCCACGAGTGGGCGCCGCGCGTACTGATCGCCAACTCCAACCTGGTGCCGGACTGGGCGAACTGGCCCGAGTTCCGCCGACTGGAGCACCAGGGCCTGACCATGTACGGCCAGATGACCGCCGGCTCCTGGATCTACATCGGCACCCAGGGGATCGTGCAGGGCACGTACGAGACCTTCGCCGCGGTGGCGGAGAAGCGGTTCGGCGGCACCCTGGCCGGGACCCTGACCCTGACCGGCGGTTGCGGCGGCATGGGCGGCGCGCAGCCGCTGGCCGTCACCCTCAACGACGGCGTCTGCCTGATCGTCGACGTCGATCGGCACCGGCTGCAGCGTCGGGTCGACCACCGCTATCTCGACGAGGTGGCCGACGATCTCGATTCCGGCATCGCGAAGGCGCTGCAGGCCAAGGCCGAGAAGCGCGCCTGGTCGGTCGGCGTGGTCGGCAACTGTGCCGAGATCTTCCCCGAGTTGCTGCGCCGCGGGGTACCGATCGACATCGTCACCGACCAGACCAGCGCACACGACCCGCTCGCGTACCTGCCGGAGGGCATCGGCGTCGACGACTGGGAGGACTACGCGGCGAAGAAGCCGGAGGAGTTCACCGATCGCGCCCAGGCTTCGATGGCCAAGCACGTCCAGGCGATGGTGGAGTTCCAAGACGGCGGAGCCGAGGTGTTCGACTACGGCAACTCGATCCGCGACGAGGCCCGCAAGGGTGGCTACGAGCGGGCGTTCGAGTTCCCCGGCTTCGTGCCCGCGTACATCCGGCCGCTGTTCTGCCAGGGCAAGGGCCCGTTCCGCTGGGCCGCGCTGTCCGGTGATCCGAAGGACATCTTCGCCACCGACAAGGCCGTGATGGACCTCTTCCCCGACAACGACCGGCTGCAGAAGTGGATGCGCGGCGCCAAGGAGAAGATCGCCTTCCAGGGTCTGCCGGCCCGGATCTGCTGGCTCGGGTACGGCGAGCGCGACAAGGCCGGGGCGGCGTTCAACGACCTGGTGGCCTCCGGCGAGGTCAGCGCCCCGATCGTGATCGGTCGCGACCACCTCGACTGCGGTTCTGTGGCCAGCCCCTACCGCGAGACCGAGTCGATGGCCGACGGCTCCGACGCGATCGCCGACTGGCCGCTGCTGAATGCCCTGGTCAACACCGCTTCGGGTGCCTCCTGGGTGTCCATCCATCACGGTGGCGGGGTCGGTATCGGCCGCTCCATCCACGCCGGTCAGGTCTCGGTCGCCGACGGCACCGAGCTGGCGGCGCAGAAGTTGTCCCGGGTGCTCACCAACGATCCCGGCATGGGTGTCATCCGGCACGTCGACGCCGGCTATGACCTGGCAGTCGACGTGGCCACCGAGCGTGGCGTACGGGTGCCGATGCGCGAGGGCGAGTGAGCACGTCTGTGAGCAAGACCAGCTCAGCCACGACCGGAACCACCACTTTCGACCAGCAGTGGGCCGACCTGGCCGAGGTCGGACGGAACGCCGGGACCGGCGGCTACCGCCGGTATGCCTTGACCGCCGAGGATCACACCCTGCGGGAATGGTTCGCCGGCGAGGCTGCGGCGCGAGGTCTGGATCTGACCACCGACCGGATGGGCAACCAGTGGGCCTGGTGGGGCGACCCGGATAGGTCTCCGGGCATCGTCACCGGGTCGCATCTGGACAGCGTGCCGGACGGCGGGGCCTATGACGGACCGCTCGGGGTGGTCAGTGCGTTCGCCGCGCTGGATGCGTTGATGGCTTCCGGATTCACACCGGCTCGGCCGTTGGGGATCGTCAACTTCTCCGACGAGGAGGGCGCCCGGTTCGGGGTCGCCTGCGCCGGGTCCCGGGTGATCACCGGGGCGATGACCTCGGAACGGGCTTTGGGTTTGCGCGACAACGACGGCGTGACCATGGCTGAGGCGTTGACATCGGCTGGGCGCGATCCGTACGAGATCGGGCCCGACGCCGAGACGCTGCGCCGGATCCATGCGTTCGTCGAGCTGCACGTCGAGCAGGGTCGAGGGTTGATCGATCTCGGCCAGCCGGTGGCGATCGGCACCGATATCTGGCCGCACGGCCGCTGGCGGATCGACTTCCCCGGCGAGGCCAACCACGCCGGCACGACCCGTCTGGTCGACCGACAGGACGCCATGATCGGGCTCGCGTCAACGGTGCTGGCCGCGCGCTCGGCAGCGGAACGGCAGGGGTGTGTCGCAACTGTCGGCAAGACCCTGTTGGTGCCCGGCGGCGTGAATGCGATTCCTTCTGCGGCCACTGCCTGGCTGGACGGTCGCGGCGCCGATGAGGATGCCGTACGCCGGATGATCGCAGAGATCACCGAAGCGGCCGGCGAGTTCGGGGCTAAGGTTGGCGAGGAGTCCTGGACTCCTACCACCCGGTTCGATGCCGCGTTGGCTGCCCGGTTGCAGCAGGTGCTGCCGACCGCCCCGCTGCTCGGCACCGGCGCCGGACACGACGCCGGCATCCTCGCCACCGTGGGTATCCCGACCGCCATGCTCTTCGTCCGCAACCCGACTGGGATCTCCCATTCCCCGGCGGAGTACGCCGAGCGCGACGACTGCCTGTCCGGTATCGATGCCCTGACCGCCGTCCTTCGCGATCTGCTCGGGGCAACCTCATGACGGCAATTTCCACCCATGGGTGGATAGTCCGGCCTCTGGTGGCCCGGCCTGGGCAGAAAACTCGCCCATGGGTGGAAATTGCGGGCGGTTCGGGAGCCGGGCTGCCGAGAACCCGCCCGTGGGTGGAAATTACGGGTGGGTCGGGGGATCGGCTGCCGAGTACCCGCCCGTGGGTGGAAATTGCCAAGCACCCGGACCATTCACCGGCGGCGATCTCATGATCACCTATTGGATGCCCTTTGCCCACCTGCCCAACCGGGTCGCGGCCGACGTGGCGATCAGCGTGACCGACGGTGTGATCACCGACGTGACGCCGGATGCCGATCCGCGGCTGGCCGACAGGCGGTTCGGCGGGGTTGCGATGCCGGGCTTCGCCAATGCGCACAGCCATGCGTTCCATCGGGCGCTGCGCGGGCGTACCCACGCGGATGGCGGCACGTTCTGGACTTGGCGCCGGCAGATGTACGCCGCGGCGTCTCGGTTGGATCCCGACTCCTACTTCCTGCTGGCCCGGGCGGTCTATGCCGAGATGGTGCTGGCCGGGATGAGCGTGGTCGGTGAGTTCCACTATCTGCATCATGACCAGGGCGGACGCCGCTACGGCGACCCGAATGCGATGAACGAGGCCCTGGTCGCTGCCGCCCGGGAAGCCGGGATCCGGCTGACTCTGCTCGACGTCTGCTATCTGCAGGGCGGACTCACTACCGGTGGCTACCAACAGCTGGATCCTGTCCAGCAGCGATTCTCGGATGGCACCGTGGATGCGTGGGCCGAACGAGTCGCCGCCTTCGCCGCCGAACAGGCCGACAACCCGACCGTACGGGTGGGCTCAGCCGCGCACTCCGTACGAGCACTGGCTCCAGATGAGCTGGGCCGTCTCGCCGACGCACGTCCGGAAGGCCCACTGCACGTCCATCTCAGCGAACAACCGGCCGAGAACGACGCCGTGCTGGCCAGCCACGGCTGTACGCCGACCCGGCTACTGGCTCGCTCCGGGCTGCTCGGTCCTGACACGACCGCGGTGCACGCGACTCATCTGACCAGCGACGACATCACCCTGCTGGGCTCGAGCCGCGCCGGATCCTGCTTCTGCCCCACCACTGAGCGTGACCTGGCTGACGGCATCGGGCCTGCGCGCGCTCTGACGGACGCCGGCAGCCCGCTCAGTCTCGGCAGCGACCAGCACGCGGTGATCGACATGTTCGAGGAGATGCGCGGTCTGGAGATGCACGAGCGTCTCGATACCAACCAACGTGGCCGATTCACCCCGGCCGAGCTGGTCTGCGCCGCGACCGCCACTGGCTACGAGAGCCTCGGCTGGCCCGGCGGTGGTCGCCTGGCCGTCGGCGCTCCCGCCGATCTGGTGATCGTCGACACCGGCTCGATCCGCACGGCAGGCAGCAGGCCGGAGCAGATTCACTATGCCGCCACCACCGCCGACGTGACCGATGTGGTCGTGGCGGGTGAGCACCTGGTGCGAGACCGTCAGCACCGGCTCGGACCGGTCGGCCCGATGATCAACGACGCCCTTGCTGTTCTGGAAGGAGCAGCCCGCTTGGAGGAGCAGCCATGAGTGTGGAGTCAGACCGCCAGTCCCCGAATCAGGCGACCTTGGTCACCGGCATTGCCGAACTGGTCACCTGCGACGACAGCACCGAGGATCGCCTCGGCATCCGGCACGACGCGGCCGTCGTGATCGCCGGCGATGCGATCGCCTGGATCGGCGCGGCCGGCGACGCACCAGCCGCCGACCGGCGGATCGACCTCGGCGGCCGGACCCTCATCCCCGGCTTCGTCGACTCCCACAGCCACCTGGTCTTCGCCGGTGATCGGTCGGCGGAATTCGCCGCCCGGATGACCGGGGCCGCATACGACGGCGGGGGGATCGCCAGCACCATGGCCGCGACCCGGTCCGCCTCCGACGACGAATTGCGAGCACTTGTGGCGACCCGAGTCGCCGAGATGCGCGCACAGGGCACGACGACTGTCGAGATCAAGAGCGGCTACGGACTGAGCGTCGCCGACGAGGCCCGCGCGCTGCGGATCGCTCGCGAGTTCACCGACGAGACCACCTTCCTCGGTGCCCATGTCGTGCCGCCGGAGTGGCGTGAGAACCGCGCTGACTATGTCGAGCTGGTCACGGGCGAGATGCTCGAAGCCGCCGCTCCGTACGCCCGTTGGATCGATGTCTTCTGCGAGCCGAACTCGCCGTACGCCTTCGATGCCGACGAAGCTCGCACGGTCCTCGAAGCCGGCAAGGCCGCCGGTTTGGAGTTGCGGGTGCATGGGAATCAGCTCGGTCCCGGCCCTGGTGTCCAACTGGCCGTCGAGCTTGGCGCCGCCAGTGTCGATCACTGCACGTACCTCTCCGACGCCGACATCGAGGCGCTCGCCAGGGCCGCCGACGGCACCGTGGCCACTTTGCTGCCCGGAGTGGAGTTCTGTACCCGGTCGCCCTATCCCGACGGTCGCCGGCTGCTCGCGGCCGGCGTCTCGATCGCTCTCGCCAGCGACTGCAACCCTGGCACCTGCTATTCGTCCTCGGTGCCGTTCATGATCGCGCTCGCCGTCCGAGAGATGGGTCTGACACCCGGCGAAGCCCTCTATGCGGCCACGGTTGGCGCGGCGAAATCACTGCGCCGCAACGACATCGGCCGGGTCGTGGTCGGCGGACATGCTGATCTGGCGGTGATCGATGCACCCACCTATCTGCACCTCGCGTACCGGCCAGGTGTGCCGCTCGTTCACACCCTGGAACACACGGCAACGACGCGCTGAACCCCGGCCCGGGTTCAGCCGAAGTGGGCTCCGCCGGTCACCGGATCGGGAGACGACTCCGCGTCGGCATCGGTGAATGGCGTCGCACCGCCCAGAAAACGTCGCTGCTGAGCACCGGTCACGATCCGGTACGGGAACATCGACCCCGCTGCGCGCCGGGTCAGGGCGGCCTCGGGTAACGGAGCGTCGGAGCCGGTGATGATGACGTTGCCGAACCGACGGCCCTTGAGCGTCGCCGGTTCGGCCCCGTAGATCGCATGGCCGAACACGGACGCGACCCCGGCCAGTACTCGCTTGGAGTAGTCGAGTCGCCCCTGGTCAGTCACATTGATGACCAGTACGCCGGTCGATCCGACCACCCGGCGTACGTCGGTGAGGAACTCGATGGTCGTCAACTCGGGCGGCACCCGCGCGCCGGCGAAGGCGTCGACGATGACCAGGTCGGCGAAGTCATCGCGCATGGCGGCGATCCCACTGCGACCGTCAACGGCCCGAACCTTGATCCCGCTGCGCCGCGGTAGCGGCAGTTGCTCACGGACCAGACTCGTCAGTTCCTCGTCGGGCTCGAGCACGATCTGCGCCGAACTCGGCCGGGTAGCCGTCACGTAGCGCGGCAGCGTCAACGCCGCACCTCCGACGTGAACGATCCGCAGCCGATCGCCGTCCGGAGCGATCTCGTCGATGACATCGGCGATCCGCTGGACATAGTCGAACTCCAACCGGAGCGGGTCGGCCAGATCAACGTACGACTGGTCGGTGTCCCCGATCCGCACCAGGAAAGCCGAGGGCTGCGCCGAGTCCTCGACCAGGGTGACCGTCTGCGACCCGGTCTCCACCACGATCTCCCTGCTCATCGCCGCTCCCCTGGCACATCGGAATCCTCACACACTTCGTCAGAGCAGCCGCGACGGCGCACGCCGCCGGTCAGACAGCGACAGCTGCTGACCGAACCACGAGCCCGTCGGAACTCTCGTCGGCATCGAAGGTGACCGTGTCGCCGTCGGCGACCGCGCCGCTCAGCACCAGCTGGGC
>JASGEZ010000063.1:0-4054 GCA_047605905.1 Microlunatus sp.
GAAACCGGCCCACAGGCCCCGAACCCGGGGCAGTGAGCCAGGTTTCGATGCCCTCCCACGACCCGGCGCCGCCAGGATCGAGCCCGCCCGACCGCCACGCTCAGATAGCTCTTTGATCAGTGGTTCCCTCACTTAACCCGGAGGTGACCGTGTCCCAGTCTGAGCCCTTGATCAATCGCCGTGCGGTCGTACGCGGTCTGTCCTTGCTGGCGGCCGGACCATGGCTGGCTGCCTGTGCGGCGACGACGCCGTCCGAGACTCCGGAAGGCAGCCCGCAGGCGGATGCCGCGGCTGTCTTCCCGGTCACTGTGACCCACAAGTACGGGACGACCACCATCACTGCGGCGCCGAAGCGGGTAGTGGTCGTTGGCTTGGTCGAACAGGATGCGCTGCTGGCGCTGGGGATCGTGCCGATCGCCACCTCGGAGTGGTACAAGGCTCCCGGCGGGGTGTTCCCGTGGGCGACTCAAGCTCTCGGCGGCGCGCCGCTGCCGAAGGTGCTGAAGAACTCCAGCGACGGTGTTCCGCTCGAGCAGGTGGCTGCGTTGCAGCCGGATCTCATCATCGGCGTCTACTCCGGCATCACCCGCAAGGAGTACGACCTGCTGTCCAAACTGGCGCCGGTGGTGGCCCAGCCGGGCAACTACGTCGACTACGGGGTGCCGTGGGACGAGGCGACCCTGACGGTGGCGGCCGCCGTCGGCAAGCCGGCAGCCGGACAGGCACTGGTCGACCGGGTGAAGGAGCGGATCGCGGCCTCCAGCCGTGAACTCGATGGTGGTACTGGCGCGATCGTGTCGCCGTACGAGGGGATCTACGTCTTCGGACCCGAGGATCCGCGGGGCCGGCTGCTGCAGCAACTCGGCTATGACTTCCCGCCGTCGCTGTTGCAAGGTCGCCCGGCGGACGCGTACGGCTGGTCTCTCAGCGCGGAGCGCGCCACCGATCTGAGTGACCTCGACGTGGTGATCTGGCTGGACACCGAGAAGACCGTCGACTCATCGCTGGGCAAGGTCTGGACGGCGACCAAGGCCAATGTCGAGGGCCGCGACATCTATGTCACGCCGCAGGGGGACGAGACCTACGACGCCGCGTTCAACATGGTGACCCCACTCAGCCTGCCCTATGTGCTGGACCGCTACGTCCCGCAGCTGCGTGCCGCCGAAGACGGGGATCCGGCCACGAAGGTCCCAGCCTGAGCGCGGAGGCTGCATTCACCCCCGCTTGTGCATGGAAAATGCATGTACTGTGGATGCATGACGCATCTCCAGATCCGCGATGTCTCCGATGATGTCCGCGAGGTGCTTGCTGAGCGTGCTCGCGAGCGGGGGCAGTCGTTGAACATGTATCTCCGCGAGGTCGTCATCCGGGAGGCATCATTTGCCCGGAATCGTGCGTTGATCGATGACATCGTGGCTCGACGTGGCCGGTCGACCTTCACAGCCGAGGAGGTCATCGCGGCTCGGGACGCGGGCCGTGAGCGATCGTGATCGTTCCGGACGCATCGGTTGCCGTCTTGCTGTTCGGCGATCCCGCGGCTGACTTGCGTGTCATCGACGCGACCCGCGTGATGCGAAACGACCCGGACTGGCTCGTGCCGGAGCACTGGAAGATCGAGTTCTTGAGCACCGTCCGGGGCCTGGCTCTCGGTGGGAAGTTTGATCTGGACGACGCGGATGAAGCCGTTCGGTGGCTCGGCGAGGTGACTGTTGCGGTCGCTCCCACCG
Source organism: Microlunatus sp. (assembly GCA_047605905.1). Lineage (GTDB taxonomy): Bacteria > Actinomycetota > Actinomycetes > Propionibacteriales > Propionibacteriaceae > Microlunatus. The sequence continues at coordinate 1,728 of JASGEZ010000063.1, forward strand.
GTCCTCAGGTGTCTCGCATCTGGGAGCTGCGGGCCAACCTCTCCGCCTATGATGCCGGCTATGTCGCCGTGGCCGAGTCTCACGACCTGACGCTCGTTACCGCGGATGTGCGCATTGCCAAGGCGGGGGTCGCCAGGTGTCCAATTCGCATCATCCGGTGACGCAGGCTTGACGGCAGTCGATCCGGATCGAGTCGACCAGTGGTACGCCGGCGACGATTACGTCTGCCCGGGACCACGGAGCGTCGTGTTCGAGGAACGGTTGCTCGGCTGCAGCCCAGTCGTCCCAGAACGCGATCGACTCCGCTCGATTTCCGTTCTCGCCGCTGGCGACATCTCGCTCGATGCCGAGTTCACGCGCGACCTGTGCATCGGACTGGACCCAGATGGCGGCATCGATGGCCTCGGTGAGACCTCGTTGCGAGCTGCCGACGCCTTCGACGATCAGCAGCGAGCGGTCGGCTTCGATCGTGACGGCCCCTGGGCGATCCTTCAGCACCCAACCCGGCGGTCGATAGTGAACTGGCTCACCACGGCGTACCGGCTCGATCACCTGAACGATGATCTCCGCCGACCAGTCGAACATCGAGTAGTGCCAGGCGATGTCGTCGGTGGCGACACAGACCGCACCGGGCACGACAGCGGCCAATCGACGCGCCAACGTGGACTTGCCGGCTCCGCTGCGACCGTTGATCGCCAGCACGGCCGGCTGGGATCGTCCGAGCAGATCGAGACGTCTCAGCAGGGTCGAGGCGTCGACTTCGGTCCAGGTCTCGATGATCGGCTCGGCCGATCCGCGGGGCACACGCACCGGATGACGATAGCTGTCGGCGGTCACGTTTAGGCTGACGCCATGGTCCTGTCATGGGTAAGCCCAGCCACTGAAGAACGCGTCAACGAGCTCCTCGAGCAGTTGACCGTGGAGGAGAAGGTCGCCTTCGTCACCGGCGACCTGAACTGGAACTACGGCTTCTATTCCGGCCCGATCGAACGGCTCGGCATTCCTGCCCTGCAGATGGCCGACGGCCCGGCCGGAGTCCGGATCAACAAGGGCGACGTCCACGACGGCAGGGCAACGGCGCTGCCGGCGCCGATCGCGCTTGCGGCGACCTGGGACCCGAGCCTGGCGGCCGAGTACGGCACGGTGATCGGGGTCGAGTGCCGGGCGACCGACCACAATGTCTCGCTCGGCCCCGCGGTCGACATCGCCAGAGTGCCGCTCGGCGGCCGCACCTTCGAGTCCTACGGTGAGGATCCGCTGCTGGCCGGACGGATCGGTGTCGAGTTCGTCCGCGGCGTGCAGGCCCAGGGCGTCCAGGCGTGCGCGAAGCACTACGCGATCAACAATCAGGAAGACCACCGCAGCAGCGTCGACGCCGTTATCGACGAGCGCACCATGCGCGAGGTCTATCTGCCGCCCTTCGAGGCCCTCATCAACGACGGCGAAGTGGCCTCGATGATGGGCGCGTTCAATCGGGTCAACGGTGATTTCGCCTGCGAGAACCAGACGTTGCTCATCGAGTTGCTGCGCAACACCTTCGGCTTCCAGGGCTGGATCATGAGCGATTACGGTGCCAATCACAGCACCGCGGACGCGGCCAACGCCGGTCTCGACCAGGAGCAGCCGAACGAGGGTTTCTGGGGCTCCAAGCTGCTCGAGGCGGTGCGCAACGGTGAGGTCGCCGAGCAGGTGATCGACGACAAGGTGCGCAACATCCTCCGACCCCTGGTCGGGATGGGCCAGCTGGAGAATCCGGTCGGGATCGCCGAGTTCCCGATCGACGATCACCACGAGGTAGCTCGACGGATCGCCGAGGCGTCGATGGTGCTGCTCGCCAATGACGGCCTGCTGCCGATCCAGGGGGCGCGCAAGGTCGCGCTGATCGGGCCGGACGTCGACGGCGTCGGCGCCCAGGGCGGTGGCAGCTCGATGGTGAAGCCGACCAAGGGCACCTCGCCGCTGGACGGTCTGGCGGCCGCGCTCGGCGATGACGTCGAGATCACGGTGGAGTACGGCTCCGATCCGGTGACGCCGGGTGCTTTGCTGCCGGGCCCGGACGCGATCCCGTCGAGCTTCTTCCTCACCCCCGAGGGCGAGCGTGGCCTGCGGGCCGAGTTCTGGACGAACCCCGACTTCGGCGGTGATCCGTTCCTGGTTCGCACCGACGGCCAGGTCGAGCTCAACATGGGCTTCCACAACTTCCCGGGCTTCAACGCGGCCTCTCCTCGCTACGACAAGCTGCCCGGCGACTTGAATGCGCAGATCTCGGTGCGCTGGACCGGCTCGCTGGTCGTGCCGACCTCGGGCAGCTATCGGTTCTCGCTCAC
>JASGEZ010000064.1:0-42454 GCA_047605905.1 Microlunatus sp.
CCGGCCCACAGGCCCCGAACCCGGGGCAGTGAGCCAGGTTTCGATGCCCTCCCACGACCCGGCGCCGCCAGGATCGAGCCCGCCCGACCGCCACGCTCAGATAGCTCTTTGATCAGTGGTTCCCTAGCTGAAGGATCGTCCCCGTTGTCGGGGATGAGCGTTCAGCTTGTTGAGTTGTGGACCCGAGCCGCCTCGCCAGAGGGCGTGCCGTGGCGGCACATGCAGGTCGGTACGCCAGGGGCCAGGTTTCGGTAGCTGGTACCGATGCCGGTCGGCTGCTTCAAACAGACCCTGGACTCGAGCCATTCGTCTCACCCGACGTCCACTCTCACCAGGAGCACTCACATGCCCGCGGCCACCCCACAACCACGTATCCGTCCCGGCCATCGCGCCGCCATCGGCCTGGCAACGGCGGCGCTCATCGCCACTGGTGTGGCCGGGACCGCCGTCGTCGCGACCGCCGACGATGCGCCCCGCGCCCGGCCCGAGCCGACCATGACGGCTCTCGCTCCGGCCGGGACCGCAGTCCCGACCATCGCCCCGACCAGTGCACCGATCGGGGAGCGGTTCGCGCGGACCGAGCTCTTCTTCGGTACCGAAAGGCCCGGTCCTGATGTCACCAATAGGCAGTTCAAGGCGTTCGTCGACCGGGTGGTGACCCCGCGGTTCCCCGACGGTCTCACCCAGTACGACGCCTCCGGTCAGTTCCGAGACTCCACCGGCCGGATCGTCAAGGAGCAATCCAAGGTGATCGTCCTGCTCTATCCGATCGCCGACGCCGGACAGAGCACGGTGAAGATCGAGGAGATCCGCGACATCTACGAGAAGGCCTTCGATCAGGAATCCGTGCTGCGGGCCGACAGCGTGGAACTGGTCGACTTCTGAGCTGGGCGACGCATCGGCTTCGGAACAATGGATGACGAAATCCCCGACATCGGGGATTTCGTCATCCGTAAGTCGGCACTCCTAGGGCGGGTCGTTGCCGACCAGCCCGTCGACGGCCTCGCGAAGCATCGACGCCTGTCCGGTATGGAGCAGGTTCTCCTCGAGGATGTCGACCAACACCCGGCGCAGGTTGACGACATAGTCGTCCCCGCCCCATGGGACGGTCTCTTCGAGACGGCCGTCAATGACGATCTGTCCCCAGACGGTCCGGGTGCGGGCGACGGTTCGATACCAGAGGTCGTAGAGCGCGGTGGTTCGTCGATCACCGCCGTACGCCACTCCCACTCAGGATCGGCGGACCGATCCACCTCGTCCCAAGGTGGACCTGGACTCTCGCCCAGAGCGCGAGCCGTCCAGGTCGCCTCGACCGACGCCAAGTGTTTGATCAGGCCGGCGAGCGTCATGGTCGATGGCGGATGCCGACGGCGGAGCTGTTCTGCTCCTAGACCGCCCGTCTTCCAGGCGAACTGCCGATGCACTCGATCGAGTGCGAACAACAACAACTCTCCCTCGCTGCCCTGCGGACAGTCCGCAAAGGGAATATCGGAGTAGTCCCTCATCTGACAGTGCCTGCCGATCTGGAGCAGATCATGACGCCGCTGGCGTCGTTGATCCGGACCACCTTCCACCCGTCCAACTCGGCAAGCTCAGCCTTCAGGGTGTCGACCTTGGGTTGGTGACCGGGCGGCCAGGTGTGCTGCGGCAACAGGTCATCGACGACGTAGAACCCACCTTCGGCGATCAGCGCCAGTGCCTCAGCTCGATGATCGAACTTGCCGGGCCAGGTATCGGCGAACACCAGATCGTACGATCCGGCTTTCGGCGTCGACGCTTGCGTCTCGAGCCAGTCTGCCCCGTCGGCGATCACGAACTCGACGCGGGAATCATCGATCTCTTCCTGGGCAATATGCGACAGGATGGGGTCCAACTCCACCGTGACCAGCGTCGCGTCGGCCGACATCCCGTCCAGGAGATGCAGCACGCCGAGACCCACGCCGGTGCCGAGTTCCAGCATCCGTCCGCCGGGCTTGCTGGCGGCCAAAACGCTGAGCAGCTCACCGACGGCCAGGGTTGAGGACTGCTCGAAGCCCGCCTGTTGTGCACGAGCTCGGAGTCTGGAAGCTAGCTCGTCGATGCTGCTCATGGGGTCATGCAAGCACAACGTCGGTCGGCCGCGACATGTACCTGGCGACTCCGCCAGTGGCCTGGATGCGGTGGGCGTACCCGTGGCCTTGGTGCGAAGCAGCGATCTTGAGCATCGTGGGGAACCTTGAGTAGGTCTTGAGCACTCGTCTGCCCAGACTGAAGTCGTCGCTGCGATTGCCCTGCCAATCTTCTTCTCACCGGGGGAAACACGATCCGGTCAAGGAGTGCCAACATCGGGGGATGGCGTGCACCGAGACCGGATCGGGAGAAGGGCCCATGGCGCTGGAGAAGGGGACTCCAGCGTCATGGGCCACCTTCATTCCAGGCCACCAAAAGCCTACTGCGAGGGCCTGTCGAGGATGTCCTATCTATCTATCTAGGCTCGACGGGCGTCCTCGAGGAGCCACCGGACCATCCAGTGTCGCAGATTGCTACAGTAGCAGGAGGGCGAGTTGGGAGGTCGACATGGCAAAGGGCGCATCGACGCCAACCCGGGTGACCGCGGATCTCGCGGCGGCTGCTGTCGCTGTGGCCGCAACGGAGAGTCGGACGACAACGGAACAGATCAACTACTGGGCGCGGATCGGGATGCAGCTCGAGCGGGCGACATCGTTGGCGAATCGGCGTGTCTTGGCAGTCGTTGCGGGAGAGGCGCAGTTTTCGGCGCTGACACCGCAGGAACGAACGTCCGCGCACGCCATGATCGACGCACGAATCGCGGGACGAGCAGTTGACCGGAGATTCGGGCCGTCTGCGCGCAAGGCGGGTCAGACGACGGTCTCGATGGACGATGACGGCAACCTCATCGAGATCAGCCCGGATGGTGGCCGCCGGCTGCTATGAGCCGCCTGGATCTGATCGTCGGGCCGAACGGTGCAGGCAAGACCACGGTGTACGAGCAGCTGATCGCCCCTGACCGGCCCGGTCTTCCTTTCGTCAATGCTGATCGGATCGCGAGCTTTCGTTTCCCGGGACGCGAACTCGAAGAGGCATATGCCGCGGCGCGGATCGCCGCAACCGCTCGTGATGCACTGATCGCAGCCCGCCTTGACTTCTGCACCGAGACGGTCTTCTCCCACAGTTCCAAAGTTGAGCTGGTCAGGGAGGCAACTGCCGCGGGATATGACGTGATCCTCCATGTGGTCATGATTCCGCTCAAGCTGTCCGGGCCACGGGCCGCTGCGCGAGCAGCGGCCGGAGGGCATGCCGTACCGACCGCAAAGCTTGCTCCGCGCTACGCTCGCCTGTGGCCGAACGTCGTGGCTGCGATGACGTGGTGTCATCGGACCGTCTTCTACGACAACTCCCGTGACGACGGCCCGTACGAGGTGGCCGCGTACCGCCAAGAGGTTCCTGACTACCCAACTCGGTGGCCCCCGTGGACTCCGGAGCCGCTGCTCGCGCTATAGGTCGAGTCCTTGGTCCGGTGGTGAGACATCTATGTCGAACGCCTCCGGAATCGCCTCAAGGATCGCATACACAGTCTCCGAAACCTGTTGGTCGCTGTTGTCGATAGGGACATATCGGTAGTCGCTCGCGTTGCTACGCAGACTCTGGTCATCGACTGGGAATCGGGCGTCAACCTGGTCTCGCCATTCCTTGCTGGACGGCTGAGGTGGGGAGTAGGGCCGACATGATGGTGGACTTGCCGGCACCTTCTTGGCCGGTGACCAGGATCAGAGTGCGTCGCACTGTGTCCGTCCTTCGTTGACCGGGCTCGGAGTCTGGCCCTTGATGAACTCGACTGCAGATAGCAGTCCCGGGTAAGCATCGTCCCTTTGAGTTGGCCCGACCAACACCGCGCGTAGTCCGGCAGTCTCGGCTCCAGCGATGTCCGCCACGGGATTGTCGCCGATCATCCAGGACCTCTCCACACAGGCGCGGGCGAGGTCGATGGCGTATTGGAAGATGAGCGGGTTGGGCTTCTCGGCACCGATGGCCGCACTGGTGATGGTCAGTTCGATCAGTGGCGACAGGCCGAGGTCCTGTACGAGTTCGGGCAATTCCGGAGCATGGTTGCTCAGGATGACATTGCGGTATCCGGCGAGCCGGGCCTGCTCCAGAGCTTCCACCGCGTCGTCGACCAAGCGCCAGGAGCCGGGCGAGTAGTAGGTGGTCGGTAGCAGGTCGACTGCTGCGTTGGCGACCTGAGACCCGATGCCAGCAGTCGCATAGGTGTTCACGATCACCGGCCGGAGCCGTGTCCACCAGGCTGCCGAAGTCGTGACCTCGACGACGACATCGGGACGGTGCCAGGGGAACCCGCTCTGTAGGTGCGGCCGCAACTGGTCGGCGCGGAGGGAAGCGTGCGGGTCGACCAGGCGAACAGCCTCGACCAGTGCGCCGGACCAGCGTCCGTCGCGAACCGCGAGTGTCCCGTCGAAGTCCCAGAACAGCACGGCATTCCCGACCTCGGGCCGAACGTGAGCCTCCCACTCCACTGCCACGTCCCGATCCTGCCTCAGCCGCTGGATCCCGACCGTACGGCTGGTGACGGCCGACGGGCGAGCAAGATACCGAATTCGTTGTGATCGATGAACATCCCATCCTCGGCGACGGCTGGCAGTCGGTCTCGGAGTGCTTGGTCAAAGGCGTCAAGACGATCGCCGAAGAGGGTGGGCGCGGCGAACGAGGTCGAGTGCAGATAGCCGATGACGCTGTCCAGGCTCCGTTCGCGCCGCACCGGGACCTTGATCTGCGTCCAATGCGAGAAGGCGGATTCCTCGAGTTCATCGGTGTACGGGCGGGGAGGCCGTTGATAGGTACCGGCGCCAGCACGCCCAGGAACTCTGCGAGGATCGTGTGGAAGGTACGGCAGATGGTGACGAGGTCGGCCTCCCATCCCACGGGTGCGCTGAAGTCCTCGGCCCGTGTACGCACGAATGAGAGTTCTTGCCCTGGTCGAGGGAGGATGCAGGTGCGAGCGATCGCCAGTAGATCGTCATCGCTGTCGATCGCGATCACGTCGTCGACCGCCTTGGCGAGCGCTTCCACCACGAAGCCGGTTCCGGTACCGATATCGAGCAACCGTCGTGGCCGGTGGCTGGACGTGGCGTCAAGGAGAATCGTCGCGACCTCTGGCGGCACTCCGGACCGGAACTGTCGATAGAACTCTGCAGTTCCCTCAAACAGGCTCACTACGGCAGCCTAGGGCAGGAGCGGGCCCACCAGCCTTGGGCCGTCCAGCGGTGGCATGAAGATACCGGGGCGAACTCTTTCGGCTGAAAGGTGGCAAGCTCGTCCACGTGAACTGGGTTGCGCCAGAGCCGACAGCGGTCGACGAACCATTCGTCGGCTCGGAGCGGGCGCTGTCCGATGGGTTCCTCGAAGCGCAGCGATACCAGTTTCTTAGACGATGCGCAGGGCTCGACGGTGCCGCATTGACCTCGAAGTCGGTCCCTCCCTCCGAACTTTCGCTCTTGGGACTGATGCAGCATCTCACCGACGTCGAGCGACATTGGGTCCGGAATCGATACGGCGGCGCGAGCCTCTCGATGGCTTACTCCGATCCGTTCCACCACTTGGACCCAACGGCCGCTGAGACGGTCCATCAGGTCTTGCAGCAAGAGTGGGAGAGCTCTCGCGTCGTGATGGCTCAGCTTGATACCGAAACCGTATACGGGCACCCGCAGTACGGACCGATGTCAACTCGCTGGCTCTACGGTCACCTGATTCGTGAGTACGCGGGACATATCGGTCATGCGGATCTTCTGCGGCAAGCCATCGACGGACGCACGTTCGGCTGATGTCACATGGACCTCGATCAGCCGCATGGTCGACAGGACGGACATATCGTGATCGGCTGCCAACCGGCCTCTGGCCCCGGCAGGACGCAATGAAAGTGGCCCATGACGCTGGAGTCCCCTTCTCCAGCGCCATGGGCCTTTCCCGGCTCCGGTCCTGCGTGCGCGCCATCCCCCGATGTTGACGTTCGCGGATCGGATCCGTGTTCCCCCTGATGAGAACAAGATTGGCAGGGCAATCGCAGCGGGGACTTGAGTCTGGGTGGGCGAGTGCTCAGGACCTACTCAAGGTTCTCGATGATGCTCAAGGCGCATGCTCAAGGGAGTCCAAAGTGACCGGACATCGGGTGGAAAGGCAAACAGTCGGTGTCCCGTCGCGGGTAGCCGGAGGATGTCCCCTTACGCTCGACTGGCTTTCTCGAGATCTTGGCGTGTCAGTACCGAGCGAATCTCGATACCGATGTCCTGCAAAGGACGGACACCGGCACTGCTGCGATCGATGGCACAGACGACGAGATCGACCATCGCGCCCCTCTCGCGCAGAGCCAGAGCAGCATTTCGGACGGCACCTCCGGTCGTGATCACATCCTCGATGAGCACCACCTTCTTGCCCTCGACGTCCGCCCCCTCGGCGAGACGACGTGTGCCGTACGCCTTTGCCTGTTTGCGAACGAACACCGTCGGGCGACCGGTAGCCAGACTGATCGCCGTGGCGATCGGCACACCGCCGAGTTCGAGCCCGGCCAGCAGATCGGCTTCGTTGGGGATGAGGGGCACCATCGCCTGGCTGACCCGGCTCAGCACGGCGGGCTGCGACTCGAACAGATACTTGCCCGGTACGACGACGTCGGATGCTTTGGAACCAGACCAGCCGGATTGGTCGGCCCAGATCAGCTGAGGCGGCCTCTCGCCTGGTTATGAACTTGAGTGTCAGGTCGCCAACCGCAGTCGGCCAGGATCTGCGCGGTCGCGTTGGCGAGAGACACCTCAGGTCCGAGAACCTGCTCCTCCATCCCGGGGAGCGGATCGCTGTCCCGCCACCACTGCTGCATCATCTCCGGTCCGTACGCGGCAGCTTCCGGCTTGCTGGTGTGCCGGCGCGCAGTCTCTTCGAACGGAATCTCATAGCGGTAGCAGCGACTGATTCCCCGGTGGTCCCTCAGTAGTTCGGTCAGCATCGCGCCGTAGATGTGGGCGTACAGGATGCCCTCGACAATCACGTGCAGACCCTGATCCAGGGCATAGCGGGCAGACAGATCGATGTATCCGATGGTGGGGTTGCCCGGCTCCTCCCGGGCGTGCAGGATCTCGCGGCGCAACTGGTCCTGACCGATGACGGCGATGCCGCGCGGGCGGGAGGCGCGGATCGATCGGGCGAGACTGGACTTTCCGCTGGCCGAGTTGCCGCGCAGCAGGATCAACCGCGTGTCCGGACTGCCGACAGCTTCCATTCGGCCGAGTCTGTCAGGCACGAATCCGAGTTGCCAGACGGTTGGCACCTCGATACCTTGCCAGGAATGCGTGGCCCTTTCTGAGCGGTCGGCATCTCACAGGAAGTTCACGTGTCGTCATTCGCGAGGGGTCGTTCTGCCGCCTCCGTCTACATCGTTCTGCAAGGTGCCTGGGCACTGCTCTGGGCCATCGCGTTCACGCTGTCGCTGGTCTACCAGGTCGAGGTCGCGGGCCTGACCCCGCTGCAACTGGTCCTGGTCGGCACCGTGCTGGAGGCCACCTGCTTCCTCGGCGAGATCCCGACCGGGGTCGTCGCCGATCTGTATTCACGCAAATGGTCCGTCGTCATCGGGTTGACCATGATCGGGGTGGGAATCCTGATCGTCGGGCTGCTGCCGTACTTCTGGCCGATCGTGATCGCCCAGGTGGTCTGGGGGCTGGGCTACACCTTCGTCTCCGGTGCAGCCGAAGCCTGGGTCACCGACGAGCTGAGCCCGGGGCCGGTGCAGCCCGCCTTCACTCGCGCCCACCAGCTGGGCCTGGTGATGGGCATCGTCGGCATCCTCATCTCCGGTCTCCTCGGATCCTTCAGTCTGCAGACGCCGATTGTGGTCGGTGGGGCGGGCTTCGTCCTGCTCGCGCTGCTGATGGCCGTCGCGATGCGTGAGCGGCGGTTCACTCCGATTCCGCGGGCCGAACGGGATAGCTGGAGTCATGTCAAGACGACAACCATCGAGGGGGTACGCGCCGCCAGGAAGCCGGGAGTCGTCAGATCCTTCCTGATCATCGCGTTGCTGGCCGGCTTGACCAGTGAGGTCTTCGATCGGCTCTGGGTGGAGCGGGTCGTGAACGACCTCGGCCTGCCGTCCATCGCGGGCGTCACCGACACGGCCGTCTGGTTCACGATCTTCGCCCTGATCAGCTCGCTGTTGTCACTGGTCGCGAGTCTGGCGGCCAACCGGTTGGCGCCGACCGCGGTGAACGCCGAGCATCCGACGAGACTGATGGCTCTGTTGGTGCTCGTCCAGGTCGCCGGGGTCGCGACCTTCGCGGTCTCGGGCAATCTCTGGCTCGCGCTGAGCGGTCGCTGGGCCCGCGATGCCTCGCTCTCCGTCGGGCACCCGATCCAGCAAGCCTGGCTCAATCGGCACGTCACTTCCAAGGCGCGAGCGACCACGCTGTCGATGATGGGCCAGGCGGACGCGGTCGGTCAGGTCGCCGGCGGGCCTGCCCTCGGCGCGCTCGCGAACGTGGCCGGAGTGTCGCTTGCGCTCGTGGTCTCCTCGGTCGTGCACGCACCTGCTGCGGTCATCTATGCCCGGCTGAGGCCTGGGCGCGGCGATCAGCGCAACTGATCGTCCGGCTGCTGTTCGGCATCCTCGACGCTCACTGCATCCGGTCGCGGTGTGACGACCGGCGCGACCACGATGGCGATCACACAGACCAGCAGCGGAAGCACGAAGGCGAGGTTGAGCCCGACCCAACCGGCCAGGATCCCGATCAAGGCGGGTCCGGCGAGCTGGCCGACATAGCCGGCGCCCACCACCCGGGACAAGATGATGCTCTGCCCGGTGCTGCTGATGTTGCCGGCAGCCGTGAACAGCTGCGGTACGTCGCCGGCCAGGCCGATGCCGAAGATCGCCCAGCCGACCAGGGTGAGCGCGAAGACCGGCGAAATCATCACCACGGTGATGCCGACCGCGGCGGCCGTCGAGCCGTAGCGCACCACGAAGGCCGGGCCGAACCGGTGCGCGATCCGGTCTACGGTGAGCCGGCCGACGGTCATGGCGACGGCGAAAGTCGCGTACGCGAGGGCTGCGGTCGCGTTCGGCTGCTGTAGGTGGTCGACGGCATGCAGCGGAGCCCAGTCATTCGCCACGCCTTCGGCCATCATCAGCAGGAAGGCGAGGACACCGAAGGCGATCACCCGTCCGCGGATGGCCGGCTGCGGCCGCGCAGCTGAGGTTGCCGGAGCGGAATCCGCCGAGGCATCCGACGCTGTCGAGGCATCCACCGACGCACGAGGCAGCATCCGACCGATCGCCGCGACTCCGAGGATGGCGGTGACCGCGGCCGCGGCCAGCACGGAGGTGCCCAATCCCAACCGAAGGCCTTGCATCGCCGCGCCGAACAGGGCGCCGACAGCGCCGCCGATCGACCAGAACGCGTGGAAGGCGGACATGATCGGACGGCCGTACTCACGCTCGACGATCACCGCCTGGTCGTTCATGGCGACATCCAGCGATCCGTTGCCGAGTCCGAACACGAACAGCGCGATGCCGAGGGTGACCGCACCGGAGGCATGCACCGGCAGATTCACTGCGAGCACGAACACCGCGAGCGCGGCGAAGCAGACGATCTTGCTGCCGAGCCGGTTGATGACGAAGCCGGAGATCTGCATCCCGACGACGCCGCCGAGCCCGAGGAGGAGCAGCAGGATTCCCAACGTGGCGTGGGAGATCTGGGTCTTCTCCTGGACCGGCGGGATGTTGACCAGCCAGGCGGCGAGCCCGAAGCCGGCGACGAAGAAGGTGCCGAAGACACCGAGCCGTGCCTGGCGGAGTCGTGGGGTGATTGCGGGTGGGGAAGCGGCGGCGTTCATGGGGTGGAGACTCCTGCGATGATGCGGTTGATGGCGTCGCGTACGACGGTGTCGTCGTGCGGCACGATGTCCAGGGCGCGGTGGATGGTGAGTCCTTCGATCAAGGCATCGAGGATCCGAGCGGTCACCGGGTCGAAGTGCTGCTCCAGGACCTTGCGACTGCGCCCCATCCAGGCGTTGGTGATCTCGCGGAACTCCGGGTCCCGGGCGGCCAGCGTGTAGAGCTCGTGGGTCAACACCAGATCGCGTTGGGTCGAGAAGAGGTCCCCGATGACGGTCTGGACCACCGCCTCCTCGGCCTGACCGCGATCCGCGGCCGTCGCCATCCGAGCCTCGAACTGATCGCTGACGGTCACCGTGAACCGGGTGAACGCATCGTGCAGCAGTTCGTGCATGCCGGTGAAGTGGTAGGTCATCGAGCCGAGCGGCACGTCGGCGGCCTCGGCGATCTTGCGATGAGAGGCGCCGTCCACGCCGATCTCGGCGATCACCGCCAGACAGGCGTCGATGATCCGGTCACGCCGGTTCGGGTCGTAGCGCCGGCCGTTGCCGGTCCGCTCGCCTGCCGCCGTACTCACGATGCGTCCGAGATCGAGCGCAGCACCCGGGCGGGGTTGCCCACCGCCAGCACGCCGGCCGGGATGTCGCGAGTGACCACCGAGCCGGCGCCGATCACGCTGTCGTCACCGATCGTCACGCCGGGACAGACAATGACGCCGCCACCCAGCCAGACGTTGTTCCCGATGGTGATCGGCTTAGCGGCCTCGAGCTTGTCACGCCGCGGGCCGGGTGCGATCGGATGCGTCGGAGTCAGCAACTGCACGTTGGGGCCGAGCTGGCAGTCCTCGCCGATGATGATGGGGGCCACGTCGAGAGCGGTCAGGTTGTAGTTCACGAAGGTGCGTGCACCGATGTGCAACTGCTCTCCGTAGTCGACATACAGCGGAGGCTTGACGTATGCCCCCTCACCGAGTGTGCCGAGCAGTTCGGCCAGCAGCGGGATGGCGGCCAGCGGATCGGCCAGTGACGCCTGGTGATAGCCGTGAGCGAGTTGCACCGCGCGCTGAGCGCGACGCCCGTTCTCCGGATCATCGGCGATGTAGAGATCGCCGGCGAGCATCCGCTCCCGGTTGGTCCGCGGATCGTCGGCGAAGTAGTCAGTTACCACCATGTGCACGACCGTACACATAATGTACGGTCGTACGCAACGGTTTCGGCCGACTATTTCTGAATCGATGCAGAACGTGTTGAGTCAGACGATGCAGATGGTGGTTCGGCGGGCGTCGTAGGTCGCCGGACGGTGAGCACCGCCAGTCCGATCAGCACCAGGGCGACCCCGATCCAACCGAGAGCGGGCAGCTGCTCGCGGAGCACCAGGACGGCCAGGAAGGCCGCCACCACAGGTTCCCACAGCGACAAGGTGGTGGCGGTACTTGCGGACACGGCGGCGAGTCCGCGACCGAACAGCACGTAGCCGAGGAACATCGGCACAACGGCGAGATAGGCGACCGCCGCGAGGTTGCCAGGCGTCGCGAGGATCGGTGCTCCGGCGATGATCACCACGGGAAGCAGCAGTAGGCCGCCGAGGCCGAACAGCGCACCCATGGCCGCTCGGGCGGGAAGTCCGCGAAGCATCAGGGTGGCGGCGACCCAGGAGTAGAGCGCGTACGTCCCCGCGGCGAGCACTGCCAAGCCGAGGCCGAGCAGTGGACGCCACCCCGAGACCGGCGCCGTGTCGCCTAGGTCGCCCGGACCCGCGACGTCGGTGGCGTGGGCAACGGTCAAGGCGCAGATCCCGAGCAGGCTGATCCCGGTGCTGACCAGCCAGCGCCGCGACAGCGGCCGACGGTCGGCGATCCGCTCGATCACCGCGGCGATGACGGGTGCGAGTCCGATGCTGACGACGGTGCCGACCGTGACACCCGCGAGCCGCATCGAGGAGTAGAACGCCAAGGGGTAGATGGCGATCGCAGCGGCGCCGAGCAGGATCATCACCCGCTGGCGGCGCAGCTCCCGGATGTGGGCTGCCATCGGCCGGACGGCGATGAGTCCCTGCAGCAGACCCCCGATGCCCATGGCTGCCGCGCCGACCGCCAGTGGGCCGACGCCGGGGGCCAGCGCGGCCGCGGTCCCGGTCGTACCCCAGAGTGTCGCGGCCAGCAGGACATAGATCGTGCCGCCGGCGCGATGCGTTGCTCCGCCCATCACTGCTCCGGGTCCACCCGGGCGGGTTCGACCTGCAGGGGGTCGATCAAGGAGCCGGCGATGCAGCGGGCTCGTCGCAGCCGTGCGGAGTCGCCTTCCAGGCCGGCTCGAGCCATCGCACCCTCGAGCAGGAACGCCAGCTGCTCCGCTGTGTCGGCTGCCTGGTCCGGCGCCGCACCGAGAGCGGTGAGATGCTCCGTCAGGAGTGACTCGACCTCTTCCTTGTGCCGCCGGACCAGATCGCGCCCGGGGGCGCCGGCCGGCAGTTCGGCTGCGGCGTTGAGCAGTCCGCAGCCTCGGAATCCGTGCCGGTAGGCGAGTTCGGCGTGGTCGACGTACGCATCGAAGACCGCGAGGATGCGTTCCCGTGGACTCGTCGCGCGCTTCGCACGGGCGCGGTAGAGGTCGAGCCACTCCTCGTGCCGGGCCTGCAGATAGGCCAGCACCAACTCGTCCTTGGAAGCGAAGTTGTTGTAGAGGCTCATCTTCGCCACCCCGGCCGTGGCGATGATGGTGTCGATCCCGGTCGCATTCACGCCCTGGTCGTAGAAGCACTCAGCCGCTGCTGCCAGCAGTCGCGTACGGGCCGAGGGTCGTTTGCCGACTGCCTGTTCCTTCATGGCACCCAGTCTTACATTGGGTAGACAGATCTACCTAATAACTCCCGGACGGGAGGCCGCGAGGACGCCGGCGACCAGGACACCGATGGCGGCACCGGTGAAGGACCAGGACAGGCCGGCCCACTCGATCACGAACCCGGCGATCGCGGTGCCGATGGCAGCGCCGGTGGTGTTGGACGCGGACAGCAGCGCCTGGGCCTCGTTCAGCCGTGCGGGTGGGGTCAGCCGGTCCAACAGGGTCTGTTGCATGATCAGCGCGGGTGCGATGGACAACCCGGTCACGAAGAGCAGCGGGAGCAGGAGCGGCAGCCCGACCCAGCTGGTGCTCAACAGCCCCGCCAGCAGCAGCAAGCAGAGACTGAAGGTGCCCATCAGCACCGGAAGTGCGTGCCGATCGTCGAACGGCCATGAGCGGGCGCCGAAGACGAGCCCACCGATGGTGCTGCCGCCCGCGATCGCGGCGAACAGGATGCCCACCTGTTCCGTACCACCCAATGCTTGATCGGCGGTGGCCGTCATGGAGGTGTCCAGCTGCCCGAAACCGACGCTCAGCAACAGCACCACGATCAGGATCGCCGGGACGCCGGCTGCGGCCAGGGCGGTCCGTGGCGCGGTTCCGCCGACTGGGGGGTCCGCTACCGCAGAGCCCGCCGACTCGGGGGTGTCACGAGCGCCGAGGGCACGGCTGGCGCGGCGGGCGAAGCGAGTCAGGCAATAGGCGATGGTGCCGCCGGCCAACAGGATCGCCGTGATGAGCAAGGGGAGCACCGCGATCCTGGCGACCAGGAACCCCGACAGCAGCAGCGGTCCCAGTACGAAGGACAGTTCCACCGAGGTGGTATCGAGCGCGAAGGCGACTTTGCGGGACGAGGGATCGGGAACGGCGACGCGGAAGCCGGCTCGCAGCGCCGGGCTGACAGCGGGATATGCGAGACCGACCCCGGCAGCCAAGGCGACCAGGGCGCCGCCGGGTGCGCCTCCGGTCGTGGCCAGCGCGAGGGCGACGAGCAACCCCGCACTGCTCAGCGCGGTAGGCGACAACACCGCCACCTGACCGAAGCGATCCATCAGCCGTCCCCACAGCGGGGTCCCGACCGCGGCTCCGATCGCGTACGCGCCACTGACCACACCGGCCAGTGCATAGGTCTGCCGGTCCTGCTGGACCAGGATCAAGATCCCGAGCGGCAGCATCGCCAACGTCAGCCGAGCGAGCGCGGCGAAGATGAAGGGCCGTGCAATCGGCCCATGGGTCAGCAGCCGTCCATAGGCCCGAATGCCGGTGCCCAGCTGGACATCGGTGTCGTGGGCGGACTCGGTGGGCACGACCGGCAAGCATAGGCTCAGTTGCCCACTCCGGCATGCTGCTAGAGTCCCTCCCGTGACGAACTCGCCCGGCGTCTCGGGCACGCGCTGACCGCCGTCAGTGGCCGTGCCTGATCGCAACTCGCCGTCTCATCGCTGACTGATCACTCGATCGGGAGCACGCCGGTTTCTGACGCCAGCCTGGTTCACCGGGCTGGGAGCGGTCCTTCGTGGAGTGTCCGCCTCGACGTCGGAGAAGTCACCCTCATGTTCCTCGTTCTGTTGTCCTATCTCGCCTTCTTCAGCATCGCGCTGCCCGACTCGATGCTGGGTGTCGCGTGGCCTTCGATGCGCCTGTCCTTCGGCCAGAGCCTCGGCGCAGCCGGCCTGATCCCGCCGTTCGGGGTCGCGGCGACCATCGTGTCGACCCTGCTCACCCGACATGCCGTGACTCGGCTCGGGATCGGCCGGCTGCTCGCCATCAGCACCGTGCTATCAGCTGTCGGACTCGTGGTCTCGGCAGTGAGCCCGACCATGCCGGTCTTCCTGGTCAGCGTGATCCTGCTCGGGCTCTCCGGCGGCGCTATCGATGTCACGCTCAACGCCTACGCCGCCCGGCACTTCGGTCCGCGGCGGATCAACCTGATGCATGCGTCATATGTGATCGGGGCAGCGGCCTCGCCGGCATTGGTGACCGTGTTCCTGCAGGTCGGGGTGAGTTGGCGGGTTCCGTACCTGGTCATCGCCTGCCTGCAACTCTTGCTTGCAGGAGTCTTTGCCGTCGGCGTACGGCGTTGGGACGCGTCCTCGCAACCCGAGCAGGGTCGTAAAACTCGCCCACGGGCGGCTCTTGGGTCCGCGGGCCGCGGACCGACACGGAATCGGCATCCACGGATGGACATTGCCGCAGTGCTGGGGATCGCGACGGTCGTGGTGCAAACCGGCATCGAGTCGAGCGTCGCCTTGTGGGCGTACAGCTTCCTGACCTTGGGCGCCGGCGTCTCCGCCGGGATCGCAGGTGCAGCTGTCTCGGGGTTCTGGCTGATGATGTTCGTCAGCCGGGTGGTGCTCGGCTCGTTCGCGGAGCGCCTGGGCAGCCGGCCGACCATGGGTGCCGGTGCGATCGGCCTGGTCCTCGCCGCGGTGCTGACGTTCCTGGGCGTGGCCGTGCCCGCGGCGGGGATCGCCGGAGTTCTGGTGTTCGGTCTGGCGGCCGGTCCGATGTATCCGCTGCTCATCCTCACGACGAGGGAACGTACGATGCCCGACGGTCTGGATCGTCTCGTCGCCGTCCAAGCAGCCGCATCCGCCGTCGGTGCGGCGACCCTACTGCCCTTGTTCGGGCTCGCCATGTCAGCCTCACCCAGCACCTTCGCTCCGATCATGCTCGGCGCCGTCGTGGCGGCGGCCGGCCTGCACCTGGCCTTGCGCCGCTGCGGCGTACGAAGTGGGCGCAGCTCGTCCTCCGAGTGATATATCAGCTTCGATCGGCCGGACTCCGGTGCTTCACCGGAGTGTCGGAGCCGGTCGGAGCGGGAATCTGCCAGTTCCCCGGCCGCTACGCGGTCGCCGGCCTCGTCGCGTCTTGGTCGAGCAGTTGTCGACCTCTGCTTGGGGGGCATGGCAGCGAGATCGCCGCGGCGGGTCGTGACCAGGGCACCTACGGCGGAGGCCAGGTCCAGTCGGGTCTGCAGGTCGGCGCCGGCGAGGAACCCGGCCAGGTACCCGGCCGCGAACCCGTCGCCGGCTCCCACGGTGTCGATCGGAGTGACGCTGAACGTCCGAGACCGGGCCGATTGATCGGTGGTGAAGGTAGAGGCGCCGGCGGCTCCGAGTTTGACCACGACCTGTTGGGCGCCAGCCGTCAGATAGCTCTCGGCGATCGCCTCCGGACTCTCGTGGCCAGTGAGCAATCGGGCTTCGTTCAGGCCCGGAAGCACATCGTCGACCGCGCTGCCACCGCCGCGACGACCATCGTCAACAGCTGGTCGGTCAGCACGGCGTCGGCGTGCCGGGCGAAGGCTGTGTGGGAGCGGACCTGAAGCACCTCCGGGTCGCCGGGCATCGTCGCCGGAGCACGCTGGCCCAGACCGCATCGAGGCCGGGACGACGAGTCACGCCAACATCCCTACCAGTTTCAGGGGGAGGCGGACAACGCGGTCGTCGGTGCCAGCACCTCGGCGAGGTCGGCGGCCAGCTTGGCACTGTCGGCGGGGCTCAGGGTGGCAGTGGTGATCCGGATGAATGGGTTCGTACCGGTCCGGTGGCGCTCGCCACTGCGGACCTGCCAGCCGCGTGCGGCCAGACCCTGGACGGCGGCCGACTCCTCGGGCACCGGAACGACCACGTTGAATCCGGTCTGACCCCGAGCCTGGATCCCGGCTGCGGCCAATTCGCGAATGAGGCGCTGGCGGCGCTCGTCGTATGTCCGCTGAGTTCGGGTGAAGAGATCGGCAGTCTGCGGGTCCCGCCAGATGGCGACAGCCAGTCGCTGCAGCAAGTGGCTGACCCAGGCCGTACCGAGTTGCTGGCTACCCCGGACCCGGGCGATGGTGCGCGGATCGCCGACCAGGATCGCCATCCGCAGGTCGGGCCCGATGAGTTTGCTCATCGAACGGATGACGGTCCAGGAGTCACGCTTCGTCGACAGCGGATGATGCGGAACTCCGGCCAGCATCGAGAAGTAGTCGTTCTCGATCACGTGCACGTCGCGGTGGGCCCGCAGCACCCGCCGAAGCGCCTTGGCCCGCTCCTGGGTGATCGCCGCGCCGGTCGGGTTCTGGGCGCGAGGCGTGACGATCATCGTCTTCACCTGCCCCCGCTCCAGTAGCTCGGCGACATCCTCGGCGATCGGGCCGTTGTCGTCGACAGCGAAGCCGACCGGGCGCAGACCCATTCCGCGCACCAAGTCGAGTACGCCGACATAGCTGGGATCCTCCACGCCGACCTCGTCGCCGACCCGGCAGCGACTGCGCAGGATGCGTTCGATCGCATCCAGCGCGCCACCGGTGACGCACAGCCCGTAGTCGTCGGCGGACCTGCGGCCGACCGCATCACTGCACCAGTCATGGGCGAGTGCGACCAGATCATCGTCCAGTGGAGAGGTCCCATAGAGCACCGGTTCCGTCGAGATCCGGCGCAGGGCTCGGCCCAGGTCCGGGAGCAGTTCGGGGTCGGGATTGGCCTGGCTGAGATCCCGCAGCGCGGAGTCGATTGCCACCGCCGGTGGCGGGGGAGTGGCCAGGGCCGGTCGTTCCGCGATGGTGGTGCCGCTGCCGCCTCTGGCCGACACGACGCCACGCAGTCGCAGATCGCGATAGGCAGCGGCAGCGGTGGCCGGGCTGACGGACAGCTGGGCCGCGAGGGAGCGCACGGACGGCAGGCCGGTGCCGGGCTGCAGGGTGCCTGCCTGGACACCCTCTTCGACGCTCTCGACGATCTCGCGCGTCGTGCTGCCCGTGATCGGCCCGTTCATCTGCTCACCCTAAGTCTTGTGACTCATCTCTCGCACCTGATTGACAAAGCGTACTAGAACGATACTCTGGCCGTACTAGCATGATGTTCCGCACCTTGATCCCGGTTCACCAGGCAGGAGAGAACCCACCCATGACCCTGTCTGATGGTCGCACTCCGTGCTCCGGGGTCATCAGGCTCCGCGAATCTCGCTCGTTCGTCGCGGTTTTGCGTGACGAAGAACATGTCCCGCAAAACCGCTCCTGCACTCCCGAGAGGCTCCGCCCATGACCCTGCCACTGTTCGGCTCGCAAGCCGCAGGCGAACAGAACAGCTCGGCCGCTGCCGAGCGTGCCCGCATCGAGCGGACCGCGGTTCCGCGTGAGTACCTGATGTGCTCGCCCGACTACTTCGACGTGACGTACGCGATCAACGCGTGGATGCGTCCCGGCGTGAAGGTGGATCGCGACCTGACGCTGCGGCAGTGGCGGCAATTGCGCGACACCTACCGTGAGCTCGGCCACGTGGTGCACGAGGTGACTCCGGAGCCGGGTCTGCCGGACATGGTGTTCGCAGCCAACTGTGCGGTGATGGTCGACGGCGAGATCCTGGGCGCGCGCTTCCGGCATCCGGAGCGGGCCGCGGAGGCACCGGCGTACCGGCGGTGGTTCGAGGCGAGCGGCGTGGGCACCTTCCACGAGCCGGAAGCGCACAACGAGGGTGAGGGTGACTTCGCCGTCGTCGGCGACACCGTCCTGGCCGGCACCGGCTATCGCACCGATCACGCGGCGCATGCCGAGGCGCAGGAGCTGTTCGGACGGCCGGTGATCTCGCTGAAGCTGCTGAACCCGTCCTATTACCATCTCGACGTGGCGCTGTTCGCGCTTGACGACCGCAACATCGCCTACTACCCGGGCGCTTTCACCGACGGCAGCCTGCGTACGCTCCAGCGGCTCTATCCCGAGGCGATCGTGGTCTCCAACGAAGATGCCGAGGCCTTCGGACTGAACTCGATCTCCGACGGCAAGAATGTGGTGGTGGCCGAGGACGCCGTCGGTTTGATCGCGCAGCTGACCGAGCGGGGCTACAACACCATCCCGATCGATCTTTCCGAACTGCGGAAGGCCGGCGGCGGTGCCAAGTGCTGTACACAAGAGATCAGGCGCTCTGTCTCGCGCTGAGTCGCAACGAGGAGGAAGCTTCCACTCATGAACCAACCGGCTGCCAGCTATGGCGTGCATTCCGAGGTCGGCGCTCTTCGCAAGGTCCTGGCCTGCGCACCGGGTCTTTCGCACGAGCGGCTCACCCCGTCGAACTGTCACGAGCTGCTGTTCGACGACGTGCTGTGGGTCGAGAACGCGATCAGGGATCACTTCGACTTCATGACGGTGATGCGGGATCGCGGTATCGAGGTGATCGAGCTGCACGAGGCCCTTGCCGAGACGGTGGCCAATCAGGAGGCCAAGTCCTGGTTGCTGGATCGCAAGATCATCGCCAACGAGGTCGGCCTCGGCCTGGTCGACGACACCCGGGCCTATCTCGACGGCTTGGATCCGCAGACGCTCGCCAGACTGCTGATCGGTGGGCTGTCGACGATGGATCTGCCGGACGACTTCCGGCCCGGGTACGTCAGCCTGGCGCGCGAGTCGCTGGGTGGCCGCGAGTATCTGATGCCGCCGCTGCCCAACACCCTCTACACCCGTGACACCACCAGCTGGATCTACGGCGGATTGACCCTCAACCCGCTGTACTGGCCGGCGCGGCGGGACGAGACGCTGCTGATGAAGGCGATCTACGAGTTCCACCCGGATTTCGTGGGTGCCAACGTGATCTGGGGCGATCCGGAGCAGGACTGGCGGCTCAGCACGCTCGAGGGCGGCGACGTGATGGTGCCCGGCAACGGCGTCGTACTGCTCGGGATGAGCGAGCGGACCTCCCGGCAGGCGATCTCGCAGGTGGCGCAGAAGCTTTTTGCGGACGGGATCGCCGAGCAGGTGATCGTCGCGGGGCTGCCGAAGCTGCGGGCGGCGATGCATCTGGACACGGTGTTCACCTTCGCCGACGTCGACTGTGTCACCGTCTATCCGACGATCGTCGACGGCATCCACACCTTCACCCTGCGCCCGTCCGACAACGCGATCGGGATGGACGTGATCGAGGAGAAGGACTCCTTCCTCGACGTGGTCGAGTCAGCGCTTGGCTTGGACGAACTCCGCGTGGTCGAGACCGGCGGCGGTGTCTATGCGACCGAGCGTCAGCAGTGGGATGACGCCAACAACCTGGTCGCGCTGGAGCCTGGCGTCGTGGTCGCGTACGACCGCAACACCACCACCAACGCGCTGCTGCGTAACGCCGGGATCGAGGTCATCGAGATCGTCGGTGCCGAGCTCGGCCGTGGTCGTGGCGGCGGCCACTGCATGACCTGCCCCCTGATCCGCGAGCCCGTCGCCTACTGAGTGGTCTGCGATTCGGACTGGTCACAGATGGCGCGCTGGGTCCATGCGCTGATGCAGGATCCGGATCACGTCCACGGCGTCGTCACTTTCGAGGTAGAAGAGCACGTGGCTGCCGATGCCGTACTGCCGGTAGCCCTTGCGGACGTCGTCGCACCTGTGTCCACGCCGAGGGTCGTCGGCAATTCGCTCGACCGCGGCCCCGATCTCGCGCACGTAGGTTTCGGCTTGGTCGGCGCCCCAGTGTTCCTCTGTGTAGTCCCAGATCGAGGCGAGGTCGCGCTGAGCTTTCGGTGATAGCCGGTAGTTCCTCATGACTTCTTGGCGGCGATGAAGTCGTCGAAGTCGAAGGGTTCTGGGGTTCCGCTCTCTTCGCCTGCGATGAGGGCGGTTCGTAACGCAGCTAGCTGCGTCTCCCGGTCCTCCAGTAGCCGGAGGCCAGCGCGGACGACCTCGCTGGCCGACCGGTAGCGGCCTGACGACACCTCGCTGGCGAGGAAGTCCGCGAAGTGTTCGTCCAAGCTGATCGAGGTGTTCTGAGCCATGGATCCACGATACCAAGAATTGGTATCGGACAAAATGTCTGACTCCACGACCTGATCATCTCGGACCCGTGGGCGCAAGACGTACGCAAACTGGGCGTGAGACCCGTGCGTTGTTGACCCTGCGGCGCAAGACGAACGCAGGGGCAGCGAGTTGCGGCTTCAGCTGGGTCACCGACCGTCGAAAATCATCAGGGCGGCGTGTATGGAGGTCCGGGATTCGGCGGTCTCCAGGGAAACGCCGAGTAGGCGTTCGATGGTGGCCAGGCGGGCGTAGAGGGTCGGTCTGCTGAGACCCGTCGTGGCGGCCGCCTCGCTCTTCGATCCGCCGGAGCCGAGGTACGCGCGGAGCACCTCGACCAGGTTCTCGCCGGTGCGAGCATCGTGTTCGACCAGTCGGCCGAGCTCGGAGTCGGCGAAGGACTGGACGTGCGGATCGGTACGCAGCAGCGCGAACAGACCCCGCAGGCGTACGTCGCGAGAGCGGTAGAGCCGCTGCGGACCGGGCATGGACAGCCCGACCTCGGCGACATGCTCGGCTTCGGCCAGCCCTTCGGCTGCCGCAACGAGTCCGGCGGCTCCCGGGGCGGTGCCGACCGCCCAGCCGAGGCTCACGATCCGCTCACTCAGGCGGTCCTGCAGGCCGGCACAGAAGGCGGTCAGTGCCCGTTCGGCGGTCGCTTCTGAGCGGCAGCCGATGATGAGGGCAACCGTGCCTTCCCGGCGTACCGATCCGATCGCGGCCAACCCGGCGTTCGCCGCCGACTGTCGCGCCGCCGCCAGCACGTGCCGGTAGACGGCACCCTGAGCGAGGACATCATCTGACGGCTGACTCGCCACGGCGACCACGACCGGGAGATAGCAGGGACTGGCCGCCATCCCGAGTGCACCGGCTCGCGCCTGGGCTTCGGCGTCGTCGCCGATCCGGCCACTCACCAGGTCGTCCAGCAAACCGCCGGTGGCCTGCACGAGCAGCGCGTCGCGATCCGCTTCCAGCATCCGCTGCAACTGCAACGACTGGGCAGCGCGCTCCAACACCATCCGGGCGCGACCGCGATCCACCGCACCGCTGGGCAGCACCAGCCGGCCCCACTGCTGGCTGCCCAAGCCGACCGGTACCGCCAACCAACCGCTCCGCCCCGAACCGGCGTTGCGGCGGGAACGCTCGCTCCAGCCTTCCAGCAGTGTGGTGGCCGGGCTGTTCGCACGGCAGAAGGCGAGGACGTGCCGGCTCAGATCCTCCAGCACCACCGGCGCGGCGAGGATCTCCGACGCCTTGGTCACGATGTCGCGCGGCGCGGCGCGGGTGATGTTCAGGGCGGTGAACGTCTCGTGCGTGGACTGGGCGAACTGCAGTTCCTGATAGCGGTCGGCCACGATCAGCCGGTGCACCTGCTCGGTCACGTCGACATAGCGGATCCGCTCCCGCAAGGCGATCACGGGGAGTTCGAGGTCATCGGCCAGCGCACCGACGTAGGTGGGTAGCTGGTCGACGTGGGTGCCCAGTTCGACGATCAGACCGACGACCCCGAGATCGGCAAGCATCCGCAGATAGCCGGCGACGTGCTCAGAGTCGGCTGCGAACATCGGTCCGGTGCTGAGCACCAGCTCACCACCTTGCAGCAGGCCGGTCAGGTCGTCGGCATCGCTGATGTGGACCCAGCGAACGGCGTGGTCGAGTTGGGCGGCACCCCCAGCGACCTCAGGACCGCCCGCTGCGACGACCGGCAGAGCGAGCACGTCGCGGACACTGGGGATCACCTGACAGAGTGTACGAAGATCAGGCTTCACATTGACAACCTGTCGGCAACAAGACGCCGAGAATGATCCGGTGACTACTGACGCTCAGCCCACCATCGCGCACTGGCTCGACAACAAGTCGTTCCCCGGCACCAGCACCCGGACCGCGCCGGTCACGAACCCGGCCACCGGCCAGGTCACCGGTCAGCTGGCATTGGCGTCCGTCGAGGACGTCCGCGCCGTGGTCGAGGCAGCCGCAGCCGCCTTCCCGGCCTGGCGCGACACCTCGCTGGCGAAGCGTACGCAGGTGCTGTTCCGGTTCCGCGAACTGTTGAACGCCCGCAAGGAAGAGCTGGCGGCGATCATCACCGCCGAGCACGGCAAGGTGCTGTCCGATGCCCTGGGTGAGGTGACCCGTGGCCAGGAGGTCGTCGAGTTCGCCTGCGGGATGCCGCACCTGATCAAGGGCAGTTTCACCGAGAACGCGTCCACCAAGGTCGACGTCCACTCGATCCGCCAGCCGCTCGGCGTCGTCGGGATCATCTCGCCCTTCAACTTCCCGGCGATGGTGCCGATGTGGTTCTATCCGATCGCGATCGCGGCCGGCAACACCGTGGTGGTGAAGCCTTCGGAGAAGGACCCGAGCGCCGTGCTCTGGACGGCGCAGCTGTGGGCCGAGGCCGGCCTGCCGGACGGCGTCTTCAATGTCGTGCAGGGTGACAAGGTCGCCGTGGACGCGCTGCTCACCGACCCGGACGTGGCTTCGATCAGCTTCGTCGGCTCCACCCCGATCGCGAAGTACGTCTACGAGACCGGTACGGCGCATGGCAAGCGGGTGCAGGCCCTCGGCGGCGCGAAGAACCACGCCATCGTGCTGCCGGACGCCGACCTCGATCTCGCCGCCGACGCGCTGGTCAACGCCGGCTTCGGCTCGGCGGGCGAGCGGTGCATGGCGATCTCGGTTGCGGTCGCCGTCGGCGACGTTGCCGACACGCTCGTGGAGAAGGTGGCCGAGCGGGCTCGGACCATCCGCACCGGTGACGGCACCCGTAACTGCGACATGGGTCCGCTGGTGACTCGCGCCCATCGGGACCGGGTCGCCTCCTACATCGATCAGGCCGAGACCGACGGCGCCACGGTCGTCGTCGACGGTCGTCAGGTCGCTGCCGACGGTGCTGCCGACGGCTTCTGGCTGGGCCCAACCCTCCTCGACAAAGTCCCCACCACGAGCAGCGCGTACACCGACGAGATCTTCGGCCCGGTGCTCTCCGTCGTCCGCGTCGACACCTACGCCGAGGCGGTCGAGCTGATCAACGCCAATCCGTACGGCAACGGCACCGCGATCTTCACCAACGACGGTGGGGCCGCGCGTCAGTTCACGAACGAGATCCAGGTCGGCATGGTCGGCATCAACGTCCCGATCCCGGTGCCGATGGCGTACTACTCCTTCGGCGGCTGGAAGGCATCGCTCTTCGGCGATACCCATGCGCACGGCACCGAGGGCGTGCACTTCTTCACCCGAGCCAAGGCGATCACCACGCGGTGGCTGGATCCCAGTCACGGCGGCCTCAATCTAGGCTTTCCCCAGAACAACTGAGCCAACGCGCTGCACCCGACGAGAGGATTCCCGTGACCGCGACTTCGAGCAGTCCCGACGCGACGCTGACCAACGCCCAGGTGGTGGAGGTCGACCGCTCGTCGGTGTTCCATTCCTGGTCGGCCCAGGGTGCCTTCAACGGGCTGCCGATCGCGGGTGGCGAGGGTTCGACGGTCTGGGACTTCGACGGCAACCGGTATCTGGACTTCTCCAGCCAGCTCGTCTACACCAATCTCGGCCACAGCCACCCCAAGGTGGTCGCCGCGATCCAGGAGCAGGCCGCGAAGCTGGCGACGATCGCGCCGCCGCATGCCAACCAGACCCGGGGTCATGCGGCACAGCTGATCACCGAGCCCGCCCCCGAGGGCTTCAACAAGGTGTTCTTCACCAACGGCGGCGCGGACGCGAACGAGAACGCCATCCGGATGGCGCGGCTGGTGACCGGCCGGAGCAAGGTGATCTCCCGCTACCGGTCGTACCACGGCAACACCGGTGCGGCCATCGTCGCGACCGGTGACTGGCGGCGCTACCCGAACGAGTACGCCACCGGTCACGTGCACGTCTTCGGCCCCTATCTGTATCGCTCGGAGTTCTGGGCCACCACCGAGGAAGAGGAGTGCGCCCGCGCGCTGCACTACCTCGAGCGGGTCATCCAGCTCGAAGGTCCGGAGACGATCGCCGCGATCCTGCTCGAGACGATCCCCGGCACCGCCGGCATCATGTTGCCGCCGGCCGGCTATCTGGCCGGAGTCCGGGAACTCGCCACTCGCTACGGCATCGTGCTGATCCTCGACGAGGTGATGGCCGGTTTCGGCCGGACCGGGCAATGGCTGGCGCTGGACGCGTACGACGTGGTGCCGGACCTGATCACCTTCGCCAAGGGTGTGAACTCCGGGTATGTCCCGGTCGGCGGCGTCATCATCTCCGATCCGATCGCGCACGCGTTCGACGAGCGGGTGTTCCCCGGCGGCCTGACCTACTCCGGGCATCCGCTCGCGGCGGCCAGCATCGTCGCGGCTTTGACCGCGATGGCCGAGGAGAAGGTGGTCGAGAACGCGGCTGCTCTGGGTGAGAACCAGTTCGGTCCCGGTCTGCGTGCGCTTGCCGACCGGCACGAGGCGATCGGCGAGGTACGCGGTGTCGGCGTCTTCTGGGCGTTGGAACTGGTCAGCGACCGTGCCACCCGTACGCCGGTCGACGACGCGACCATAGGTCGGTTGAAGACCGAGCTCACCGCCCGCGGTGTGCTGCCGTTCACCGCAGCCAACAGACTGCACGTCGTGCCGCCTGCCGTACTGACCGCTGACGAGGCCGAACAGGGCATCGCGATCATCGACCAGGCGCTGACGGCCGTCTTCGGCTGAGATACTCTGACCTCCGTCTGACAATCAGGTAAACCGGAGGAAGAGTGACCGTACGCAGTGCCGGCCAGGAGTTCGGGACCGGCCTGTCCCCGGTCGCTTCGGTGAGTCGCCGGGACGCGGTCATGAACGAGATTCGCCGCGCGATTGTGCTCGGCGCATTGAAGCCGGGGGAGAAGCTCACCGAGAATCGGCTGTCGGCTTCGTTGAGTGTCAGCCGACCCACGATGCGCGAGGCACTCACTCAGCTGGCCCAGGAAGGGCTCCTGATCCAGGAGCCCTATCGGGGATTGCGGGTGGCCGATCTCGACGCCAAGGCGATCATCGACATCGCTCATACCAGGGTCGCCTTGGACATGCTGGCGGCCGAGGCCATCATGGCTGATGCATCCGGGCAACGGCTGCAGATCGTTCGGGACGCCTGGGACGACTACAACCGGCTGCCCATCGATGCCGATCCGGTCACCGCGCACGAGTCCCACATCACGTTCCACCGGCGGATCTGGGAGGCCTCGGAGAACAGCCTGCTGATCCGGCTGTGGCCTGTCACAGAAGCCCATCTGACCATCGCCCTGGCCCAGGATCAGGCGACCCGGCACGACCCACGACGCGCCCATGACGTGCATGAGCGCATCGTGGACGCCCTGGTCGGCGGTGACCTCGATCAGGTCGGCGCCGCCCTCGTCGCCCACACCATCGACAGTGCCGAAGAACTGGTGACGATGCTGGCCGAGGCCGACTGACTCCGCCCAGGCTTGTCAGCTGAACATCGCACAACCTAGACGTTGTCTAAAATGCCTAGGTTATGTACGCTTCAGGTGTGTGGACGGTCATTCTGCTCGATGAGGTGGTCGAGTGGGTGGAGTCCGCTGACGAGATGACACAACACTTGGTGGCTGCGGCGCTCGACCTTCTCGGTGCGGAAGGGCCGACCTTGGGGAGGCCCCTCGTGGACCGGATCAAGGGCAGCCGACTACACAATTTGAAGGAACTGCGACCAGGAAGCAGCGGCCGATCAGAGGTTCGCATGTTGTTTGCTTTCGATCCGCGACGCCAAGCAGTGGTGTTGGTGGCCGGGGACAAGGCTGGCAACTGGGATCGGTGGTATCGGACGAATATTCCGATTGCAGAACGGCGATTTGAACAGCATGTTCGAGGGGTGAATTGACCATGGCAAAGGACTGGCGGGATGTCCGGGCTGGGCTGCAGCTCGATGAGGCGGCTGTCGCACGGGAACGGGAGCGCATGCAGACCGCTACCCGCGCCTACCGGCTGGCCGAGATCCGCAAGGAACAGGGCCTGACCCAGCGTGAGGTCGCCGCTGCACTGCATGTCTCCCAGGCGCGGGTGTCTTCTATTGAGCGAGGCGAAGTCCGCCGTTCTGAGCTTTCGACGGTCGAGGCCTACGTCGAGGCTCTTGGTGGCCACGTCGAGGTGGTGGCGGACTTCGGTGATCGGCGTGTGGTCCTCAGTTGAGGACCACACGCCGCCCCTGACAACAGCTCGTCGTTAGCTTGGCAGCGGCGTGGTGCTGCGGATGAGCTTCTTGTTGATGAACTCGTCCATGCCGTAGCGGCCCATCTCGCGGCCGAAGCCGGAGCGCTTGATGCCGCCGAAGGGCAGTTCGACGCCGTCCAGCAGGACGCCGTTGATGAAGACCATGCCGGCCTGGATCTGGTCGGCGACCCGGGCGGCCTGCTCAGGATCGGTGGTGAAGACGTACGAGCCGAGACCGAACGAGGTGTCGTTCGCCAACTCGACGGCTTCCTCCTCGGAGCTGACCTTGAAGACCATCGAGATCGGCCCGAAGAACTCCTCACGGAAGGCCGGGTTGTCGGGGCGTACGTCGGTCAGCACGCCGGGCGGGTAGTAGGCGCCGTTGCGCTCACCGCCACCGGTCAGGGTGGCGCCGCCGTCGACGGCCCGCTGCACCTGGGCCTCCAGCCGCTGCGCGGCAGCCAGTGATGACAGGGGAGCGATGCCCTCGGCCTTCTCCAAGGTGGCAGCGGTGATCTTCTCGACAAATCCGTCGTACAGGTCTTCGGCAACGATGAAGCGCTTCGCGGCATTGCAGGACTGGCCGGTGTTGTCGAACCGCGCGTCAATGGCGGCCTTGACGGCCCCGTCGAGATCGTCGGTCGAGAACAGGATGAACGGGTCGGACCCGCCGAGCTCGAGCACGACCTTCTTCAGGTGCCGCCCCGCGATCTCGGCAACGGCCGCGCCGGCCCGCTCCGAGCCGGTCAGCGACACTCCGGCCACCCGGGGATCGGCGATGATGGTCGCCGCCTGGTCGTTGGTCGCGTAGACGTTCACGTACGCACCGGCCGGGAAGCCGGCGTCGTCGTAGATCTGCTGGATGGCGGCGGCGGACTCGGGGCATTGCGGTGCGTGCTTGAGCACGATCGTGTTGCCGATGATCAGGTTGGGTCCGGCGAACCGGGCGACCTGGTAGTAGGGGAAGTTCCACGGCATGATGCCGAGCAGGACACCCATCGGGCTGCGCCGGATCAGTGCGGTGCCCTCACCGGCGAGCAGGTCGATCGGCTCATCGGCCAGGAACGCCTCGGCGTTGTCGACGTAGTAGTCGTAGATCTGAGCGGCGAAGTCGACCTCGAAGAGTGACTCGTCGAGCGGCTTGCCCATCTCGAGGCTGATGATCTCTGCCAGTTGCTGGCGCCGCTCGGTGTGCAGCTCGGCGACGCGATGTACCAGCGCGGCCCGCTCGGCGACGGTCGTGGTCTGGGACCAGCTCCGTCCGGCCTGATGGGCGGCGGCCACAGCCTCCTCGATCTGAGCGTCGGTGGCGGTTGGATAGCTACGGATGACCTCTCCGGTGGCGGGGTTGGTGACGGCGTACTCGGTCAAGACTTCTTCCTTTGCTGGTGTTGGTTCTGCGGGTTGGTGCGTGAGTTGGGTGGGGCTATTCGGCGGCGGTGTGCACCGGCCGCATTTGGTCGATCTGGCGGAGCCAGGTGTCGCTGAGGGTGAATCCCCGCGAGAAGGGATCGGTCGGGTCCATGCCCATCTGGTAGATGCCGGTGATCCAAGCCTGCCCGGCCACGGTCGGGACGACGGCGGGATAGTCGCCGACGGTGATGGTTCTGTTCCATCGCATCGAGCTGGTCCCTCTCTGAGCGTGCTGTCCGATCATTGACACGGCGACGGACAGCAGCCTAGCGTGTAGGACAGTTTGTAAGGAAGCATGGTTGTAAGACAATATAGCGAAGGTGTTCGGTGGTACTGGAAGCACACTGGATGCAGAACGCCCGCCAACAACTCCTGTCGCGACACCTGACCGACGTGACCGGCGGGGTACGCGAGCAGATCGTCGCATTGCGTGACACCTTCGACCTTCCACCAGGCGCCAGCGTGGCAGTGGGGTGCGGCAGCCGGGGGATCAGCAACTATGCCGCGATCGTCAAAGGGGTCGTGGACGGGCTGTGTGACCTCGGCGTCGCACCCTTCTGCTTTCCGGCGATGGGCAGCCACCGGTCGGCCACCGGCCCCGGCCAGGCCCGGGTGCTCGCCACGGCCGGGATCTCGCCGAAGACGATGGGCTGCCCGGGTTGCCGTTCGAGGACATCGATGTCCTGGTGATCGACGAGATGGGCAAGGACATCTCCGGGTCGGGTTTCGACACCAATGTGGTCGGGCGGCTCTCGATGCCGCTGCTCAGCCCGGACCCCGAGACACCGAGGGTGAAGCGGATCGTGGTTGCCGATCTGACCGAGGCTTCGGACGGCAATGCCGACGGCGTCGGTATCGCGGACTTCATCACTCAGCAGCTGTACGAGAAGATCGACCGGCAGGCCCTCTATGTGAACGCGCTCGCCGGCTCCGAACCGGAGCACGCTCGGATCCCGATGGTGCTGCCGACACTGGCCGAGGCTGTGGAGGCCGCGATCGCCACCATCGGCCCGACCGATCCGAGCACGATCCGACTGCTGCACATCCGCAACACCCGGGACCTCGACGGCCTGGCCATGAGCCCGGCACTCGCCGCCGAGTGTGCCGGCCGTGAGGATCTGGAGTTGCTGGGCGAGCCGTACCGGGCCGATTTCAGCTAATCAGCCTGCGGCGCCCAGATATCACCGACCGTGAACCCGGTCGGGTACATGTCGGAGTCGTCCAGCACCCACTGAGCCCGCCCCATCACCCAGCCGCGGCCGGTGATCGTCGGCAGCACGGCGGGCTGATCAGCGATCGTCGTCTCGCCGACCAACCGGCCGGTGAACTCGCTGTCGATGATGCTGCGATGCACGAAGTCCTCGCCGATCGCCAGCTGGCCACGCCGGTGCAGGGTCGCCATCCGGGCGCTGGTCCCGGTGCCGCACGGTGAGCGATCCAGCACACCGGTCCAAGTCCGTGGATCGTCGGGCAGCAGCGGACCATTGCTCAGCGCCACCGTATTGCGGGAGATCTGACCGGGCACCCGGTCGCCGGAGTGCAGCATCACCAGCGAGACGCCGGAGACATCCGGATTGAGCGGATGGCTCACCGGGAACTGCTCCAGCGCCGCCAGCTTGATCAAGACGCCGGCCCGGGCGAGTTCCTTGGCCTTGCGTGGATCCAGGTCCAGGCCGACATTGCGGACATCGGTCTGGGCGAAGAACTGGCCACCGAAGACGATGTCCACGGGCACCGTGCCGATCTCGGGCACCTCGAGCGGGTGGTCGAGAGCCACCACATAGGAGGGCACATTGGCCACGGTGACATGGCGCACTTTGGGGCCATCGAGGTGAGCCGTGGCGCGGATGGTGCCGACCGCGGTGTCGATCACGACCTCGACACTGGCCGCGCCCGGAGGCACCGGCACCAGACCGGACTCGACCGCCGCTGTCACCGTACAGATCGTGTTGCTGCCGGACATCGGTGTGAAACCGTCCTGCTCCAGCACGACGATGCCGAAATGCGATCCCGGGTTCACGGGCGACAGCACCAGCACCGCACACAGGGCGGGATAACCGCGCGGCTCGCGCAACAGCAGGCGGCGGAGCCAATCCAAGCTCTGCTGGCAGTAGGCGAACCGCTCGGCCATGGTGCTGCCGAGAACGAACTCAGCCGCGGATGTCACGATCCGGCTGGGCTCGCCCTCGGCATGGGTCTCGATCGCGTCGAGGACGATCTTGGTCCCCATGGTCAGGTCAGACCGTCTGGACGCCAATGGCGTCGAGGATCTCCTTGAGCTCTACGCACTTCTCGGCCGACAGGGATCGGGCCGGCAGTCGCGGCGGACCTGCGGGCGCGCCGATCAGCTCCAGGCCGGCCTTCACCCCGGCGGCGTAGTTGACGCTCTCCAGGAAGTCGGCGAGGCGCCACAGGTTGGCCCACAGGGCGCGGGCGGTCACCAGATCGCCCTTCTCGGCGAGTACGTTCCACAGTTCGACGGCCTGATCGGGCACGATCCCCGCCGCGCCCCAGACGGCCGCCTCGGCACCGCTGGCGATGCCGACGAAGGTCAGCGTGTCCCAGCCGTTGAACGCCTTGATCTTGTCGCCCCGGGAGGCTAGCAGCGCAGCAAGGGAGACTGCGTCGCCGGAGGTGTCCTTCAGGTATTTGACGTTCTCGATCTCACCCAGCGCGGCGAGCTCGTCGACCGACAGCTTCGCACCGGTGATGCCGGGGATGTTGTAGTAGACGATCGGCAGATCGGTGGCATCGGACACGCTGGCCAGGAAGAACTTGACGTCCTCGAAGCCGAGCGGCTCGTAGAACGGCGGGATGACCATCAACGCGTCGGCGCCGGCCTGCTTGGCATGCTTGGCGAGCTCAATGGTGATCTGATGGGTCAGCCCACCGATGCCGGCGATCACCGGCACGCGGCCGGCGGCGGCCTCGACATAGAGCTCGATCACGAGCTTGTGCTCGTCAAGGCTCAGCGACGCGAACTCGCCAGTGCTGCCGGTTGGCACCAGTGCGTGAATACCGGCTTCGACGAGCCGGTCGACCTGGCTGCGCAGATTGTCCTCGTCGATGGCGCTGCCATCAGCGGTGAAGGGGGTGACGACCGCGGCGAGGATGCCGCGGATCTCGAGGTCGGACATGAAGGGGTGTTTCCTCTCTTATTACTGGGTGTTCAGAGCTGGGGTTTGGTTCAGTGCTTGTGCTTGAAGAAGCGGTTGGGGCTGAAGGTGTTGAGATCAGGACTCAGCCGGCCGCGCAGGATCAGGTCCGTGAGCGCGCGGGCGGTGCCGGGCGCCAGGGTGACGCCCATCATTCCGTGCCCGGCGGAGACGTACGCGTTCTCGGCAGTGCCGAGCCGGCCGATGATCGGCTTGCCGTCAGGGGTCATCGGACGACAGCCGGCCTTGGCCTGAGGTGGGTCGGCCGGTGGCTCCCAATCCCGGAAGTACGCGGTCGGCGCCCGCAGGATCGCGGCCACACGGACCGGGTTGATGTCCTCGTCCAGGCCACCGAACTCCATCGTTCCCGACAGCCGCAGCCGGCCGTCCAATGGAGTGACGGCGACCTTGGCATCGGCGAGATTGACCGCTTGCCGGAGCGCGTATGGGTCCAGATCGACCGAGTAGCCCTTGCCGGGACGCACTGGCAACGGCTGGCCGAACAGTTGTGAGAGCTGGCCGGTCCAGGCACCGGCGGCCAGCACGAACCGGTCGCCGGTGAAGACGCGGCCGGCGCTGCGCACGGCGCGTACCCGGCGGTCGTCGCGGTCGACGGCATCGATCGGGGCATGCTCCTCGAACTGCACGCCCATCTCGACCAGGCGCTTGTGCAGGCCGCGCATCAAGGCGCCGGGATCGAGGTGCCGTTCGTGCGGGTGATAGATGCCGCCGTAGACGCGGTCGGAGAGCTTGGGCTCGCGGACGCGTATGTCGTCGCCGATCAGCACCTGGGGCTCCAGGTCGAACTGGCGTACCAGGTCCAAGATCTCGAGGTGGTGCTCGAGATTTACCTTCTCCATGAAAGCCATCACCTGGCCCTTGGTGTGCATCTCGAAGTCGATGCCGTCGGCCCGGTAGTCGTCGAAGGTCTCGATGCTGCCCTGAGCGAGCCGCAGCTGACCCTCGAAGCCGAGGCGCTGATCGGTGGCATTGCAGCGCTGCCACATACCGAGCATGAAGCGGACGAAATCGGGCCGCAGCGACGGACGGACGTAGAGGGGACTGTCCGGATGAAGCATCCATTTCATGGACTTCAGCACGAGACCGGGTCCGGGGACCGGGGCGGACTCCGCCGGGACGACCCAGCCGGCATTGACATCCGACGCCCCCAACCCGGTGCTGCGGGCGTCCACGAGGGTCACGGTTTCGCCCTCGCGGGCCAGGTGGTAGGCGGTGGTGAGGCCGATCACGCCACCACCGACGATGACAGTGTGCAAAGAGACCTCCGTCTCGGGTCGATCCCCGTAGGTTGTCAGACGATCAGCTGATTTGACAAGTGTGTCCGGCGCGAGTCGTCCCAGGGTTGGATGGCGATCTCGGCGAGTACGCTGCGCAGCTCGACCAGCGCGGGGCGGGTCTCCGAGCCCTGCCGGACGGCGGTGTAGACATCGCGATGGGGTTCGCCGGGAAGCTGGATCCAGCTGGCCGTCGGGGGTCGTGAGTTCCAGAGCAGGTCGGGAAGCAGGGCAGCGGCGTGCCCGGTCTCGACCAGCTGGGCGTGCACCAGCAGATCGGCCGACTCGAAGCGGACATGTGGCTCGAAGCCGGCAGCCCGGCAGACTGCCTCGGCCCAGGTCCGGGCCGGCTTGCCGCTCGGCTCGAACACCCAGTCGGCGGTCGCGAAGTCCGCGAGCTGGTGCCCGGTCCACCGCTGGGAGTCCTTGCCGATCCAGGAGACTGCCGCTCGGCGTGGTTCGACCGGCAATTTCCACCCGTGGGCGTCGATTCCTGTGCCAGACCGCCGCCCGACCCCTCATATGCCGCCCATGGGTGGATTTTGTGGCTGGGGTGAGCGCGGTCAGGCTGCCACGTGGATGCCGAGAGTTCCGCCAAGCGCGTGGGCGATGCGGGCGAGCATCACCCCACCGGGGGCTTGGGCTCCGTTCTCGATCGCAGAGATCACGGATTGGCGAGTTCCAGCCCTCCTAGCCAGTTCCGTCAGCGAGAGCCCAGCCGCGGTACGGGCGTTGTAGACCAGTTCCGCTAGTTGCAGGCGAGCCTCAGCCTCGATGCGCGTCAAGGGCTTGGGACCGGATCGGGCGCCAGCCAGGCCTGCCAGCGTTGCCGAGGGTGGTGTCGGCCGTGTTCGGGGTCGACGCCGATGATCCGGCCACCCGGCAGTTCGACGCTGGTGTGCTTGGCGACCGGGTCGACCACCACCGGGTGTGCGGCAGGGGAGCGGGTACGCAGGTCGTCGCTGGACCAGTTGACCTGACTGCCGTGGCCGTGCACCTGGCTGAACGGCAACTCGACGCCGCGCCAGCTGGGCAGCAACTCACTGCTGGCAGCAGCCCAGAGCGGACCGGCACCGAGGTTGAGCCGCCCGCCGAGCAGCTGACCAGGTCTGGCGTAGACCGCGGGCCGGTTCACGGCGAGTGCCGTCAGCCGGTCCGCTGCTTCCGTCACATCGACGGGACCGCCTAGGACGTCGTGCCAGAACCGTCCGGTCAGGCCCGCGTGGGTCACCAGGAACGACTCGTCGGCACTGTGGATGGAGACGGCGCCGACCATCGCACCGGTGTGGAACCAGCGGCGTACGGTGCGCGCGGAACGCGGACTGAGCCGCTGTTGCCAGCGGAACGACGTCGCGCCGACGTAGAGCGCCTCGTGATTGCCCAGCAACTGGATCCAGTTGTCCGGCTGATCGGTGAGATAGTCGTCGACCAGTTCGACGATCTCGTCCGAGTCCGGTCCGCGATGGACGAGATCGCCGACCTGCACCACGATCAGGTCATCCGGCAGCCGCCCGTCGGCATTGGCGCCGAGTCTCCGTAACTCGTCGCGCAGCGTTGCGATATGTCCGCTGACGTCGCCGATCACCGCGACTCGCCGGCCGTCGCTCAGCTGCAGATGTGGTGCCTGGGGCTCGCTGGATGTGTTCGGAACGTCAGCAGAGTATCGGCTGCCTGGCAGTCGGGAGACGTGTGGGTTCCGCGCTCCCAACCGACCTTTTGTCGAGCTATCCACGTCAGATGTGCATAGCTCGACAAAAGTCCGGCCTGGTCCGAGCTAGACGAACTCGACCCCCTGGGCGAGCGGCAGTTGACCGGAGTAGTTGATCGTGTTGGTGGCCTGCCGCATGTAGGCCTTCCATGAGTCGGCGCCGGACTCGCGGCCGCCACCGGTCTCCTTCTCGCCACCGAAGGCGCCGCCGATCTCGGCGCCGGAGGTGCCGATGTTGACGTTGACGATGCCGCAGTCCGAGCCGCTGGCGGAGGTGAACCGCTCGGCCTCGAGCTGATTGGTGGTGAAGATGGCCGACGAAAGACCCTGGGGTACGCCGTTGTTCAGCGCGATGGCCTCGTCGAGGGTGTCGTAGGTGAGTACGTACAGGATCGGGGCGAAGGTCTCCGCCTGGACGATCGCGGACTGGGCGGGCATCGACACCACGGCGGGCTGTACGTAGTAGGCGCCCGGGTGTTCGTCGGCCAGCACCCGGTTGCCGCCGCAGAGGACGCTGCCGCCCTGCTCGACGGCTGCGGCCAGGGCTGCCTGCTGGGCGTCGAAGCTGGCCTTGTTGATCAGCGGGCCGACCAGGGTGCCGTCGGTGGTGGGGCTGCCGATGCTCAAGGTGTTGTAGGTGTCGACGATCCGCGGCACCAGCTGGTCGACGATCGAGCGATGCACGATCAGCCGGCGCAGGGTCGTGCAGCGCTGACCGGCGGTGCCGGCCGCGGCGAACACGATGCCGCGCAATGCGAGATCCAGATCGGCGCTGGGAGCGACGATGGCGGCGTTGTTGCCGCCCAGCTCCAGCAGCGCCCGGCCGAACCGGGCGGCGATCAGCGGGGCGATCTCTCGACCCATCCGGACCGAGCCGGTGGCCGACAGCAAGGCGACCCGGGTGTCCTCGACCAGCTGTTGGCCGATCTCCCGGCCGCCGAGCACCACGTGATGCAGACCCTCCGGGGCGCCGACCTCGGCAGCAGCCCGAGCCAACAGCGCATCGGTGGCCAGCGTGCACAGCGGCGTCGGCTCGGCCGGCTTCCAGACCACGGTGTCGCCGGCGATCAGAGCCAAAGCGGTGTTCCAGGCGTAGACGGCGACGGGGAAGTTGAAGGCGGTGATGATGCCGACGACGCCGAGCGGATGCCAGGTCTCGGCCAGCCGGTGGCCGGGGCGCTCGGAGGAGATCGTCTTGCCGTACAGCTGCCGGGACTGCCCGACGGCCAGCTCGCAGATGTCGATCATCTCCTGCACCTCGCCGAGGGCCTCGGAGGTGATCTTGCCGACCTCTGCGGTGATCAGGGTGGCCAGATCGGCCTTGTGCTCGGTCAGCAGCTCGCCCCAGCGCTTGACCAGCTGACCGCGTACGGGAGCCGGCACCTCGCGCCAGGTGGTGAATGCCTCGGCGGCGGCAGCCACGGCGGCGTCGACGTCGTCGGCGGTCTGGGTCCGGACGGAGAAGAACACCTCACCGGTGATCGGGGTCCGGACCTCCACGTCGCCGCTGATGGTGTCGATATCGACGCCGATCGCCTTGAGCGCGCGCAGGGCGTCGGCGGTGATCTCCGCGGTGGTCGGAAACTCGGTGCTCATCTGATCTCCTTCAGGTTCAATGCATGGGCTGCTGCAGCCAGCGAGGCCCGCTGTTGTGCGGCGTAGAGCGCTGCCGGATCGGCGATTGGCCGGCCGATGACTTCCGACAGCTTCTCGAGGTCGTACGGCGTGCCGAGTTCCTCGTCGTCCCGGGTGCCTTCGTCGGTCAGGTTCGATTGGAAGATACCCGCGGCGGAGCGGGGCAGGAAGTCCTCGTAGACGATGGGCTGTGGTTCCAGGACGCCGTTCTCGACGAGTTCCCTCAGGGCGGGCGCGCTGGATCCGCTGGCCTCGCCTGTGACGGCGAAGGTGTAGAACGCCAGCCCCTGGATCGCCAGTTCGCGATCGGTACGTGGGAGGTTCTCGCGCCAGACCTCGCGGGCGACGTCGACCCGGGTGATGCCGGCCGGTGCGGTCGCGAGCCGGACGTCGGTCTCGGCGACCATCCGGTCGTACAGGTCACGGCCCTTGGGGGTCAGTGCCACTCCGCGCTGTTCGACCTCACCGAACCGCACCCGCAGCGAGCCCTTGCGGACCGTACCGTCGGTGTGCCGGAACTGCCGCTCCTCGGCGAGCGCCTTGAACGAGGTCTGGCGCAGCAAGATGTCGGGTCCCTCCCAGTCCGGCGGTCCCTGGATCTCGTCGATCATCGTGATGCCGCGAGCTGCCATCCGCTCGTACAAGGCGTCGATGTCGAGCACCCGCGGCGTGAGGTGGTTGATGTGTGTGGACGGTACGCCACCGATGTCGGCAGCGACCGCGGAGATCTTCTCCAGCTGGAAGTACCAGTCGTGGTCGACCGGCTCGGTGAACAGCTCGAAGGCAGCGGTGGCCAGCTTCAGGAACCGCTCGGCGTCCGGAGGGTCGAGCTCGCCCTCTGCCGCTGCTCGGTCGGCCAGTTCGAGCAGTTCCTCGCCGAACAGGGTCCGGGAGTCGATGAACTCCTCCAGCCGGGCTTGGGTCGCGGCGTCGAAGAACCGGCGATCGTCGGTGACCAGCATCGAGGTGAACACCCGGAACGGGTTCTTCGCCAACTCGTCGGCATCGATCGGACGGAACGCGGTGGAAACGACCGGCACCGAACTCTTCGAGGCATCGCGCAGGTCGTAGAAGCCGACCGGATGCATGCCGAACCCGGCAAAGACCCGGGCGGCCTGGGCCAGTTCCCGCGGCGAGCCGACGCGGATGGCGCCGTGCCGCTCGGCGGTGACCCGATCGATGCTGCCGAGCCGCTCGGCGGTCGATCCTCGGGCTGCCGCGACATCGGTGTTCACCTCGCGGGACACCTCGACCAGCGTGTTGTACGCGGGCACCTCCTGGCCGTACAACTCGGCGAGACGCAGGGCAAACTCAGCGCGGAGCGCTGCCAACGACACAGTGACTGCCTTTCTGACTTCCAGCCCTCGCAGGGCTAGATGATGTGGACTTCGTGGAACAGCGATCCGTCGCTGCGGAAGCGATCGGCGCTGAACGGCGCGGGATCCATGAACGGCTCTCGGCCGAGGTACAGATCGCGGACGATCTCCCCGACGGCCGGCCCCTGCAGGAACCCGTGACC
The DNA here is from genome assembly GCA_047605905.1 of Microlunatus sp. Lineage (GTDB taxonomy): Bacteria > Actinomycetota > Actinomycetes > Propionibacteriales > Propionibacteriaceae > Microlunatus. Next base: position 37,384 of record JASGEZ010000064.1, read on the forward strand.
GGAGAATCCGGTGGCGTAGAAGACCCCGGGGACGCCGGCGGCCTGGCCGATCATGGCGTTGTGGTCGGGGGTGTTCTCGTACAGCCCGGCCCAGCCACCCACCAGGGTCTGACCCGCCAGACTCGGAGCGACGATCCGGGCCGCGTCGTCGAACGCCCTGGTCCAGCCGTAGCTGAACTCCCGGCACATCCCGGGCTCCTCGTCCGGGTTGGAGATCCCGAGCAGCAGCCCGTTGCGGTAGTTGTGGAAATACAGTGTCGTGGACAGGTCCAGGGTGAAGGGCACGGTCGGGTGCGGCTCGGCCAGTTGCGGAGTGAAGCCGATCTGGCGGCGTACGCCCTCGACCGGCAGATGGACGCCGAGCTTCGCGCCGAGCCAGGTGGACCAGGCACCGGCGGCGATCACAACGGCACTCGCCCGGATCTCGCCGCGCTGGGTGCCGATCCGATGGATCCCGTCGGCGTCGGTGGCCAGGTCGAACACCTCGGTGAACTCGGCGAAGGTGGCACCGAGCCGAGTTGCGGCGGCGGCATAGCCCGCGACCACCCGGGCCGGTTCCGCGTACCCGTCGCGTGGGGAGAACGAGGCCCCCAGCAGACAGTCGGCGTCGATGAACGGATTGAGTTCGTACGCCTCGGCGGGGCTGATCATCCGGCTGTTGCAGCCGAGCGACTTCTGCAGCCGGACGCTTTCCTCGACGGCGGCAAGCTCGGCCTCGGTCCGGCACAGGAACAGATAGCCCACCTGGTGCAGCCCGATCGGAGTGCCGAAGCGGGCCTCGAAGGTCTCGAAGGCGGCCAGGCTGCGATGACCGAGCAGCACGTTGTTGGCATCGGAGAAGGTGGCCCGGACGCCGCCGAGCGGCTTGGCAGATGAACCGGAGCCGAGGCTGCTGCGCTCCAGCACGAGCACGTCCCGTACGCCGGCCTCGGCCAGGTGGTACGCGATGCTGGCACCCATGATGCCGCCGCCGATCACCACGACCTCGGCGGTATCCGGCAGTGGAGTCAGCGGGTTGCCGAGCGGGACCACATGCTCCAGCTGCGCCGATTCCTCCACGACGCCAGCCTCGCACCAGGGCTGGAGTAAGCGCCACTTGCCTGCCCCGACACTCTCTCGGCGCAGCGAAAGGATTGCTTACGCTGGGTAGTCCGAGTCAGGCAGGGCAGCCACCGCCTCGTGCAGTGCGGCGATCATGCCGTCGATCGCCGGATTGCGCCGATCGAGCGGAGTGAGCACCTCGACGTGCCGACGCAGCGTCAGGTCACCGAGTTGCAGCGCGTGCAGACCTGGCCGCCCGACGAAGCCCAGCCGGGGCACGGCCGCAACTCCGAAGCCGGCACGGACGAAGCTGCGGACCACGTCGTAGTCGTTGGACCGGTAGCGGATCCGGGGCGCGATGCCCGCGGCGGCGCAGGCACGCTCCACCGCGAGAGCACCGGCCGTGCCTTCCCGGGTGGCGATCCAGGACGAGTCTGCGAAATCCGCCAGCCGGACCTCGGAGGTCGGCAGTGGATGGTTCCCCGGCACCAGCAGCTTCACCGGCTCGGCGAGCAGCGACACCCGTCGCAGGCCGGACGGCCACTGCGGCGGCACCAGGTCGTAGCGGTAGACCACCACCAGGTCGAGATCGCCCTCGATCAACCGCGGCACCAGCACATCCGGTTCGCCGTCGTCGAAGCGGACCTCGACGGTGGGAAACGTGCGCGTGAATCTCGCCAGGGCGTCGGGCACCAGGACTTCGCTGGCCGTCGGGAAGCAGCCGAGCCCGAGGCGACCGCGCGTGCCGGTCGCGATCTCGTGCACAGCGTCCTCCAGGCTGGACAACGCGCCCAAGGTGTCGGCGGCCCGCTCGCTGAGCAGAGCGGCAGCCGGTGTCGGACGGATCCCGTGGGCGCTGCGCTCGAACAGGGTCAGCCCCGACGCGGTTTCCAGCGCCGCCATCTGCTGCGAGACCGCCGAACCCGTATACCCGAGCTCGCGACCGGCCGCCGCGAACGAACCGGCCCGCAGCACGGCGGACAGCGTCCTCAGATGCAGCGGGTTCAGCATGACCGCTGTCAGGGTTCGTCGCGCGGGGTTTCGATGATCACCGTGGTCGACTTCACGACGGCCACGGCCACCGAACCCAGTTCCAGTCCGAGATCTCGGACCGCCTCGCTGGACATCAGCGACACCACCCGGAAAGGCCCGCACTGCAGCTCGACCTGAGCCATCACCTTGTCGGTGATGATGTCGGTGACCAGACCGACGAACCGATTCCTGGCCGAACGATCGACGCGGGAGGGATCGGCCATCGGATTCGCCTGCGAACGGGCGAACTTCGCCAGCGCGTAGCCGTCGATGACCTTGCGGTTGCTGGCATCGGTCTCCGCGGGCAGAGTGCCGAGATCGATCCAGCGTCGTACGGTGTCATCGCTCACGCCGAGGAAAGCAGCAGCGTCGCGGATCCGGAGCTTCGGCACGCCCGGAGCATACTCGCCGAGTCCCGATATCAGGTGGGGTAGATGGTCACCGCCGACGCCTTGATCGCGTACGTGACCACCCGCCCGGGATAGAGGTCGAGTTCGCTCACCGCCCCCAATGTGACGTCGGCCGAGAGGAAATGACCGGCCGCGTCCTCGCTGCGGACGCGGACCAGATCGCCGAGCGGCTCGAGTTCGGCGATGGTCACCGACAGGTTGTTGCGGGGGCTGCCGCCGGGCAGGTCGAGGAAGATCGAGACCGCGGCCGGGGAGAAGACCGCGGCGGCCGGCTCGCCGTGGCTGAGCATCGACCCTTCTTTGACCGAACCCTGGATCCTGAGACCCGCGCCATCGGTGACCGCACCGGCCTCGTAGCTGCCGCGGACCAGATTGAGACCGGCGATCCGGGCGGTGAACCGAGTCCGGGGATGCCGCAGGACCTCGTCGGTCCGACCCGATTCGGCGACTCGGCCGTGTTCCAGGACCACGATCCGCTCCGACAGCAGCAGCGCGTCGAGCAGGTCGTGGGTGACGATCATGGTGGCTCGCTCGGCCAGGAGCTGACCGAGTACGCGGCGCAGCAGGGGAGCGACCGCCACGTCCAGAGCCGCCATCGGCTCGTCCAGCAGCAGCAGGTCCGGTTCGGCGGCCAGGGCCCGTGCGATGGCGACCCGCTGGGCCTGGCCGCCGGACAGCTGACTGGGCCGTCGATCGGCGAACTCCGCCGCCCCGACCTCCTCCAGCCAGCGTCTGGCACTGGCCCGCGCGTCCGCGGTGGAGCGGCCTGTGACCTTCGGACCGAAGGCGACATTGTCGATCACACTCAGATGCGGGAACAGCAACGCGTCCTGGGCCAGCAAAGCGATCCCACGGGTGTGCGGCGGCAGCCATCGGTGTCTGCCGGGGCCGAGATCGAACAGCACCCTGCCGTCGAGAACGGCTCGCCCTCGGTCTGGCCGCAGACTGCCGGCGAGAATGCTCATCAGGGTCGACTTGCCGGAGCCGTTGTGGCCGAGGACCGCCACCCGCTCACCGGAGCGGACCTCCAGTTCGGCGTCGAAGTCACGCTGCGCCAAGGCCGCGGAGAACTCCAGACTCATCCGGTCACGCCCTTCCCGCGATCAGGCCATTCACAGTTCCTCACACCATGGCCCTCTCCGAGATCTTGGCCGTCACCATGGTGACCAGGATCGCGACCGCGACCAGCACCAGGGACAACGCGATCGCCGCATCGGGATCGTCGACCCGCTGCAGATAGATCTCCAGCGGCAACGTGCGCGTCACACCCTGCAGACTGCCGGCGAAGGTGATGGTCGCCCCGAACTCACCCAGCGCGCGGGCGAAGGAGAGCACCGCGGCGGAGGCCATTCCGGGCAGCACCAGCGGAAGCGTGATCTTGCGCAGCACCGTCGAGGGGCGAGCCCCCAGGGTGGCCGCCACCAACTCATACCGTGACCCGACCGTACGCAAGGTGCCCTCCAAGGAGACGACCAGGAAGGGGAGCGCCACGAAGGTCTGGGCCAACACGACGGCGATGGTCGAGAACGCGATGTGGATGCCGAGGAACTCCAGTGGCGGACCCAGCAGCCCGCGGCGACCGAAGGTGTAGAGCAAGGCGATGCCGCCGACCACCGGCGGTAACACCAACGGCAACAGGACCAGCGAGCGCATCAGCTGCTGGCCGGGAAACTGCTCGCGCGCCAGCACCATTGCCATCGGGACGCCGAAGACGATGCACAACACGGTGGCACTGAGCGAGGTCTGCAGACTCAGCCGCAGCGCGGCCACCGACGACTCACTGGTGATCAGCTCGCCGAACCGGGTCCAGTCCACTCGGGTGGTCATGGCGACCAGCGGCAACAGGATGAACAGTGCCCCGAGTCCCGCGGGCAGCAGCACCCACCGAGGCAGACCGGAATAGACGCGGGGCCGGCGCTGGTAGCGCCGACCCCGCGACTGGTCTGCCCGGCTGTGAGACGTCACTACTCGGCTGGACCGAATCCTGCGTCGGCGAGGACCTTCTGGCCGTCACTGCTGAGCACCAGATCGACGAACTCCTGGCCCAGCGAGGCCTGCGGGCCGTTCTTCAGGCCGACGATCGAGTTCTTGTTGACGGCCTCCTTCGATTCTGTGAAGGGGATGCCCTGCACCTTGTCGCCGGCCGCCATCACGTCGGTCTTGTAGACCAGGCCGGCGTCAGCTTCGCCGGCCTGCACCTTGGCCATGACGTCGGTCACCGCCTGCTCCTCGCTCACCGGGGCCAACGTGATCCCGGTAGCCTTCTCGACTTTCTCCGTGGCAGCGCCGCAAGGCACTGCGGGAGCGCACACGACGACTTTAACGTCCTTCTTCGCCAGGTCGGCGAAGGAGGCGATCTTGGCCGGGTTGTCCGGTGGCACGGCGATCTCGAGGGTGTTGGTGGCATAGATCTTCGGATCGGCGGCCCCGAGCCCGGCGTCGATGACGGTCTTCATGTTGGCCTCGTTGGCCGAGGCGAAGGCGTCGACCTGGGCGCCCTGGGTGATCTGTTCCGCCAGGGTCTGTGAGCCGGCGAAGTTGAAGGTCACCTTGGTGCCCGCATGGCTGGCCTCGAAGGTCTTGCCCAG
>JASGEZ010000065.1:0-3275 GCA_047605905.1 Microlunatus sp.
AAGGCGACCGATGGCGCCGGCGAACGAGCTATGCAGGTGCACGACATTCGGTTTCGAGTCGCGTACCTCGGCCAAAAACCGGAACAGGAATGCCATGCTTGTCCTCAAGCCGCGTCGGGCGGCGGGAAACGTAGCGATGACCTCGGGGGAGACGCGGGCGAGCTCGTTGGCTTGACTGTCAGGCACGAGGCAGCGGATCGTGACGCCCGAATCCGGAGTGGTCATGCCGATGCACAGCAAGCGCATGACCGTGGCCACGCCCCCTTTGATGGTTTCTGCGGCGTGAAGGACTTTCATTGCGAGCCCACTTTGCGCAGCGAATCCAGCCGATAATTGAGGCGAAAATAAATTGCCTTGAGAATGAATTTCGCGTTGGTGTGCTTTGATTTTAGCAAGCGCAATGCGACACCGAGAAATTCCTTCAGATGGAGCAGATCAGGATAGAACGCGAACAAGTGGAAGCGAACGAAACAGGGATCCGGTCGCAATGCACCGGAAAGGGCTTGCAGTTTATTATACCAAGGAAACGACTTGAGTGGCGAATAGGACTTGGACAGCGAAGAAGAGTCCGAACGGTCGAAAAAAACCAGGCCTCGCTTGCGTCGCAAGGGCATTCCTGAGGCGAGAGCGGCATAAACGAAGTCCCAATCTTGATGCTTAGGCAGGGACTCGTCGAAGAGTAATTTCAAACTGGCTGGAAAGCAGAGCGAAGATGTCTGGCAGATGCGTGGGTGTTTCCAAAACACCGCATCAAGGAAATCATCTTTAGTCACTTTGTCGGGAAAATGGCGAGTGCCATCCTGGCTGGAAATATCACAGTACCAGATGCCATGTTCGGCGCCATCATCGATTTCTTTATACAAAGCCTCGAAATCGCGTTCTACAAAATAATCGTCGCTATCCAGCAGGAAAATCAATTTTCCTTCGGCCAAGGCAATACCTTGATTGCGCGATGCTGCGGCACCAGCATTGGTCGTATTGCGCAGGCATACATCCTGCAGACGCAGTAATTGCGAAGTGAAAGGGACAGTAGATGCGTCGTCAACGACAACGATTTTCGTCCGTGCTGCCCCGGGCTGCCGAAGCACCGAAGCGATAGCCCGCTCGGTTTTTTCCTGCCTATTATGGCTCGGGATGACTATTGTGGCGATGATGGTTTTGGACTGCATGTGCGTTATTTAAATTGGCCCGAGATGCGTTTCCGAGACGGAGTTTCATGGCGAGAGAGAAATATATCCCTAGCGGGAATCGGAAAATAAGAATTTTGGCTAGATTTTTAAGTCGAAATAGCTATTTCTGTTAGTTTAATGAAAACTTCGAGAAAATTTTCTTTCATGGGTTGTATCGAGAAAAAATTGTAGTCCGCTCTCTTGCAAGGCAAGTATGGCCGGGCTTTTGTATGCGTTCAGCAGCGTATGCGCAATACGCGAATTGAGAGCGTCTCGATCGTTGACGTTCCAGCTTTCGTAAAGGGCTCTTTGAGCAAGTACCATGTTGTAGTCTTCGTCGAATTTTTCCAGTCGGATCCTGGTTTGCGCACTGCCAAGGGGTAAGTTACGGTAGAAATAATATACACCCGGATTTGACTCTGGCATACGAAAATGACGTGCGGGATTGAAATTTTTCATGTAGAGATTCCGCACGTTTTAAAAATCAATGCCACATTATAAAAATGTGGTATTCCCGATCAAGGCCGCTAGGATAAACAAATTACTTAGAATATTGCCGATAGCATAATCGCCAATGCAGCACCCAAGGGCCAGACACTGATAAGGAACTTAGCATAACCGCCACCAAGAATTTTTTTATGTAACGTATAATATGTTTGCAAAAATGCAATGTGATAAGATATGAAAAGCCCCCAACATAAGGCTTCAATACTCCCTCTATAAACCCCATATACAATTGCCGTTACATTAATAAGTGCGGCCAATACTCCGCACCAAAATAGCAAATGAGTCTGATTAAATGCTTGGAAGAAACTACCTTGGATTACATATACCGTCTGCACAGGAATAATTAGCGCTAAGAGCTTGACAACGGGTACCACTGCCAACCAGCGCTCACCAAAAGCAACAAGCACAATATATTTAGCTAAGAAAAAAATACTGATCCCAGCAAGCGCCCCCGCAATTGAAAGCTTGAAAGCCAAATCCCGTAAGATTTGAATGACCGCTGCTCTATTGTGTGTAATATCCCGCAATGCTGGTTGTATCGCTGGTGCCATAGCAAAAGCGAGTAACATCAATGGATAGCGCATTAACTGATAGGAACGATCGTATATACCTAATGGGCCAGCGCCTATATATTTCCCCACCAGAATATTGTCAAGATTCCGCGAAAAATAGTTCACCGAATTAAAGCCCAATTGAAATCCAGTTGCACGCAACAACGGCTTTATTGCTGAAAATCTCCGCCCAAAGGCGGGTCGACCAAATTCGGTTTCTTGACTATGCAACCAATTTACCAAAAAATTCAGCATCCCTTTGACAGGGAAATATATTGCATAGGCATGTAATGCAGGAATTCTAAAATGGGCAACATAAGCGGCAGTCAACCCTCCGAGTTCTGCAACTATACCCGCTTCCGCTATCCGTCTGAATCGTTGTTCTCGTTGCAATAGTGCTAATGGGAATACAGCCGCAGTATTGCCAAGAAGTGCGACAGCAACATATGGGACAATCTGACGTACTTCAGGCATCCCGTAGAAAGTTGCAAGCGATGGTCCTAATAATAACATAACCAGGCCAATAATAATAGCGAGAGACAGGCTTAATCCAAATATTCCATCACGATCTTTCTCATTAAGCTCATTGAGATTAATGATGGCTGGACTGACCCCCCCCTCCGCTATCATCTGGAATAAGATGACAATAGTTTGTACAGCAGCAACTACCCCAAAAATTTCAGGGTTGAACATCCGTGTTAAAACCATCAATGAAAATACATTGCATATGTATACGGCATACCGTGATAGCATGCTTTTACCAATAGCGCGATATAGATTACTCATGTTTTTAATAGAAAATTAATCCACCTCAAACAAATCCCGGCTATAAATTTTCGCGGTTGTATCTTTGATTTCATCAGTGATGCGATTAGCCACGATCACGTCGCTGATCTTCTTGAATTCAGCCAAATCGTTGACCACACGGGAGTTGTAGAACTCAACGTCCTTGAGTACGGGTTCGTACACCACCACCTCGATGCCCTTGGCCTTGATCCGCTTCATGATGCCTTGGATGCTGGAGGCGCGGAAATTGTCGCTGCCGGCC
>JASGEZ010000066.1:0-9107 GCA_047605905.1 Microlunatus sp.
CCGGGGAGCCCGGCCGTCCGGCACGGCGAGCGGCCAACCGCAGTCACCTGGCCAGCAGGCACCCGGGGGAGCACCGTCCGGCGCCGCTCCGAGCGGAGCGCCCTCCGGGATGCCGAATGGGGGTACGCGGCCGCAATCGGGCAAGGTGACCGCCGTCAAGGGGGACACCCTTACCGTCGCGGCCACCCAGATGGGCTCCGACGACACGACCACGCTGACGGTCAAGACCACGTCGGACACCACAGTGACCGTGACCGAGAGCGCGAAGGCGTCGGCGGCCAAGGTCGGGATGTGCGCCACGACCAGCGGCAAGGCCGACGACACCGGCGCGGTAGCCGCGACGTCGATCACGGTCTACGCGGCAGGCGATTCGGGCTGTGAGTCCCGCCGGGCCAACCGATAGGACCCAAGTCTTGACGACCTCAGCATCCACGCCGCCACCGCGGATCTCGGCAGCAGCCCGCCGAAGGCGTCGCCGCCGTCGACTGGTCATCATCGGCGTACCGGTCACGGCGGCGCTCACCGCAGCTGTCGTCCTCGGCGCACAAGCAGTGCAATCGAGCGCGGCCGCTGACCGGTACGTCACGACCACGGCCACGACCGGAACGATCAATCAGACGCTGTCGGGCACCGGGACACTGGCTCGAGTGAAGAACGCCGAGGCGTCATTTCCCGCCAGTGGCACAGTCACCTCGGTCGAGGTCGAGGTCGGAGATACCGTCGAGGCCGGTGACACGCTGGCCACGATGGACCCCGACGACCTCGAGGACGCCGTCACCGAGGCCGAGGCAGACCTCGCTGCCGCCCAGCTGACCCTGGAGGAGGCAGAGGAGGCAGCCGAAGAGGAAGCATCGGCGAGCGCGTCCGCCTCGGCCAGCGCCTCCGCCAGCGCGTCGGCCAAGGCATCCTCCAGTTCGTCGTCGGCGAAACGTTCCTCCAGCAAGACATCGAGCCGGTCGACTGCGAGTTCCTCGGCAACCTCGTCGGCTTCGGCAACATCGTCGGCTTCGGCTACCCCGTCGATCTCTTCGTCGAGTTCGGCGACGCCGTCGGCATCACCCAGTGCCCCACCGACCCTGCCGAGTGCCGCAGACATCGCCACCAAGCAGCAAGCAGTCGAGGATGCACAGCAAGCGCTGACCGATGCCTTGTCCGCGGCTACCGCCGCCGTCAGCCACGCCAGCGAGATCTGCCACGAAGCCTTGTCCGCTGATCCTTCGGCAACACCGAGCCAGAGCGAGAGCCCGAACGAAACAGCTAGCCCGAGCGAGACAGCTAGCCCGAGCGAAACAGCTAGCGCCACCGCGGACCCGTCATCGTCCCCGACGCCCTCGGTCACCGCGTCCGACAGCGTCGCGGATGAGTCAGCGGTCATCGTCGACACCGACTACGACCTCGACGACTGCACCACGGCGCTGGACCAGGCTCAGGCCGCCCAGAGCGGCATCAGCGACGAGCAGGAATTGCTGTCCACCGCCGTGGCAGCGCTCAGCGCGGCCGCGAGCGAACTCGCCCCGACAGAGACGACAACCAGCCCATCGCCGAGCGCCACTCCCAGCGCTTCGAGCAGTTCGTCGTCTTCGTCGTCCTCGTCGTCCAGCAAGTCCTCTTCGAAGAGCTCGTCCTCCAGCAAGTCCTCTTCGAAAAGCTCGTCCAGCAAGTCCAGCAGCTCCTCGTCCAGCAAGTCCTCGTCGAGCAGCTCGGGAAGCAGCAGCCAGAGTGGGAAGACCACCAGTGTTGCCGCAGCGACGGCAAGCGTGAAGAAGGCGGAGCTGGCGCTGACCCAGGCAGAACTCGATCTGGACCACGCGACACTGACCGCCCCCATCGACGGCACGGTCTCGGCCCAGCCGTTCACCAAAGGTGAGTCGATGTCCACCTCCGATGCGATCGAGATCGTCGGCGCCGGAGCGATCCAGCTGTCCATTGATGTCTCCGAGGACGCCATCGGTTCGGTGAAAGTCGGCCAGCAAGCATCGGTCTCACCTTCCCCGGGCACGTCCTACTCGGCCAAGGTCACCGCGATCAGTTTGCTGCCCAGCGACTCGACCAGTTCCTCTGCGACCTATCCGGTCACCGTGACGATCAAGGCGGCAACAGCCAAGAAGTACAGTGCGACGCTGGCTTCCGGCGTGTCCGCCACGGCCACGATCACCGTAGCCTCGGCCGAGGATGCCGTACTGGTCCCAGTCTCGGCAGTCCGCCCCACCGGCGACGGAGCAGGCACGGTCACCGTGGTCGCCGGTTCCAAAGCAACCACCCAGCGGGTCCAGCTCGGCGTCATGGATGCAACCCGGGTCCAGATCACCGACGGGCTGGCAGCCGGCGCGACTGTGTCGCTGGCGGACACGACCGAAGCACTGCCCACCACCAGCACGACGACGTCGGGCAACAGGCAGCGCAGTGGGAGCAGCCTGACCGGTGGCGGAGGGCTCGGGAGTGGCGGTTCGGGCGGCGGCTCTCGCCGAGGGGGTGGCTGAGACCTCATCGGCTAGGCAGGGTTCCTTCACAGAGATCTCAAAGGTCGGTTCACCAGGATGAATTCATCGTGAACCACTGATGAAGGAACCGGTATGAACTCGCTGATCATGATCGGGATCGACCTGATCGCCATTGCAGTCTTGACCTTTGCCATCTACTTCCCCCGGCACCACCGCAAGGACTTGGTGGCCGCCTTCCTGGGCGTCAATGTCGGCGTTCTGGCGGTCTCCATGGTGCTGGGCTCCACCACGGTCGGCGCCGGCCTGGGACTCGGGCTGTTCGGCGTCTTGTCGATCATCCGGCTGCGATCCAGCGAGATCGCCCAGCACGAGGTGGCCTACTACTTCGCCGCACTGGCGCTGGGTCTGCTCGCCGGCCTGACCACGACTCCGAGCCTGCTGGTCGGTGGCCTGATGGTGCTGATCATCGCCGTGCTGGCGATCGCCGACCATCCCCGGCTGCTCAGCGGTTACCGCCAGCAGACGATCGTGGTCGATGTCGCCCACCGCGACGAGGACGTCCTCCGGTCGCACCTGGAGATGATGCTCGGCGGACAGGTGGTCAACCTCTCGGTGCTCAGACTCGACCTGGTCAACGACACCACGGTGGTCGATGTGCGCTACCGGGTCCCCCGCAACCCGGTGCCCAATGAGCAACCGCTCGCGGCTCGTACCCACGAGGTCGTCCGATGATCGCGACGATGGCACCGATCGAGCTGAGCGAACTCCAGGAGAGGGCGAGCCTGCAGACCCGGATCGACCGGAAGTACCTGGTCGAACTCGACCGGCTGGACGACGTCCTGGGTGCGCTGCCCAGCACGACCCAGGTGCTGCAGATCGAGGACCGCCGACAGTTCTGCTATCGGTCGGTGTACTTCGACACTGCCGACCTGCTCGCGTACCGGCTGACGGCTCTGCGTCGGCGGCGCCGGTTCAAGATCAGGACGCGCAGCTACCTCGACAGCGGCCAGCATCTGCTCGAGGTCAAGACCCGAGGGCCGCGCGGCACCACGGTCAAGCAGCAACTGGCGTACGACGGCGACGGCGAGCACCTGCTCGGCGAGGACCGTCAGGAGGCATGCCAGGCCGTGGCTCAGACCGGTGCCACGCCACCCGCGGCGACCGAGCTGCGCCCGGTGCTGATCACCACCTATCACCGGGTGACGCTCTTCCTGCCCACGAGCCGTAGCCGGGTGACCATCGACACCGACCTGTGCTGGCTGCTGCCGGACGGCAGTCGGCAGCGACGGCTCCAAGGCCACGCGGTCGTCGAGACCAAGTGCGCCGCGAGAGCGGCCGAGATGGACCGCGCACTGTGGGCCCATCAATTGCGGCCCTGCTCCATCTCCAAGTTCGGCACCGGCCTCGCGGCCCTGCGTCCCGAGCTGCCGGCGAATCGCTGGCGCCCCGTACTACACCGACAGCTGAGAACCGAGGAAATCACGCCATGAGAATCAAGAACGTACGCCGACAACTCGCCGGCCTGGCCGCGCTCTCCATCTTCAGCGTCGGAGCGCTCGCCGGTTGCGGCATCAGCGCAGCCAATGGCTCGACCACCGATTCGACCGACACGACCAGCACGGCGGTGACGGTCTCGGCGGCCCAGACCGCCCAACAGGTGCTGGCCGACAACACAGAAGTCCACTCGGCGGATGCCACCACGTACGACGCATCCACTGCGACCACCATCACCCTGACCGGCAGCTCCGCGACGGTCTCGGGCGACGGAAGCAAGAACGTCACCGTCGACGGTTCGACGGTGACGATCACCGCCGAGGGCACGTACCTCTTGTCGGGCTCGCTGAGCGACGGCCAAGTGATCATCGACGCAGCGGATGCGCATGTGACGCTCGTCCTGGACGGGGTCGACATCTCCAGCAGCAGCGGCGCGGCGATCGCCGCCACCGATGCGGACGAGGTCACCGTCATCACCGCCGACGGCAGCGAGAACACCTTGAGCGACACCGACAGCTACGCCGAGGACGCCGATGTCAACGCCGCCCTTTACAGCACCGCCGATCTGACCCTGGCCGGTACCGGGACGCTCACGGTGAAGGGCAACGGCAACGACGGGATCGCCACCACCGACGGGCTCCTGATCAGCTCCGGCACGATCAACGTCGAGGCCAAGGACGACGGCATCCGTGGCAAGGACTACGTGGTGGTCACCGACGGCACCATCACTGTCACTTCTGGCGGGGACGGGATCAAGGCCGACAACGACGAGGACGAGACAGCCGGGTACGTCGACATCCAGGGCGGAAAGGTCACTGTCACGACGACCGCCGGCGACGGGATCGACGCGGCCACCGACCTCGTGGTCACAGGTGGCACGGTGACGGCTACCACCGGCGGCGGGCACGAGACCGAGCCGAGCGATGACGATTCGACCAAGGGCTTGAAGTCCGGCGTGCTGAGCGTCTACGAGGGCGGCACGGTCACCGTCGACGCCAGTGACGACGCACTGCACAGCAACGGGTCCACCGCGCTCAGCGGCGCGAATCTGACGCTGGCCAGCGGCGACGACGCGGTGCATGCCGAGGACGAACTCGTGATCAGCAAGGGCACCGTCGAGGTGACTTCGTCGGTCGAAGGACTGGAGGCAGCGCACATCACCGTCAGCGGCGGGGACACGACAGTGACCTCGAGCGACGACGGCCTGAACGCGGCCGGCGGCACCACTGACTCCACCGAGAATCAACAGGCCCAAGACCAGCAAGGCGGTGGGCCTGGCGGTGGCGGCGGCGGTGGCGGCGGCGGTGGCGGCGGCGAGGAGGTCGGCGACTACTCGGTGGCGGTCACCGGCGGCACCTTGGTCCTCAACGCCGACGGTGACGGTCTGGACTCCAACGGGACCGCTTCGATCACGGGTGGAACCGTGGTCGTCAACGGGCCCACCAACGACGGCAACGGGGCGCTCGACGTGAACGGCGAATTCACCGTCGACGGCGGCACCCTGGTCGCCGCCGGGAGTGCGGGCATGGCGGTATCGCCGAGCACAGACTCCAAGCAGGGCTGGGTTTCGGCCACCCTGGACAGCACCGTCGAGGCCGGCACCGTGATCCAGATCGTGGATGCCGACAAGAAGGTGATCGCCACCTACACCGCCGGCAAGACCGTGCAGAACATCGTGGTCTCCACCGCCGACATCAGCGACGGGGAGGAGTACACCGTCTACGTCGGCGGTACCGCCAGTGGCGATTCGATCGGCGGCCTGTCGAGCAGTGGCGAGTTGGGCTCAGCCACCGCCGCCACCACGGTCACCGCCGGTGAGGCAGCTGCCGGTGGTATGGGCGGTGGCGGGCGGCGCTGAGTCTGCTGCTCAGCAAGCTCGGTCATCGAGAAGGAGGTTTGGCACCCGATCCGCCCGGATTGAGGTGCCAAACCTCCTTTTCGATGCGCGCGTCCATGACCCTGTGCACTAGGTGACCGCTGGCACCAGGGTCAGACCGGAACCGTCGACTCCTCCTGCCGGCCCAATTCGACCACCGGCAGCGATGGATCTGCGGCGCATTCGGCGGCACGGTCCCAGAGTTCGACCAGTTCAGCCGGCCAGATCCAGGCCGTGCTGCTCGCGAGTTCCTCCCGGGCCCACCAACGGTGCCCCAGCAAAGTGGCCTGCTCATCGACGGTGTGACCTGCCACATCGACCTCGAAGGTCTGGACCCGCGCGAGATAGAACGACTCATGCTGCTCGAGGATCTGATCGGTGTAGCCGTGTACGGCATACCGGGTCGCCAGTGGCCCGACCAGCGCATCCTCGGCCAGGGCATAGCCGGTTTCCTCCGCCATCTCCCGAACTGCGGCCTCTCGCTCGGACTCGCCCGGGTCGATCCCTCCACCCGGAGTCACCCACCACCGGACCCCAGGCATGCCGGGATCGCTGTCCTCGAAGAGCAGCACCCGGTCATCCGGACTGACCACGATCACCCGCACCGCCCGTCGTCGCCGGATCGGACGATCCGCCGGATCGTCCGGAATCGCGAAACTGCGGGCGCTCTCGGTGCTCATGCCGCTCAGCGTACGGACCGGAGCAGTGACGGGTGTCCAGGCCACCGGACTTAGCTGCTGGATTGTCCCCGTAGTCGGGGATCAGCCAGCAGCTAATTGACTATCCGCTCGGAGATCTGACTGGTAACGTCGCCAGGCCCCTCCACCCACGCCCTCAATTTCTCCCACCACCCACCCAGGCGAACCGGAGGCTTCTGCCGTGCCCGTTTCCACCACTACTGATCCCGTTCTGGCTCACGAACGTCAACATCTCGCCGGATCACGGGCCGCCTTGCAGCGGATGCGTGAGCACACCGCCGGGCTGACTGCGGTCGGTGTCGGCGCCAACCATGTCTCCACCGAGCATCTCAAGCAGGTGCTCTACCGCCGGATGAAGGCGCTCGAGGACGACCCCACGGTGCCGCTGTTCTTCGGCCGGCTCGACTACGACACCAGTCTCGGCGGCGAACTGGACGAGACGCTCTACATCGGCCGGCGGCACGTCACCGGCGAGATCGGCGGCGAGCCGATGGTGATCGACTGGCGAGCCCAGATGTCGCTGCCCTTCTACCAAGCCCGGCCGGGCGAACCGATGGGCGTCCGGCTGCGCCGCCGGTTCGGGTTCTCCCACGGCGAGCTGACGGCATACGAGGACGAGGACCTGACCACCGTCGGCGCCGTGTCCGGCCTGGAGTCGGAGATCCTCGAGTCCGAGATCGAGCGACCCCGGACCGGGCCGATGCGCGACATCGTCGCCACCATCCAGCCGGAGCAGGACCGGATCGTCCGCGCGGAGCTCGCCGACTCGCTCTGCATCCAAGGCGCACCCGGAACCGGCAAGACCGCGGTCGGGCTGCACCGGGCGGCGTACCTGCTCTATGCCTATCGCGACCAGCTCGCCCGTTCCGGGGTGCTGGTGGTCGGCCCGAACGACAGCTTCTTGTCCTATATCGGCGACGTGCTGCCCGCCCTGGGTGAGATCGACGCGACCCAGGCGACCGTCTCCTCGCTGGTGACCGACGCGACCGGTACGCAGATCCGCGGGCTGGACCCGGTGCCGGTGGCCCTGATCAAGGGCGACGCCCGGATGGCCGAGGTGTTGCGGCGCGCCGCGTGGGGTCACGTCGGCCGGCCGAGCGAGACGCTGGTGGTGCCGCGCGGCGCCTATCAGTGGCGAGTCGCCGGCTATCTCGTCGCGGAGATCCTCGACGAGCTGACCTCACGTGGCGTCCGCTACGAGGCGGGTCGCACCATGCTGCCGCAACGACTCGCGCACCAGGTGCTGCTTCGGATGGAGGCGTCCGGCGACTCACCCGACGATCGGGTACAGAACGCCGTCGCCCGGTCCCGACCGGTGAAGACGTACGCCGATGCGCTGTGGCCCAAGGTCGAGCCCGCCAAGCTCGTCCTGCGACTGCTCACCGATGCCGAGTTCCTGGCCGGCGCGGCAGACGGGATCCTCACCGCCGAGGAGCAGCAGCTGATCTCGATGCGCAAACCGGCCCGGAGCATCGGCTCCGCCCGCTGGACGCTGGCCGATGTGGTCTTGATCGACGAGGCAGCGGACCTGATCAACCGGACGCCGAGTCTGGGCCATGTGATCGTCGACGAGGCGCAGGACCTCTCCCCCATGCAGCTGCGGGCCGTGGGCCGTCGCGCCTCGACCGGCTCGGTCACCGTGCTCGGTGATCTCGCGCAAGCCACCACACCGTGGGCCACTTCGTCGTGGGCGGAGTCGATGACCCACCTCGGGCATCCGTCCGCCGCGGTCGAGGAACTGGTCGCCGGCTTCCGCGTACCGGGTGCGGTGATCGACTTCGCGGCCCGGCTGCTGCCGAAGATCGCTCCACAGCTCACGCCGCCGCACTCGGTACGACGCAATCGCGGTGCCCTCGACCTGCGTACCGGCGACTCGCCGGAACTGATCTCGGCAACGCACGAGTCTTTGGACCGGGAGGGCACCGTCGGCGTGATCGTGGCCGACGCTGCCGTACCGGTGGCCCGCAAGGCATTGGAGAAGGCCGGCATCCGCTACGACCTGCTGGGCGAGGACGCCCAGATCTTCGATGCCCGGGTCGACCTGGTCCCCGCCTCGCTGGCCAAGGGTTTGGAGTTCGACCACGTGGTGCTCAGTGAGCCGGCCGACATCGTGGCCGGCGAACCCGACGAGACCACCGGTTTGCGCCGCCTCTATGTCTGCCTGACCCGTGCCGTGACCTCACTGGTCATCGTGCACATGACCCCGCTCCCAGCCGCCCTGCAGGACGCGGCGGTCGCCTGAGCCCGGCGGTTGCTCGACCCGCCTACCTCACGCACCCGCAACACCCCCATTCCCGAACTTTTGTCGAGCTAGCCACATCAGGTGTGGATAGCTCGACAAAAAGTGGGGGTTGGTCAGGCGAGCCTGAGGGTGCCGGGCTGGCCGGGTGCGGCGACGTCGAGTTCGACCGCGGCACCCAGTGGCAGGGCGAGATTGCGGGGACCGTGACCAACCGGTACGCCGGTGAGGATCGGGATGCCCAGTCGGCCGAGACGCTCGAGCACTACCGCTGAGTCCAGGTCACCCACCACGACGCCGCGGACCTGGTCGAACCAGCGGGAACGCAACAGCTGGGTGAGCATCCGATCGACCCGGTA
>JASGEZ010000067.1:0-20371 GCA_047605905.1 Microlunatus sp.
GTCGGCTTTGCTCGGTCTGCAGATAGAGCAAAGCCGACGAACCCGAGCAACAACCACAGACGAGACCGGGGCAACCCAGACCCGGATGCTTCAGGCCCGCCGACGTCGGCACTGCAACTGGATCTGCAGCAGCAGCCGGTCCTCGGAGTCGTCGAGGCTCATCCCGAGGACATGCTCGGCCCGCCGGATCCGGTAGCGCAGGGTGTTCGGGTGGACGTGCAGTTCGGCAGCGGCAGCGCGTACGTCGCCGAACCGGTCCAGATAGCGCTCCACGCTCTCCACCAGGGATCCGCCGCGCAACTCGTCGTCGTCGATCAGCGTCTGCAGTCGCGGGTCGCGCAGTTGCTCCTGCTCCGCCACCAGATCGGCGATCTCGCCCAGCAGCACCGAGGTACGCGAGTCGGCGAGCGTGCTCACCCGGTCGGTCCCGACCCGGTCCAGCACCCGGTCCACCTCGGCGCGCGCCGATCCCAGGTCGGTCAGTGCCGCCACCGGGGTCGCCACCGCAGCCCGCAGGGTGAGTCCGGCCCGTCGGCCCAGCCGCTCCAACATGCTGGCCACCCAGGCCGAGAGCCCGGTCGTCCGCACCTGCGGGATGAGCAGATAGATCCGCTGCTCGGTCGTGGTCACCAACGACTCGCGGGCATAGGCGCCGGCATGCAGCCGGACTGCCGCCGCCACGTCGTGAATGACGGTGGGCCACATCCCGTCCGGCCTGCTCTCACCGGTGATCCCCACAACGGTGGCCGGGCCGCTGGCCGGCATCGACAATGCTGCCGCCAGCGACGGCACATCGACGCCGCCGCCGCGGAGGCCGAGCAGCCGCTGGATCTGCAGTGCTTCCTGTGTCGGGGCGCTGCGCGACCGCTCGATCAACCGGGCCGCGAGCACGGCCGCGCCTTCGAGCACCGCCGCCGCATCCGGATCCAGGGCACGGCTGCCCTCCTGCAGCCAGACTGTGCCCAGCGACGGCTCCGCCGCCGGACCGGGCCTGTCCGAAAACGCACGGATATCGACGGCCAGCCGGCGGCGCCACCCCAGCTCGTCGTCGGCCGGCACTTCGATCGCTCCACGTTCGCGCCGGAGCCGGTCGTACACACCCCACTCCCGCAGTCGTCGCAGATAGTCCGCCGGCCCCTCCCGTCCGAGGATCGACAGCATCCGGAGCTCGTCGGCGAGCCCGTCGCTCGCCGAGTACGCCAGCATCTGTGCCCGTTCGTCCTCGATCGCGACCAGACCGCCGGTCATGGTCGCGACGGTTTGGGCGAGCCCGTAGAGATCGTGCTCGCCGGCTGTCGGCTCATCCGCGTACCCGACGAGTGGGCCATGGGTCGCACCGGCCAGCACGCTGCGTACCGTGGACAGCACCAGGCCGATCCGCGCCTGAGGATGCACCGCGACCAAGGCGACGCCGGCTTTCCTCGCCGCCCGGTCCAAGTCGTCGGAGACGATCTTGGTAGCCACCGCCCGCGGCCGCTGCCCCCGATCCCGGACAGCCAGACTGCTCAGCCAGGCAAGAAGCTCCGAGGCCGGCGCGCCGACCACGACACAGAGATCCCCGAACTGGTGCGGGCCTACACGATCCCCCTCGACCAGATCGAAGGAGTCCAGCAAAGTCACCGAGCGAATCAGCACCCCGTTCTTCGCCGGAGCACTGGTCGTGCTCGCGACGGTGGATCCGAGCGTCTGCAGCAGAGTCTCCAAGGAGATCCCGGCCGCCGAGACCCCTACCGCCGTGGTCGGCACCGACATCTCAAGCCTCCATCCGGAGTGGGCCAACGCGCCGCTCAGCGCCCTGGGCACTCGTCCGATCCTACGACATCCCAACCACGACGCTGTCCGATCGGACAAGGACAGATCGCCCCGTCATGCCGTTGAATTGGCACTGTCGACAGTCCACTGCTGCCCTTGAGGGAGACCGCCCAGATGCCTGCTCTCACCAACCCCCTCCGCCCGGCACTGCTGGCCGCCTCGCGCTCGGAGCGGATGGAACGTACGATCAGCAACTCCAAGCTCACCCGCCGGCTGGTGACGAAGTTCGTCCCCGGAGCCTCGGAGAACGCCGCCATCGAGGCCGTCAAGTCTCTGGTCGGCGCCGGCCGGTTCATCTCGGTGGACTATCTGGGCGAGGACATCAGCGACGCCGGCGAGGCCGACCAGACCGTGTCTGCATACCTCTCCCTGCTCGATGCCTACGCCGGCCTGGGAATGGATGCCGTCGCCGGCGCCCAGCCGCTGGAGGTCTCGATCAAGCTGTCCGCGCTCGGCCAGTCGCTGCCCGGCGGCGAGGAACTGGCGCTGACGAACGCCCGGATCATCTGTGCCGCCGCGGAGAAGGCCGGTAGCTGGGTCAACGTCGACGCCGAGGATCACACCACCACCGACTCCACACTGCGGATCGTGCGCGAGCTGCGCCAGGAGTTCCCATCCGTCGCGACGGTGCTGCAGGCGTACCTGCATCGGACCGAGGACGACTGCCGCGAGCTGGCCGGTCCCGGCTCGAGGATCCGGCTCTGCAAGGGCGCCTACAAGGAACCGGCCGAGGTCGCCTACCAGCGCAAGGAGGACGTGACTGCGTCCTATCTGCGCTGCCTGAAGATCTTGATGGAGGGCCAGGGCTACCCGATGGTGGCCTCCCATGATCCGCAGATCATCTCCACCGCGCAGGCGTACGCGCTCAGCACCGGCCGCGATGCCGGCAAGTTCGAGATCCAGATGCTCTACGGTATCCGCGATGCGGAGCAGAGCCGGCTGATCGCCGACGGTCTCCACGTGCGGACGTACCTGCCGTTCGGCAACGACTGGTACGGCTACTTCATGCGCCGACTGGCCGAGCGTCCCGCCAACCTGGTCTTCTTCTTCCGCGCCCTCGTCGGCAGCAAGTAGCAGCCCTCCCCTCGCGAGCGACGACTCCCGTCGCGAGCGGCCGTGCAGCGGTGCGCCCGAATCGATCTGGACTGACGAGCGAGCGACATGCTTTTCGTCGCGAGCGAGGAGGGAAGATCGATTCAATCGGCGCGCAGCGGAACAGCGAGTGACGACCAACACTGTATCTGGAGGAGGGCTCAGCGCACTTTTCAGTATGAAGAGCACGCGATCCGCCGGCACCGCCGCCGGCCCCACCGTCGCCCGCGCCGACCTCGATGACGGGCTCTCGGTGTCGGACTTCCTCAAGAACTCTGCCGACACCCTGACGCTGGCCGACCGACGCCTGATCGTGGAGCAGGCTCTGGTTCTGCTGGAGCAGAACTACGTCCATCTGCCACTCAAGATCGCCATGCACGCGGTCAACCCGGTCCAACGGCTTCGGCTGCTGCGCACTCAGCTCACCCGGGTGACTCAGCAGACGATGGGCCCGGAGACGCAGTTCCACCGGGAGATGGCCGGCATCTTCATGTCGGTACGCGATCTGCACACCAACTACCTGCTGCCGAAGCCCTTCGCCGGCATGGTCGCCTATCTGCCGTTCGTGCTCGAGAAGGCGACCGAGGACGGCCAGGAGCACTACCTGGTGACCAGCATCGTCACCGGCTTCAGCGCACCCGGATTCGAGCTCGGCGTCGAGGTGACGCACTGGAACGGCGTGCCGATCGGCAAGGCGGTCACGATCAACGGGCTGCGACTGGCCGGCAGCAACCAGGCCGCCAGTCTGGCCCGCGGCCTGGACTCGCTGACCATCCGGCCGCTGATCATGCAGCTGCCACCGGATGAGGACTGGGTGCAAGTCACCTATCTGACCGCGTCCGGGACCGTCGCCGAGACCCGGGTGGCCTGGGAGATCCGGCCGAACGTGCCGCCTGCAAGCACTCTGGACACGCCCTCGCCGGCTTCCTTGGCCGCCGCCGTCGATCTCGATGCCGACGCACGCAACCAGGCCCGCAAGCAGCTCTATCACCGTGATGTCGTCCTGCTGGAACAGCGGCAGCAGGAACAGGCCGAGAGCGGCCGGCCCGCCGAGCCGACCGCCGTCGGCAGCGCCGACATCCCGACCACCATGCCGGCGGTCTTCCGAGCCCGAAAGGTCCAGACCGCACACGGAACGTTCGGCCAGATCCGGATCTTCACCTTCTCGGTCCCCGACCCGGTCGCCTTCCGCGACGAGTTCGTCCGACTGACCGGGCTGCTGCCTCAAGACGGCCTGATCGTGGACGTCCGTGGGAACGGCGGCGGCCACTTGCACGCCAGCGAGTTCACCCTCCAAACCCTCACCCCGCGGGCCATCACGCCGGAGCCGGTGCAGTTCATCGCCACACCACTCAACCTCGCCCTGTGCCGGCGACATGCGGCCGCCGCCGAGGGCATCGACTTGGGTCCCTGGTTCCCGTCACTGGATCAGGCGATCGAAACCGGGGCGACGTTCTCCGCAGGGTTCTCCATCACTCCGCAAAGAGGGGCGAACGAGATCGGGCAGACCTACCACGGGCCGGCGGTGCTGGTCACCGATGCGCGCTGCTACTCCGCAACCGACTTCTTTGCCGCCGGTTGGGCCGATCACGAGATCGGGCCGATCCTGGGCGTCGACGAGCGAACCGGCGCAGGTGGCGCGAACGTGTGGACCCATCAGTTGCTGCTGCAGCTGCTCGGCGATCGCGCCGGCGAGCCCGCCTCGCCCTACACCAAGCTCCCGCAGGGGACCAATATGCGGGTCGCGATCCGCCGTGGACTCCGCGTCGGTGCTCTGGCCGGTACGCCGGTGGAGGACCTGGGTGTGACGCCGACGATGCAGCATGCATTGACCAGGGCAGACATCTTGAACGGCAACGTCGATCTGCTCAATCGCGCCGGGGAGATCCTGGCCGAGATGCCGGTGCGACGGCTGGTAGTGACGGCCACCCGGGCCGGCTCGGAGCTCAGCATCGTGGTGGACGCCGACGGTATCGACCGGGTCGACGTGTCGGTGAACGGCCGGCCGATCGGCTCGCCCGATGTCGCCGGTGCTCCGGTCACAGTGACCACGACCGGCGTGGCGCCGGCCGCGGTGGTGCTGGCCGAGGGCTATCGGAAGGGCTCGCTGGTCGCCGCTCGGCGCCTGCTGGCCTGAGCGCGACCTACCGTCGCCGGGCGTTGCCGAAGAGACCTCGGACGATCTCCCGGGCGACGCCGGAGCGCAGCACCGAGCCGATCATGTCGCCGGCCTGCTTCCGCTGCCGGACAGCCTCCCGCTCTCGGGCCTTCGCCTGGCGCTCGGCCTCGGCGCGATCCCGGGCGGCCTGTCGTTCGGCCTCGGCGCGCGCCTTCGCGGCCTGCTTCTCGGCGGCGATCCGGTCCTTCTCGGCCTGGGTCGCCGCTGCGGCCTGCTGTTTGGCGTACTCCTCCTGCTGCCTGGCCGCCTCCTTGGCCAGCCGCTCCTGCTCGGCCGCCTGTGAGCCGGCCTCCAATTTGCGGGTGAGCATCTCGTACGCCGAGTCGCGGTCGATGGCCTGGCCGTACTTGGTCATCATCGACGACTGCACGATGCCCGGGCGCAGATCGTCGGGCGGGATCGCCGCCATCAGCGACTGCGGCGCCAGCATCCGGGTCCAGGCCACCGGCGTCGGAGCCCCGTCCGGATCCATCACGGTGACGATCGCCTCGCCGATGCCGAGCGACTGCAGGGTCTCGGCCAGGTCGTAGTGCGAACTCGGGAAGGTCGCCACGGTCTGCTTCAGCGCCTTGGCGTCGTTGGGGGTGTGGGCCCGCAGCTGGTGCTGGATCCGGGAGCCGAGCTGAGCCAGCACGTCGTCGGGCACGTCCTTGGGTGTCTGGGTGACGAAGAAGATGCCGACACCCTTGGACCGGATCAACCGGACGGTCTGGGTGATCGCGGTCAAGAACGCCTCGGAGGCATCGTTGAACAACAGATGTGCCTCGTCGAAGAAGAACACCAGCTTCGGCTTGTCGACGTCGCCCACCTCCGGCAGGTCGGCGAACAGGTCGGCCAGCAGCCACATCAAGAAGGTGGAGAACAGCACCGGCTGGCTCGCCAGGCTCGGCAACTCCAACAGCGAGACCACACCCCGGCCGTCCGCGGTCACCCGCATCAGATCGGCGGTGTCGAACTCCGGCTCCCCGAAGAACTCGTCCGCGCCCTGGTCTGCGAGCGTGATCAGGCTGCGCAGGATCACCCCGACCGTGGTGGAACTCAGACCGCCGATCCCCTTCAGTTCGCCCTTGCCCTCCTCGCTGGTCAGATAGGTGAGCACCGAGCGCAGGTCCGCGAGATCTAGCAACGGTAGACCCGCGGTGTCGGCGTAGTGGAAGATCAGCCCCAGCGAGGACTCCTGGGTCTTGTTCAGACCCAGCACCTTGGCCAGCAGGATCGGCCCGAACGAGCTGATCGTGGCCCGCAGCGGGACTCCGACATCGCCGCGGCCCAGGGAGTAGAACTCCACCGGACTGGCTTTCGGCTGCCAGTCCTGGCCGATCTTCTGCGTCCTCGCCAGCAGCTTCTCGTTCGACTGGCCAGGTGCGGCGATGCCGGACAGGTCGCCCTTCACGTCGGCCGCGAAGACCGGTACGCCCGCATTGGACAGCGCCTCGGTGAGCACCTGCAGCGTCTTGGTCTTGCCCGTACCGGTCGCGCCGGCAACCAGACCGTGCCGGTTGAGCATCGACAGCGGGATACGGATGCGGGCCTGCGGAACCGGGGCGTCGTTCTCCATCAGTACGCCGAGATCGATGGCCGGCTCGGTGAACGTGTAGCCCGCCTGGATGGTGGCGACCTCGGGCGGCAGACCGGCCGAGGTCGGCGTATCGACGGGTTCACTCATGAGCGGCACCTCTCAATAGACCCAGCGGTATGTCTACCGGGCATCGTAGCGACCTGTGATCGAGCAGAAATCGTAATCGGGTCGTGAGCAAGACCCCCGGACCAGGTCGTCTAGGGTTGGGCGCGTGATCTTCAAGCGCGTTGGCGATGTGCGTCCCTACCCTGACCACGGGTACGTGCAGAAGCAGTGGGCTGCCATCGCCCCCCATCAGGTGCGCCTGGACCAGCTCGTCACCACCAAGCGCACACTGGACCTGGAGGCACTGCTCGAGGAGGACTCGACCTTCTACGGCGACCTGTTCGCCCATGTCGTGTCCTGGCGTGGCGAGTTCTACCTCGAGGACGGCCTGCACCGGGCCCTGCGCGCCGCGCTCCAACAGCGGCAGACCATGCATGCCAGAGTCCTCGACCTGAAGTAGCCCGACGTAGACCAGAGATAAGTCCAGTGCACCCAAGCCTTCGACCTCCGGTGGCGCGGAGAAGGGAAGCCCAGCAGTGATCGGTCGTGTGTTCCGGATTGTCCGGACACCCCTGACGCTGCTGATCCTGCTCGGGGTTCTCTGCTACGGGGCTTGGTGGGGCTACACGAACGTCCTTGCCGACGTGCCCCCACTGCCGCCCGACCCGTGCGTCGAACAACAGCTTCCGAACTCACAGCTGCGTGCTACGCAGGTCACTGTGAATGTCTACAACGGCGGCAATCGCCGAGGGTTGGCCGGAGATGTCGGCCGGGCACTGCGCGACAAGGGCTTCCGGGTCCTGAAGACGACCAACACGAAGGAGAAGATCTCCTCCACCGTCATCGTCGGAGCGAACGCGTCCAACCCCGAGGTCGTGCTGGTCAAGGGGTTCTTCAAGGGTGCCACCGTACGCGCCGACAAGCGTCAGGACGGCACTGTCGACGTGCTGGTCGGCGACAAGTACGGCGGCTTCAACAAGAAGGCCGCCACCGCGATCACGGTGAAGTCCTCGAAGGCGTGCCTGCCGCCCTCCACGTCGGCATCGCCGGCGAGCAACTGAACCGCCGGATCAGTCGTCCGGGGCGTTGTCGCGCTCGCCGCTCCGGCTCCGGCGCTCTCGGGCCCCCTCGCGCCATTTGGCCAACCGGCCACGACGACTGAGCAGTGCCAGTCGCTGCTCGGTCCGCTCCCGCTCTGCCGACGGCGTCACGATCAGCAGGTCGTCGCCGACCTTCAGCCGCTCCCGACCGGCCGGCGCGAACGGCCGCTCGTTGCGGATGATCAGCGTGACCGCCGAGTGCCGCGGCAGCCGCAGCTCGCTCACCTCCAGCCCCGCCATCCGGGAGCCGTCCGGGATCCGTACCTGCAACAGATCCGCCGCGATCTGGTCCAGCGGAGCGACCTCGATCTCCACGTCGCGAGCCGCCTCCAGATCGACCAGGCCGAGCTTGCGCGCCGCGTACGGGAGGGTCGGTGCCTGCAGACAGGTGAACAAGATGACGAAGATCAGCACCACGTCGAACAGGTACGGCGCGTTCGGCACCCCCATCGACAACGGAACGGTCGCCATGATGATCGGCACCGCACCGCGTAAGCCTGCCCAGGACAAGAACAGTTGCTCGCGGAACGGCATCTTGAACAACGTGGCCGAGACCACGACCGACACCGGTCTGGCGACGAAGGTCAAGAACAGCCCCGCGGCCAGCGCGACCATCGCCTCCTGCAGGTTCAGCCGAGTCGGATCAGCCAGCATGCCGAGCATGACGAACAACCCGATCTGAGCGATCCAGCCGGTGCCTTCCACGAACGACCGAGTCGCCCAGCGATGCGGTAGCTGGGTGTTGCCGAGCATCAACGCACAGACGTAGACCGCGGCGAACCCACTGGCGTGGATCTCGGCGGTGACCCCGTAGCTGAAGACGATCCACACCATCGTGGCCAGCGGGTAGAGACCGGAGGCAGGCAAGGCGACCCGGCGCATCATCTGTACGCCGACCCAGCCGAGCACCAGGCCCATTCCGATGCCGGCGACCAGTTCCAGCCCGACCAAAGCGACCAGCGCGATCGGGCCGTGTTCGCTGTGCCCGGTCAGGGCCGCCGTCGACGCCAGCGACACCAGCAGCACCGTCGGCGCATCGTTCAGGCCGGACTCGGCCTCCACCACACCCCGCAGCCGGTAGGGCAGCGGGACGTTGCGGAGCACGGAGAACACCGCCGCGGCGTCGGTGGGTGAGAAGACCGCCCCGAGCAGGATCGCGATCCACCAGTCCAGCCCGAGCACGAAGTGTCCGAAGAACGCCATCAACGAGACGCTGATGCCGATACCGACCGTGGCGAGGACACCGGCCAGCCCGATCGCGGGCCTGATGTCGTTCCATTTCGTCGTCAGACCACCCTCAGCCAGGATGATCACCAAGGCACCGAAGCCGAGCGCGTGGGCCAGTTCCGGGTTGTCGAAGGTGATCCTTGTTTCCCCGAGCAGCATGCCAACGCCGAGAAACAGCAACAGGGCTGGGAGTCCGACCCGGGTCCCGAGCCGAGCGGCGAGAATCGCGACCATCACGACCACCGATCCGACGAGCAGGATCAGGTCGAGATTGATCAACGTCTCCCCCTTCCGGATGAAACCTCGCCGTTACGTGGTGCTCACTACGACGCGACCCCGTCCTCAATCAGATCGAAGACGGGGCCCGATGGCGGTGGCGGCGGGATTTGAACCCGCGGAGGGTTGCCCCTCACGCGCTTTCGAGGCGCGCTCTTTCGGCCGCTCAGACACGCCACCGCGGAAAACAGTACCGAACGCGGGCAGATCAGCGGAAATCCGTTCTCAGGGCAAGACTGCGGCCGGGTCAGCGCCCGAAGAAGGCCCGCAGGCTTTCGGCGCACTCGGTTTCGAGGATGCCGCCCCGGACATCGACGCGATGGTTGAGCCGAGGATCGCGTACCACGTCGAAGAGGGAGGCGACCGCGCCGGCCTTGGGATCGAAGGCGCCGAAGACCAGGCGTTCGATCCGGGCCAGCACCAACGCGCCGGCGCACATGGCACACGGCTCCAGGGTGACGACCAGGGTGTGGCCGTCCAGCCGCCAGCTCCCCTCGCCGGTACGGGACTGCTCAGCCGCGGCCCGGCGGAGAGCCAGCACCTCGGCATGGGCCGTCGGATCGCCGGTCAGCTCACGTTCGTTGGCGGCGACCGAGACCACCTGGCCGGCTTGATCCAGCACGACTGCGCCGATCGGTATGTCCGGCCGGGTCGTGCGCGCGGATGCCCGGGCGCCCTCGGCCAGCGCGAGCCGCATGGCATCGTCCCAACGACCATGCTTGACGGTCCTGGGCATGGCGTCGGACGGGGTCCGGGAGCCTCAGCCGCGCAGCGCGGCCTCGGCGACCTTACGGAACTGAGGTCCGATCTTGATCCGATCGGCGATGTCCATCAGCGCCTGGTCAGAGGCGAGATCGAGGTCGTCGACGATGGCCCCGAGATCGAACTCGCTGAGCCCGAGATCGGCGAAGATGCCCAAGTCACCGATTGATTCGGCGTCGTCATCGGGGTCGGGCAGTTCCTCACCCAGCAGGTCGAGCACGTCTCGAGCGATCGGCCAGTCGAGTGCCGCGGCGGTGTCGTTCAGCAGCACCTGGACGTGGCGGCCGCGTACCCGGACGATGACCAGCACCTCCTCGACCAGGCTGACGAAGCCGATCGCGCCGGCGTCGCCGGGCAGCCGTCGCAGCTGGGTGATCAACTCCTCCAGGTCGTTGGCCAGATCGGCCGCCAAGGCGACCACGTTCGGCTGTCCGTCCTCGCGGTAGGCCGCGAGGACGAAGTCGATCTCGTCCGCCTGGGCATCCTCGGGCTCGTCGTCGTCCTCGTCGGCATCGTCCTCGATCTCATCGACGGCATCGAGTTCGTCGACATCCTCGAGGTCATCGATGTCGCCGGCATCGTCAGCATCGTCGTCCAGGTCTTCATCGAGCCCGGGTCGATCGTCCACGGCGTCGTCCGGTTCGAACGACTCGTAACCCTCGTCGTCGATCTGCGACATGCCATCTCCTCCAGCGCCTCGGCCCGAACTGGACCGCACCCATCGTGTCAGACCAACGCGAGATCCACGACCCCGACGTCAGCAGAGAATCATCGGTAACGTTCGGTCTGTGGACCTGTGCATCGTGGATCATCCGCTCGTCGCGCACAAACTCACTGCCCTGCGCGCGGTGGAGACCGATTCACCGACCTTCCGCCGGCTCACCGAGGAACTGGTGACACTGCTCGCGTACGAAGCCACCCGCGGTATCCGGGTCGATCCCGTTACCGTGACCACTCCGGTGGCCCCGGCGTCCGGGGTGCGACTGGCCCGGCCTCGACCACTGGTGGTGCCGATCCTGCGGGCGGGGCTGGGGATGCTGGAGGGGATGACCCGGCTGATGCCGACCGCCGAGGTCGGCTTCCTCGGGATGGTCCGCGACGAGGAGACCCTGGCGGCCTCCACGTACGCCGAACGGCTACCGGAGGACCTGTCCGGACGGCAGTGCTTCGTACTGGATCCGATGCTGGCCACCGGCGGCTCCCTGGCCGCCGCCGTGCAGTATCTGGCGCGACGCGGCGCCACCCAGATCACCTGCATCTGCCTGCTGGTCGCGCCCGAGGGGATCGAACGGGTGTCGGCGCTCGTGGATGACCTCGACGTTCCCTGCACCCTGGTCACCGCCGCCGTGGACGAACGACTCAACGAGCGCGGCTACATCGTGCCCGGCCTCGGCGATGCCGGCGATCGTCTCTACGGCGTGGTCTGAGTCGCAGCTACGACCTCGGCAACGCAGGCTCGTCTTCCGCTGCGACATAAATCCAACAGGACAGACCAGACGCCAGCGTGGCCTCGACACGGACGTAGTCGTCGACTTCGTACTCGTCTGCACGATTGAGTTGCGAGTCAGTGAGTTCCAGCCAGGCACCCGCCACCGAGTCGGTCGACTTTCCGGGTCGAAGGATCGGATGCCGGTCCGAGCCACCGGTAGCAATGAGGTCGAGGTCGGTAATGGTCACCCAACCCAGACGCCAGCCCGGTAACACATCGTCGGTGGCTGGGATCGGTGCGCCGAACAACTCCGCCTGCACATCTGCTTGCCGCAACGTTCCGTAGGAGAACAGGCGATGAGTCATCCCCTCATGCTAGTGACAGCGGCTGGCCAGCAGACCCTCACAGGCTGGTTCCCAAAGACGGCAGTCCCCGTACGGGAAGATTGAGGCATGGACTGGAGTAGCCCCGACGACCTTCGCGCTCTCGTTCAGCGCCTTCGTCGACTTCCGTCTGAGAACGAGTGGGTGGAGTTCAAGGTCGACAACACCGATCCTGAGGCCATCGGCGAGTACGTCTCCTGCCTGGCCAACTCAGCAGCCTTGGCAGGTCAGGAGACCGGCTACCTCCTGTGGGGGATCACCGACAAGACTCACGACATCGTCGGCACCAGGTTCCGGCCGGAACTCGCAAAGAAGGGCAACGAAGACCTCTACCCATGGGTACTGCGGATGCTCACTCCACAGACGGACTTCTCCTTCCATCCGGTCGAGGTGGACGGCAAGCCGGTCGTCATTCTTCGAGTCGCCGCTGCATCGACGGCTCCGGTCAAGTTCCAGCATGTGGAGTACATCCGTGTCGGTTCGTACAAGAAGAACCTGAGTCAGCACTCGGACCACCAACGGCGGCTGTGGAAGGTGTTAGAGGCGTACTCCTTCGAGGACGGAACGGCTGCGGAGGACTTGGCTGTGGAGCAGGTGGTCCAACTACTCGACTACCCGACGTACTTCAGCCTCCACAAGGTGCCCCTGCCTGAGAGCCGTTCGGCCGTCATCGAGGCGTTGGAGGCTGCTCGCCTCATCCGCCACACCGTCGAAAGGCAGTGGCAGATCACCAACGCCGGAGCGCTTCTCTACGCCAAGGACCTCAGCGCCTTTCCCAAACTGGCGCGCAAGTCGACGCGGGTCGTCCACTACGAAGGCACATCCCGGATCAAGACCAGGAGGGAGCAGGCCGGCCAGCGCGGCTACGCTGCCGGCTTCCAAGGGCTGGCCGGCTACATAGCCGACCAGCTCCCAAACAGTGAGGTCATCCAAGATGGTCTTCGGATGGATGAACTTCAGTTTCCGCGCCTCGCCATCCGCGAGTTGGTCGCCAACGCGCTGATCCACCAGGACCTCACCATCACTGGCGCAGGGCCGATGATCGAGATCTTCGACGACCGACTGGAGGTCACGAACCCTGGACGCCCTCTCCTCGACCCGCTGCGCTTCATCGACTTAGCACCACGGTCTCGCAACGAACTCATCGGTGCGTCGATGCGTCAAGTGGGTATCGCGGAGGAGCGCGGGAGTGGGTGGGACAAGATCGCTTTTGAGATCGAGTTCCATCAACTCCCTCCGGCAAAGGTCGAGGTCAAGGACGAACAGACCCGGGTGACGCTGTTCGCGCCGAAGCAACTGACCAAGATGGACCGTCCCGAGCGCATCTCAGCCGTCTACCAGCATGCCTGCCTGCGCTACGTGAGCAACGAGCCGACCAACAACAGCAGCATCCGGGAACGGTTCGGCATCCTCGAACGCAACAAGGCCCTCGCATCGCGAATCATCCGGGAAGCAGCCGACGAGGGCATGATCGTGATCTACGACCCGTCGGCCGGACCCCGGTCGATCAGGTACGTACCGTTCTGGGCCGACCCCGAGCGCTGATTGTTGATGGAAACCTGCGCGCGAACGATCCGCTTCCGCAAAAACCCCGCCTGACCTGCGGAAACATAGCCTTAGCTTTGTTGATGGAAACCTGCACAGCAGGCTCAGCCGGCAGTCCCTCAAGGTCAGCAAGTTCGTCGGCACCCAGGCCAGTCAGCACCTCGACAGCCTGTTGCGTCAGTGCCATCGATGCGTGAAAGGACCACTCGCACCCCGCCATGGAGCATCCACGACCCCTGAACCCGTCCTGGACTGCGGCAATGCATCTGCTCAGTAGTAGTAGGGGAAGCGGGACCAATCCGGAGCGCGCTTCTCCAGGAAGGAATCCCGGCCCTCGACGGCCTCATCGGTCATGTACGCGAGCCGGGTGGTCTCGCCGGCGAAGACCTGCTGGCCGACCAGGCCGTCATCGATGGCATTGAACGCGAACTTGAGCATCCGCTGGGCGGTCGGGCTCTTGCCGCAGATCTTCCTGCCCCACTCCAGGCCGACCCGCTCCAGGTCATCGTGGGGCACGACCTTGTTCAACATCCCCATCCGGTACGCGTCCTCGGCGTCGTAAACCTCGCCGAGGAAGAAGATCTCGCGGGCGAACTTCTGGCCGACCTGCCGGGCCAGGTACGCCGATCCGAAGCCGCCGTCGAACGAGCCGACATCGGCGTCGGTCTGCTTGAACCGGGCGTGCTCCCGGCTGGCCAGGCTCAAGTCCGCCACCACGTGCAGGCTGTGCCCGCCACCGGCTGCCCAGCCGTTGACCAGCGCGATCACCACCTTGGGCATGAACCGGATCAGCCGCTGGACCTCCAGGATGTGCAGCCGCCCGAGTGCTGCCGGATCAACGGTCTCGGCGGTCTCGCCCTCGGCGTACTGATATCCGGCCCGCCCACGGATCCGCTGATCACCGCCACTGCAGAAGGCCCAGCCGCCGTCCTTCGGCGACGGTCCGTTGCCGGTCAGCAGCACCGCCCCGACATCGGAGCTCATCCGCGCATGATCGAGCACCCGATAGAGCTCGTCCACGGTGTGCGGCCGGAAAGCGTTGCGTACCTCGGGCCGGTCGAAAGCGATCCGGACCACGGGGGCGTCGACCGCCCGGTGGTAGGTGATGTCGGTCAGGTCGAAGCCCGGAACGGCGTGCCACAGCTGTGGATCGAAAGTCACGGGCACCACCGTAACCAGCCGGCGTCAGGCCTCGCCAGGCCGATCTTCAGGAGCAGAAACCACGTCAGTTGTGGATAGCGGTGCAGAAGTCCGGTGGCTGCGGCGGACCTGCCAGACGATGTAGCTCACCAGGCCCCCGACCAGGACCAGCCCGCCGACGACGGCACCGACCGGCGAGAGCTGGTAGACACCGACCAGGCCCGCGAAGGTGACGAACCCGACGGTCGCGTACAGGATGGCCCAGAGGGCACCGCCGATCACCAGGGCCGGCAGATAACGCCGCAAAGGCATCCGGCCGATCCCCGCAGCCAGATTCACCAAGGTTTGGAATCCGACGGTCAGGAACGACAGCACCACCACGGGCGCGCCCCACCGGGCGAGAAGTTCCTGCGCCCGTTCGAACCGAGGCGACTCGGCCAGCCGCTGCACCCGAGTCCGACTCGCGCCCGACCGCGCCAGCCGGCCCAGCGCATACGTACCACCGGCACGCAACAACACGATGACGAACAGCGCGGTCACGGCCAGTGGAAAGGGCATGCCTCGGAAGTGCTCCACCTCAGCGATCCGCTCGACTGCTCATGACGGTCATTCTAAGGACCAAGATCAGGCTTACCTAACCTCTGGCGGAGCAGCGCGGTACGGGACCGAGCAGGTTTGAAGGGCGACTCCAACTCCTCGGCCCCCGAACCGAGTCGCTCCCCAGATGGAGTGCACCCCTCAAGCTGCGCGGTCCCAGCGACAGATCTGGGAATCCCCTGAACGTACCTCGACCCGCGACAACCGCAGTCTCGCCCCGGTCCGCCGACGGCAGCCACGGACAACGGGCGGACATTCCGGCTGCGGCGCTCCGGGCGGGACGGACGGATCATGCCCTAGGGTGTGGCGGGAGTGCGGTGGTGGGTGGCGGCCTTCGGAATGGGTACAGCATGAGCACTTTCGGCAGCGAGTTGCGGTGGTACCGCCAGCGCGCCGGCATGTCCCAAGAAGGGCTCGCGGCCCGGGCAGGGCTCAGTCCTGAGGCAGTGTCGCTGCTCGAACGGGGGCGCCGCTCCCCGAGGATAACCACCCTCAGTTTGCTGGCTGACGCGCTCCGGCTGCGCCCGGAGGAGCGCGAGCGCTTCTTCGGCGCCCTCCTCCCCGCTCCGCCGGCGCCGCCACCACCTCGTCCGCTGCCCAAGCCCTTGCCACCGACGTTCGCCGACCCCTTGCTCGGCAGGAGCGAGGACCTCGCAGCGATCCGTACGCTCCTCGTCGACCACCGGCTGGTGACCCTGACCGGTCCTGGGGGTATCGGCAAGACCCGGCTGGCCGCGGCGCTGGCGTACGAGGCCGCCGGCAGCGCCGACAGCTATCCGGACGGAGCAACGTGGCTGCCGATCGGCGGAGTCGCCCGCGCCGAGGATCTGGTCCCCGCCTTCGCGGCCGTCGTCGGCATCGGTGGCGACCCCGATGTCAGCATCGGAGGAATCGTCGAAGGACTCACCAACCGCCGGCAGCTGATGGTGACCGACGGCGCACAGACCCAACTCGACCCGGTACGTGAGCTGATCCGGGCGATCGTGGCGGCCTGCCCGGGCATCACCTTCCTGGTCACCACCCGCCACCAGCTGCAACTCCCCGGTGAAGTCGCGATGGTCGTCCGGCCACTAGGGACTCCGCCTGTGGGGGCCGGCACCGCACAGATTGCCGAGGCGCCGGCCGTACAGCTGTTCTGGGATCGATCCGGTTTGGCAACCAGGAACCGGCCGACCGCTCGTCAGTACGCCGCCTCCGCTCGTATCTGCCGACGCCTGGACGGACTGCCGTTGGCCATCGAACTCGCAGCCGCCCGCGCCCAGGTCTTGTCGGTCGGATCGCTGGCTGATGCCTTGGACGACACCGTCGGCAGTCTGCTGGAACCGGACCGCACCTCCGCTGACGGCCTAATCGAACGGGTGGTGGGCTGGAGTTATCGGCTGCTCAGCCCGACCGAACAACGCGTCCTCGCCCGATTGTCGGTCTTCATCTGGTTCAGTCACGAGTCGGCGGCAGCGGTCTGCAGCGACCTCTACTCGACGCACGAGGTATTGGATGCGCTCTCCTCACTCGCCGCGAAATCCCTGGTCAGCCGCATGTACGAGGCAACCGACCCAGCCCGCTTCGTGTTGTTGCGGCTGGTCCGCGAGTTCGCTCGTCAGCAACTCGACGAGTCCGGCGACGCTGCCACAGCCTGTCGTCTGCAGGCCGACTACGTGACCGCCGTCACCGCCGAGGCGGCCGAGCATCTGACCTCTGCCGAACAGGAACACTGGCTGCGAGTCCTCGATGCCGAAGCCGGCAATATCCGGCTGGCCATGGATCATCTGACTGCCAACGACCCGGAGGGCGCCCTCCGGCTGGCCCGTCACCTATGGCGCTGGTGCTATCTGCGTGGCCGCTACACCGAAGGTCGCAGCTGGATGCGCGGGGCCTTGGACGCCGCCGCCAATGCCCCCGCCGACCTGCGCGCTCCGGTGCTGGCCGGGGCCGGAATGCTCTCCTTCCTGCAGTGCGACTACGAGATCGCCGGCAAGAAGCTGAGCGAGGCATTGGCCTTGTACGAGGCGCTCGGCGACGACTCCGGCATGGCCTACTGCCTCACCCGGCTTGGCTCCATCGCCCGGGAGCTGGGTGACTACGCGACCGCGGAGCGGCGGCATCGCCGCTCACTCGCGATCGCCCAGCAGCTCGACGACCAGCAACTGGTGGCGACCGAACTCAACTACCTCAGCTTCGTCGCCTGGCTACGCGGCGATCTGGATGCCGCCGACAGTCTCGGCGATGCCGCGATGCACCGGCTGCGCAGCGGCGGCGACCGCGAGCAGATCGCCTGGGCACTGATCAACAGTGGGGTGACGGCCCGCTATCGCGGTGATCTGGTGGGCGCCGAGATCTTGCTGCACCAGGCGTTCGAGGTCAGCGAGCAGGTCGGCTTCGCGGAGGGGATCGCCTGGACACGCAACCAGCTCGGCGTGGTCGCCAGGCTGACCGGTCAGCTCCACAACGCCCAAGAACTGCAGGAAGCCAGTCTCACCGGACACTCCCAGCTGGGCGATCGGTGGCGGATGTCGAGCGTCTGCGACGAGTTGGCCGCCATCGCCGTCGAGACCGGCGACTTCCGGCAGGCCGCCGCCCATCTGGGGACCGCCGAGCGCCTCCGGGCCGACATCAAAACACCGATCCCCGCCGTTGAGCAGGCCGACCGGGAGGCCACCGTCGCCGCGACCAAGGCAGCGCTCGGCTCCGCCTACCGGGCCGCGACCCTCGCAGGGCTGCTCGACGGGGGCGGGTAGCGCTTGCCCTAGACTCACCGCGCAGATCGATCATGAACAGATCCCCACCAAGGGAGTACACGATGAAGCTCAAGACGCTGGTATTCGTGGCCGCAGCCGCCACTGTCGGCTACCTGCTCGGCACCAAGGCCGGCCGGGCCCAGTTCGAGCAGATCAAGGCCAAGGCCGACGAACTCGCCCACGATCCGCGGGTGCGCTCGCAGGTGTCGACGTTCGCCGGCGAGGTGAAGTCGCACGCCGACAAGCTGCCGGATCCGGTCTCGGGCGCGGTCCGCGCGGCCGCGGAAGCGGTGGAGAACGCCACCAAGAACTGATTCTCGGCGGCGCGGCTGGTCGTGTCACACGGCCGTCAGCGCACCGCCAGGACAGCGTCCGCCTGCTGCCGGGTGAGTCCGGAACCGAGCACGGCGGCAGTGGGCTGCGCGTCAAGCCGGGTGGCGCAGAAGACATCGGACACGACACCTGGTGCCGTCCGAAGCAACAGCGATGCCTGCAGCAGCAGGGCGATCCGGCTCGCAATCTCCCGCGCACCACTCGGATCGATGGCTGAGGACAGTCGGCGATCCAGTGCGGACAGCGCCGAGTCGTAGCGGGCGTCGACCCCACGAACTACGGCCAGTTCCGTCCGCAGTGCTGCTGTGGCACCGCCGTCGCGCGCCAGTGCTCGCAGCACGTCGAGGGCGATCACATTGCCCGAGCCTTCCCAGATCGAGTTGAGAGGCGACTCGCGGAACAGTCTGGGCATCCCCGACTCCTCGACGTAGCCGTTCCCGCCCAGGCACTCCAGGGCCTCGCCGATGACCGTCGGTGAACGCTTGCAGACCCAGAACTTCGCTGCTGCCACGGCGATTCTGGCGAGCGGTTGCTCGCCGCCGTCGACTGCGTCGGCCAATCGGAGGAAGGTCGCCGTAGCAGCTTCGGATTCCAGGGCCAGATCGGCGAGCACCGACCGCATCACCGGCTGGTCGATGAGCTTCGCCCCGAACGCGGACCGGTGCTCGGTGTGATTCCGGGCCAGTGTGTACGCCGCGCGCTGGCCGGCCGCAGACCCGATCACGCAGTCCAGGCGCGTCATGGTGACCATGTCGATGATGGTCCGGACACCTTTGCCCGGCGGGCCGACCAGCCAGCCGACGGTCTGGTCGAACTCCACCTCGGACGAGGCGTTGGATCGATTGCCCAGCTTGTCCTTCAGCCGCTGCAGGGCGAAGGCGCTGCGCTCACCGCCCGGCAGCACCCGTGGCACCAGGAAGCAGGAGAGACCCACGCCCTCGATCCGCGCGAGCACCAGGAACAGGTCGCACATCGGCGCGGAGCAGAACCACTTGTGACCGGTCAGCCGATAGCTGCCGTCGGGCTGCTCGACCGCACGAGTGGTGTTGGCCCGGACATCGGAGCCACCCTGCTTCTCGGTCATCGACATCCCGGCGAGCAGTCCCGGCTTGGTCAGCGGATCGGCCAGCCCGGGCGCATAGTTGGTCGCCGTCAGCCCAGGTCCGTACACCGCCGCCAACTCGGGATTGTGCTGCAGCGCCGGCCAGATCGCGTACGTCATCGAGATCGGGCAACCATGTCCGGCCTCGACCTGGCTCATCAGGAAGAAGCCCGCCGCCCGGCAGAGATGCGCGTGAGGGTCCTGCGATGCCCAGGGCGCGGCATGCAGACCGTGCTCGACGGAAGCCTGCATCAGCCGATGCCACGCGGGATGGAAGCTGACTTCGTCGATCCGGCGACCATAGCGGTCGTGAGTCCGCAGCACGGGTGGGTAGTTGTTCGCCTGCTCGCCCCACTCCTCGGCCTCCGGCGAGCCGGTCAACCGGCCCAACTCGGCCAGCGAGTGCCGAACCTTCCCCGACCCATAGTGCTTCAGACCCGTCAGCAGACCTGGATCGCTCTGCAACAAGTCAGTCGGCCGGAACGGCGGCACCTGATTGAAGACCTCATGCGTCTTGAAGACCTCGCGTGTCGCTGCCATGTCCCCATCCTGCCGCCCGTGTTCTCCGGCTGGCCACGGAGACTGGTCCGGTCGCAGGCGTGCCGATGCCGCCGCAGGGCAGGGCTCTGCGGCGGTCGGTGTCTTTGCGGTCAGCGTGTGGTGTTGGGCGCTCGAGTGTGGGTGCCTGCTAAAGGTCGAGTGGTTGCTGGCGTCGCCAGTTGCTGATCGTGATCCTCGGGTGCAGGATCGGTTTCTGCTCGGGATCGATCCACTTCGGCGGGATCCACACGGGCAGCCCGTCGGTGTTGATCTTGCACGCCCAGCGGCGTTGCTCGAAATAGTGGTGGTGATATCTACAGACCAAAGTCAGATTGTTCAGGTTGGTGTCGCCACCGTCGAGCCACGAAATCACATGATGCCGCTCGCACCATTCAGGCGCTACATCGCAGCCTGGGAATGAACATCCGCCGTCTCGGGCTATCAACGCCAACGTCTGGGCCGGGCTGGCAATCCGGCGATCCCGATACAGGTCCA
>JASGEZ010000068.1:0-41977 GCA_047605905.1 Microlunatus sp.
GCGGCAGTCCTTTGGGTAGTGAATTGTGGTAAATCCATTTTCCCAAAAGGGCTGCCGTGCGTCAGTTTAGACACGCACTTCAGGTGTTATTGTTTTGGTCCGGTTCGGGTGGCCAGAATAAGCCTCCTGGACTGCTCCCGACAGGATCGGTGAGGTAGGGAGAAAAGAATAGGTCCAGCTCAGCCGGGTGCCGTTGCCTTCCGCCTCGTAGCGGAACTCCGCGATGCCGTGCCGCACCACGAAGCGCTGCATGCTCGTGAATCCCCAGATCTGATAGCGGAAGACGTCGTGGTCGTCTACGAGCACTTCCTCGGCGAGGTAGTGCCCGTCCTCGAACCGCACCCAGCGGCGGTCACCGACACGATCGCCGGGAATCCAGTCGCCGATCAGCGGCCGGGTCGTCTCGACCGCCGGGAACCCGTCATCGAACTGCACGATGTCCTCCAGCGGCAGGTTCGGGTCGTTGCCCGACGCCCACACGTGTGCGGGGGACGCCTTCACATGCACAGAGTGCGTGACGCTCATGTAGCCGTCCTCAGCCAGCGTCGGGCGTTCGCCGGAATAGTCCGGCGGGTCGTCGGGCGGAACGGACAGCCGCCACGCCACGATCCCGAGAACGGCGATCGCCACGGCGGTCCCGATCGCGACACGCGCGAGCGCTCGGCGGACACGGCCTCGAACACGGGGCGGGCCGGCTCCGGTGGTCATGTGATCCTCTCGTGGGTTGACGACGTCAACCACGATAGGCGCCCTGGTTGACGTCGTCAACCGACGGGCTACCATGGGTGGATGGCCCGGTCCACACGCGACGCGATCATCGACGCGGCGACAGCGCTCCTGGACGAAGGGGGTCCTGCGGCCGTGACCATGCGCGAGGTCGGGCGGCGCGCCGGCGTATCGCACAACGCCCCGTACAAGCACTTCGCCGATAAGGAGTCGTTGCTGGCCGCGGTCGCCGTCCGCGAACTCGATGCCTACGCCGCCCTCGTCACGCCCGGCGATGGCGGCGTCGCGGCGGCGTTCGACTCCTATCTCCGGCGGACGCTGCGGTACCCGGCCCGGTTCCGGCTGGTGTTCGGGCGATGGGGTATCGATGATGCAGCTCTCACTCAGGCTGCCGAAGCAGCCACCGCCGCGCTGCTGGCCGCAGTCACCGCCGGACAACAGCTCGGTGAGCTTCCCGCCGGCAATCCCGTCGCGCTCGCCGAGCTGCTCCGTGCCACCGCCCACGGCGCAGTCGAACTCGAACTCGGCGGACACCTCGCCAAGGGCAGTTCCACGACGACACCCGACGACCTCCTACGCCGACTGCTCTCACTCCTCGCCGTAGCGGAATCACCCACGATCGAAGCGACAGCGGTGCTGTAGCGCATCTCGGTCATTCCTCAGGTGATTGCGCGCCGTCCCTGTCGAGACATCGAACCGTGCACCGATCTGAGCCAACGACCAGCCCGCACGTCCGGATCGGACAGGTGGGGGTCCTGTCCACGCTCTCGCGGAGCAGGCGGCGCAGGTGCCGCTCCAACGTGGGTGAGGTCGCGAAGTCGACCATCCTTTCCTTGACCACTCCGGCCAACCGCACGGCGTCACGTCGCTTCCGGTCAAGATCCACGGCACCTGACAGTAGTGCGAAGGTCGATCAATCGAGACGGTCGGTGCTGTGAGCGGACGACGGACCGCAGTACCACCCCTGCTCGTCGGTCAGGTCGCGAGTACGCGGCGGATCGTGTCCACGGCAGCAGCGCCCGCGCTCAGCGCAAGCGTCGAGAGAACCTCGGTCTCGGACTTGGGGGAGAACTGAAGCGTCTTCGCATGTGCTGTCCGTACCTCGTCGGGGTACTGGTCGGCGAGCCGGACGAGCAGTTCCCTCGAGTTGAGAAGCTCGATGCCGTGCTCGGTCATCCAGTCGCGCGGGAAGTGTCTGGTGTTGTCGGTCAGAAGGATGTCGGCATCGGCAGAGAGCGCGGCGGCAAGCACATGGCGGTCGCTTGCGTCCATGTCGACGCCTTCGGCCGTGGTGATGTCCGTCGGATCGACGTCGACCAACGCGTACTCGATGTAGTCGTTCATCAACTCTTCGAGGCGAGCCGTGTCTGCGTGATCGAGACTCAGCGGTAAGCGGAGGTTCCGCGACATCTCGTCGAGGATCTGCTGGCTCCAGTGGATCTCGATGGCACCGGCATCGGCTGCGTAGAGGAAGTAGTCACGCAAGGTGCGCGAGAAGAGGATGTTCGCGTCGGCCAGGACGACGGAGATCGTCAATCGACAAGCCCGATCTGGTTGGAGAAGCCCGCGAGTGCCTCTGCCGCCTTCTCGCGGCGCGCTTGGCGTGCTCGTTGGAAGTCGAGGATCGCCTGCGCGGGGATGCGGTGGTGGGTGCCAACCTTCACGTGGGCGATCTCGCCGGCCTCGATGAGCTTCATCAGCGTCGGTCTTGACAAGCCCAGCATGGTGGCCGCCTCGGTGGTCGTGAACACCTCTTTGATCGGAATCACGACCGCCCCCGTGGTGCGTTCAGCGTCCAGCAGGGCGAGCACCTTCTCGGCGCTCTTGCGGGAAAGGCTCAGCGTAACCTTCACGTCATCTGGCGACCTGTCCAGGGCAGCGCGCAGCGTCTCGACGTCGTCTACAAGCGGCTCGGACACGACCAGCCTCCTAGATGGAGTAAGTGGAATCTAGATGGAGTAAGTGGAACCTAGCTGTTCCTAGTGTAACCCGGCCACGGCTGCGGGGTCCGACCCAACCCTCGCCGTAGACTCCGCTGCTGCTCGACCGAGGCCGGGCTATCGTCGGCAGGGTGGTGGATCAGCAGGTGATCTGGGGCGCGCAGGCGGCTCGGACCTACGACACTCCGGGGACGGGGATGTTCGCGCCAGAAGTACTCGGGCCGACAGTTGCGGCGTTGTGCGAATTGGCAGTCGGTGGCCGCGCACTGGAGTTCGCGGTCGGCACCGGGCGCGTCGCCATTCCACTCGCTGAAGCGGGTGTGCAGGTAACCGGGGTCGAGATCTCGGATGCGATGATCGCGCGGCTCCGGGAGAAGGTGAGCTCGGACGTTGTTCCCGTGGTTTGGGGCGACATGGCGACGGTGAATGCCGGGACACCGGCCTCGTACTCACTCGTGTACCTCGTGTTCAATGCGATCTCCAATCTGCTCACGCAGGAGGAGCAGGTCGAGTGCTTCCGCAATGCTGCCCGTCACCTTGCTCCCGGGGGGCGCTTCGTCATCGAACTCTGGGTTCCCGAGTTGCGCGCACTCGCACCAGGTCGCAGCGGAACAGTCGGCACAAGCGAGCCCGGATACCTCCTGGTTGACACATACGACACGCTCCATCAGCACGTTGTCTCGCACCACGTCCGGTTTTGTCCGGAGCTCGAGGATGGCGACGAGGCGAAGGTCTTCCGCTCGCCCCACCGCTATATCTGGCCGAGCGAATTGGATCTAATGGCCCGGTTGGCGGGATTCGAGTTAGAGTCGCGCTGGGCTGACTGGGACAGAAGCGCGTTCACTGCGGACTCACCCAGTCACGTGTCGGTGTATCGGCTGACAGAGTCGAGAACTCACGCAGAAGACAGCAACCATTCGGATGCCGATGTAGGGGCGTGAGTTTTCGTGCGCCGAGCGCGCCGGTGCCGTGTCGCCCGTGCCGCGCTAGTCGCTGACTTGGCACGGCCGCCGGGCCGGTTGGCTCGTGGAAGGGTTTGAGCCGTCTCAAGAGTTCGCACGCTCCGACCCTGCGCCCACGGATACGGGCTGAAGCGTGCACCGTCGCGGTGGTAGAAGTCGTGTGATCCATCGAAGCGATGGTCCTCAAGCACTCTTCTTCTCTCCGCTCGTGGGCGGAGCCGCGGGAGCGGACGACAGCACGAGCTTGCGGTTGCCGAAGGTTGCGGTGACTTCCACGGTGCCACCAAGGGCCTCCACGTAGGACTTCAAAGTGGCGAGTCCGGAGCGGTCGAGGTCACCGGACTCCAGTGCGGAGATGGTGGGTTGAGTCAGCGCCATGCGTTCGGCGAGTTCCTTCTGCGTCACGCCTTGCTCCTCGCGGATCTCGCGCAACCGATAGGCGCGCTCCTCGGCCTCCATCCGGGCGACGTGCTCTGCCACAGCTTCCTCATCGACGGGGCGCTTGGCCCGCACGTCGCTCCACGCGACGGTCTTGGTCTTGGTGCTCATTTCACTCCTCCTCGCTGTTCAGCCACTCGTCGAACCGGTCATCGGCTATCGGGATGTTCTGGTCGTACCATTGCCTCCATCTACCCGCCTTGTCTCCGGCTATGAGCAAGGTGGCCCTGCGCTTCGGATCGAAGGCGAACAGGACCCGAATCTCGCTACGTCCCGCCGATCCCGGACGCAGTTCCTTCATGTTTGTGGTGACGAGAGTTCTTGATCCGTTCCGCTGTTGGCCGCCCGAGGGCGGGTCCTTCGGATTCGAGTCGAGTGATCGCGGCGGCGACCAGGTTGTAGGTCTTGTCGTCAAGTCCCAGGATCGACGACTCCACGTCTTCCCAGAGGCGCACGTCCCAAGACGCGGCATTAATATAGATCTAAGACGATATAGATTCAAGTGAATAGCGGGCGGATCTCTCTGGGTTGAGTGTCTACGTTCGAGACACGACTACCGTGTCGACGATCCTGGCCAGCCACCCCTGAACGTTGCTCACCTCGCGCTGACCGCGTCTTCGGCCAGATCACAAGGGGGAGTGCGGTGCCCGCCGCCGATGGTGCAGGCCGGGCAGATTGATCGAGAACCTGTTGCGATTACAGGAACTCGTTCATCCCGCGAGTTGGTCGCGGCGCCTTGTGAGGTGCGCGATCTCGGCGGTGTTGGCGGTGAGCTCGATGGCTCGTTCGTACGCGGTGCGCGCGTCGGCCGAGCGGGCGAGTCGACGCAGCAGGTCGGCGCGGGTGGCGTGGTACGCGTGATAGTCGCGCAAAGGTTCGTCGAGTTGATCGACGAGGGCGAGGGCCACGTCGGGGCCGTCGAGTTCGGCGATGGCGATCGCCCGGTTCAGTCGCACGATGGGGTTCGGGTCGATTGCTGTGAGCTGGTCGTAGAGGGCGGCGATCTGGGACCAGTCGGTGTCGCGTGCGTCCGCGGCGGACGCGTGCACGGCGTTGATCGCGGCAAGGATCTGGAAGCGTCCGGGCCTCGCCTCGCCGCATGCCACCACGTCGAGCCGCTCTCGGACCAGCGATATGCCCTCATTGATCAGCACGCGGTCCCAGGCGCCGCGGTCCTGCTCGTCGAGCCGCACCAGCTCGCCGGATGCCGATACGCGAGCGGCGGCGCGGGCCTCGGTGAGCACCATGAGGGCGAGCAGTCCCGCGACCTCTCCGTCGCCGGGCAGCAGGCTGCGGACGAGTTGGGTCAGTCGGATCGCCTCGGCGGTGAGGTCTCGCCTGATCGGGTCGGACTCGTTGCCGGAGGTGAGGTAGCCCTCGTTGAAGATGAGGTACAGGACGGTGAGGACGCCGTCGAGTCGGAGAGGCAGGTCCTCGGCGTCCGGGAGGCGGAAGGGGATGCCGGCATCCCGGATCTTGTTCTTGGCCCGGCTGATCCGCTGTCCCATCGTGGTCTGCTGCACGAGGAACGCTCGCGCGATCTCGGGGACGGAGAGCCCGCCGATCATGCGCAGGGTCAGCGCCACCCGCGCCTCCATGGCCAGGGCGGGATGGCAGCAGGTGAAGACCAACCGGAGCTGGTCGTCTTCCACAACACCGATCGGCTCCGGCGGGCTGTCGTCGTGCAGCATGAGCGCTTCCTGGTGTTTGGTGTCGCGTTGTCCCTCACGGCGGAGTCTGTCGATGGCCTTGCGGTTCGCGGTGGTGGTGATCCAGGCGCCGGGGCTCGGTGGGATGCCGTCGATCCGCCATCGCTGGACGGCAGTGGCGAAGGCTTCCGCGGCCATCTCCTCGGCCAGGTCCAGGCTGCCGAAGCGACGGGTGAGGGAGGCCACCACGCGTGCCCACTCCTCGCGGTGGACGCGCGCGACCGTCGCGTCGATGGCCCGGGTGTCTGTCATGATCCGGCCATCGGCCGGACCTCGATCCTGCGCCGGCACGCGCGCGATCCGCGAGCGGCGAGCGCGAGGGCGGCGTCGAGGTCGGCAACCTGGACGATCCAGAAGCCTGCGATGTACTCCTTCGACTCCAGGTACGGGCCGTCGGTGATGATCGGCGTCGCGCCTCGCGCGTCCACGACGGTGGCGGCCGACGCCTCCGCCAGGCCATTCGCGTAGACGAAGCTGCCCTCGCTGCGCAGTTCTTCATTGAAGGCGCCGGTCGCCTCGAACTGGGCGGCGTTCTCCTCGGCGGTCTCGTAGCTGCCGTGTTCGCCGTACTCCGCCGGCCCCCAGACCATCAGCGCGTAGTGCCTCATCGTCTTCTCCTCACGTCCGTCGAGCAACGATCTCAGTCCAGCACGCGATATCGCAGGTGCAGTGCTCCGTCACCCACACGCGACGAGACCAGCAGGACTTCTCGCATCTCGGCGCCCGGGTCGTCGAAGAGTCGTCTGCCTTGACCGAGGAGGAGCGGGACGAGGTGAATGACCATCTCGTTGATGAGCCCCGCGTTCACGCGCGATGTGGGGCGGTATGAGCCAGGACTGATCCCGCCATCGGCCAGCCAGGCATGCAACGGCTCACCGCCGACGCCGAGCCCATGCCCCAT
Organism: Microlunatus sp.; assembly: GCA_047605905.1. Lineage (GTDB taxonomy): Bacteria > Actinomycetota > Actinomycetes > Propionibacteriales > Propionibacteriaceae > Microlunatus. The sequence goes on from JASGEZ010000068.1 coordinate 6,677, forward strand.
CTCATCGCCGGGCGCGGCGATGAAGCCATCGACGGACATCGACATGTACAGGATCACCTTGCTCATCAGCCGACCTTTCGGCGCTGCGGGCCGACGCCCTCAGGAATCGGTCCGTGGACGTGCGGTTCGTAGACGAGCTTCACCGTCCGCCCGTCCAGCACTGTGGACTCGATGAGTTCCAGGTCGAACTCCGCTCCGCCCTGGAAGAGCGCGGCGTGCCCCGCGCGGCCGGTGATGGCGGGGAACACCATGACCTCGAGCCGGTCGACGAGACCGGCGGCGAGCAGCGCGCGGTTCAGCGAGATGCTGCCGTGGCAGCGCATCGGCACGTCGGTGGTGCGCTTGAGCCGCTCGATCGCGGTCACCGCATCCTCGTTCACGACAGTTGCGTTCTCCCAGCCCGGCGCCTCCGGATCGAGCGTGCTGGAGAAGACGATCTTCGGCAGCTCGTTCAGGCTCTCGTAGTACGGCTCGTCATACTCGACGACGAATGTCCGGAACTCACGGAACGTCGTCGCGCCGAAGACGAGCACCTGATCCTGAGCGAAGGTGCCGATCCGGTCCGCGATCAGTTCGGGGCCTTCCTTGCCCCAGTATCCCGGCCAGCCTTCGGCGGAGCCGTAGCCGTCGAGGCTGCAGAAGAAGTCGACCGTCAAGGTCGTACTCATGGGTGATGCTCCCTTCTCGGGCCACCCCGGTGGGCGGCTTCATCACCTCCACGATCACAACCGGGTCGTTTCGACACGTCTCGTCAGACTTCTTCGCCGGTGGTCCATGGGGCGTTGCCGAGGAGCGCCACGGCGACCAGTCCAGTGCCGTCACTGAGCGACTCCTGCCGCTGCGGCGGTCCGGTCGTTGAACACCAGCTCCCAGAGATGACCGTCGGGGTCGCTGACGTACCCGGTCCACGTCCCGACCTGCCCAATCGCAGGCTGGGGAGTGCCTCCGGCGCCGGCGATCACGTCGTCGATCTCCTTCGGCGAGCGCGAGCACGGTGATGCTGATCCGGATGGTGATCAGGAGGGTTCATCGCAGCGAGTGAGCCAGTAGGCGCGGTCGTTCAAGTAGCCGGGCATGTTGCGGAAGCCATGGCCGGCGATCAGGCCGAGCGAACGGGTTGGATTCTTGTCCCTCGCTGACGCAGGGCACTGCATCCATCGCGATCAGCCAGATCATTGCGAGGTTCAGGAAAGGCCGCGTACCCGCACGGTCGACCACACCCCCATCTCGGTGCCGAACCGGTAACACCCGGTGCGTACCGCATGGTCGCCGGGCTCCCGTGGGATCACCACGACATCGTCCGACCAGCCGCCGACTACGCCACTGGCCAGTGACGTCCACGCCGAACCGGGCACCCACGGTGCTGCTTGCCAGGCCACACCATGCACGGTGAACGCGTGTTGCCGCAGCTTGTCGCCGGCACCGACGACCCGCAGCCAGACGGTGTCACCCTCATCCACGGTGAGCAGCGGTGGCTCGGCGTCGGCGCCGACCGGAGGCCGTCCGCGATGGATCAGCGCGGTGCGGTAGCTGATCGCCTTCAGCCCGCTGTCGAGTTCGTTCTCGTCCTCCAACGGAACGTCAGAGACCGGCATGGTCGGTTGCCCGCCGATGAACTGGCGCAGGCCGTCCTGGAAGAAGACGGCCCCTTCCCGAGCCACCAGTTCGCCGGCCGCCGTGCGCAACTCGGCTTCCACGCCGGACCATCCGTTTGCCTCAGCAGGCGCGCTGCCCGAGCGGTAGCTGCCCGGCTGCCACGGCGTGACGTCTCCCGGTTCGACGACGAGCGCTCCGATCAGCCCGTGGTGGCGGTGATTACGGACGTCGCCCATGTCTTTGAGAACGCATACCCGACCGGGCCCGTCGGCGGAGGACGCCGGCGCCAGCTCCTCGTCGGCATACCACTGGTACTCCCGCCAGTTCACCTCGTGCCGCGAGTGGCGCCGGTGCACCACCGGCCCCGCGCCTTCGGCCTGCTCGCCATGGCGCTCCCGAACCTTGGCCGGCGCTACGGTCTGGTCCGGATTGCGGCCGACGAAAGAGCCGTCGGAACCGCGGACGTCGAACTGCAGCAGCGAGGGACGCAGGGATACCTGTGGGCTGACCGCACGCCGGTCGGGCCGGTCCTGTTCGTCGAGATGTTCGACGAACAGGCGAGGTGGTGCCACCTCGACGCTGAACGGCGGCAGGTCGGCGACCTCGTCCAGCACTAGGTTCACCAGGAACACCCGGATCCGTTCGCCGCGCCGCGCACGCAGCACCAGCGGTCGATCGTCCGGTCGGATCTTCCCCGGACGCCAGCAACCCGTCTCGCGTGCCCGCTGCAACTCCGTTTCGAGATCCTCCGGGCAGTCGTACTCGGCGACCCGGTAGATCAGCCCCCAGGGATCGGTCAGCTCCGCACCCCGGAACCGGTGCTCGGTGCGCTGCGCGACCACTACGAAGGTGCGTACGGGTGCGGTGGCCGCTGCCGGGTCGATCGCCACCGCCGGTGACGCGGCCGGAGTCCGTGAGGTCTGCGGCAGCGGCGCCAGCCGGGTATGGTTCGCCGGGGTCGGTGGCAACGCGCGGACGTAGCCCCAACAGCCAAGCCACAGATCGTCCAGACCGCCGAGGTGCCAGAGGTGATCGCCGACACCGTAGGCAGAGCCCGCGGCAGGGTCGATGTCGAGGGTGAACGCCTCGGAGATCCCGATCGTCTGCTGGTTCACCAACGGAGAACGGGGGTTCCCCCAATCCCGTCGCCATCGCAGGCCATGCGCCTGAAAGTTGTGCCCCTCCTCGTGGGAGCCCTGCACCAGCCGGATCCGCAGCCGCTCCCCCGGGTAGGTCTCGATGATCGCGGTATCGGGGTCGCCCGGTGTGCCGTGCATCGATTGCCGCGAGCTGGCCGTGGTGGAGAACCACAGCGACGGATCCCTGCCGCGGAAGTGCATCGGCGCGCTGCGATAGCTGACCGCCATCACGCCCGGGTCGTCCACCCCGGACAGCACGCTCGGGGGGTTGAGCGCGCGGCCGTGCCGGTCCTGCAGCGGTACGAAGTCCTGCACACTCAGGCACGCCTCACGGAACGGTGGTAGGCCGGTGTCCTCCTCGGGCACGATCACCGCGTCCGGATGGCTCCAGGCGGTGCGACTCTGGTCGGAGGCCAGCTGCCACTGTGACCCGAACGGCTCGGCGATCAACGCCGACCACAACCCGTGCTTCTGCCGGTAGTTCGCCAGCAGGTGGTCGTGGAAGAAGCACGGCCCGAACTCCTCGTCGACCACCCACCGGTGCAGGCTCACGATCCGCGGCAGCTCGCCGGGCAGGTCGGTGCCGATCGCCTCGCGACAACTCGCCCCGGAGAGATAGTTCCAACCGGTGGCCGAGCCGTCGGACGCGGTGACGTCGAACTTCACCAGGTGGACGTGCAGGCCGCATTCCACCGGGTGGACGCCGAGGTCCTCGGCGTCGGCGCTGAGCGAGCGGAGGCTGTTGAACATTCGCAGCTCGACGATGTCGCCGTGGTTTGCCCGGGGGAACGCCGGCACCGGGTTCTGGTCACGGTCGAACTCGAAGCTCTCGCTCGCCGTCACGTGCCACTGGCCGTTCTCGTCCTGCTCGCGAATCTCAGCGCGTCGCAGCCGGTAGCGGCAGCCGCGGGGGTCGTGCCAGCCGTCCAGGTTGTAGTCGATCCGGTCGATGCGGGATTCGATGTCGTAGGCCACGATCCGCGGCGCCGGCAGGCCGGCGCGGGCGTTCCAGGTCTCCGCCAGGCCGTCCAGGTCGACGAATACTGCGCCCGGGCTGTGACCGTCGCGCACCGCCGGGGGCATGGCGGCGAGCTCCTTGGCACTGTGCGCGGGCAAGCCCAGCAGCCGTCGCCGGCCCACCACGTGCTCCGGCACCGGGGCCGGCGGAGGCGGCGACTTGGTGGGGAAGGCGGCGTCGATGAACCACGGGAAGCCCGGGTGCTCCACCTCGGGTGCCGGCGGGGTGCGGCCGGGCAGCGGCGTCAGCGGTGGGCACGGCGTGCCGTCCGGGTAGGGCCGGGTGCCGTCGACCAGCCGGTCGAGGCTGCGCCACAGGCCCCACATGCCGTGGTGGAAATGCGGGTACAGGTGGCAGTGCCAGATGATGTCGCCGAATGCGTGCTGCCGGCTGCCGGAGCCGTACAGGGGGTCGATCGTCATCGCCGCCTGTGGGCTGATCGTGATCGAGTCGAGCAGCTGCGAGCCGTGCGGGACCGGCCTGCCGTCCTCGCCCACGGCCCAGTTGCCGGGCGGCGCGGTGTCGGCGGCGACCGCGCGCCACTGATGCACGTGCAGGTGGAAGATGTGGGTCTCCTTGATTCCCGCATGCACCAGCCGCAGCCGGCAGGGGTCACCGGCGTACGCGCGGAGCACCGGCGTGGCCGGCTCGCCGAACAGCCAGGAGCTGTGGTGCTGTTCCTCACCCGAGATCTGTTCCAGCCAGCGGCCATCCGGCGTACGGGCGGTCCAGAACTCGTCCTCGAGTTCCCTGCCCAGCCGCCAGCCGAAGGCGTTGCGGTCGATGCCGTGCTGGTCTGCGCCGAGTTCGGGGGTCTTCTCGACCATCCGGCGCATCCGGTGCGGCAGCCGGTTGACCATCGGCTCGGCGCGATACGACAGTGGCATCCAGGAGTGCATCCCGCCCGCGTGCACGCCGGAATGCAGCTCGGGCTCGTCGTGCATGAAGACGGTGAACTCGCGGAAGCTGCGCGGCACGTCGTCGCTGTGCAGGTCGACGTAGTCGAGGTGTTCGGGCGTGCCCGGTCGTTCCGCGGGATCGACCACATCGACATGCAGCTGGGAGTCCCACGGTTTGTCGTCCAGCCAGGGGTCGACATCCGGTGCGGTCCAGTCGATCTGTGGGTCCCGCCAGCGGACGCCCGGAGGCTCCACGATGATCGCGCCGAACAGCCCGTGGATATTGGTGCCGCGCTCACTGCCGTCGACATCGGCCGCGTCGTGCACCAGCCAGACACCCTCGTGGCGGGCGCCATAGGTGTAGGTGAGGTGGTGCGGATCATCGCCGTCGGGCGGCGGGATCGTGCTGTCCGGGTTGGCGCCGGTGTGGCTTCCGTCGCCGAAGCGAACGCCGTCGCCGCTCAGCTGCCCATCGGCCCGGCCGAGCGGCTCGCCCTGGACGTGGAAGCCCACCCGGCGGCCCCTGATCTGATTCTCCACCCGGATGCGCAGGGGCTCGCCGAGGCGGGTGCGCAGCACCAGCGGCTGGACGACCGGCATCGGCCGCAGCGGGTTGGCTCGATCGTAGGGCAGGCCCTCGGCCCGCCCCGTCGACGTCGACCAGTCGTTGAGCATCAGCTGTCGCACTCGGTGTTGTGGCATGCCGGACGCTGCTGCCAGCGCGGGAACGTCCAGTGTGATCGTGGCCAGTTGCTGGTCGACGGCGATCGTGAGCAGCCGCAGCTGGGCGTCCCAGTGATTCGCCAGGTCCGTCCGCTCGGCGGGGGTGAGAGTGAGCAGCGCCGGGCCGGCCTCCGGGTCGACCTCGGCCGGCGCGGCCCCGTCGAACTCGTCCTCGGCGCCCGCGCCGTGGACCGGCTTGGTCAGCTCGGTGAGCGCGGTGCGCACCTCCACCAGGGTCGTCGTCAGGTTGGTGCGCACTGCGTGCGCGTGGTCGGACTCGCCGTGCCGCCGAGGGATGTTGCGTGCGTCGAGGCTGACCCCGTCGCTCTCGTCGTGCCACAGCCGCCGCAGAATCGCACGTTCCTCGTCGGTGCCGCCGGTGAGCCGGGCGATCATCTCCTCGAGCTTGGCGAGGCCGTCGACGGCGACCTGTGCGTGCTGGCGTTGCAGGTGTAGCCGCAGCAGCCGCGAGTCGCCCTCGGTGAGCCGGTCGCGCAGCCACCGCAGCAGTGGCTGGTGCGGCTCAATGGCGAAGATCAGGCCGTCGCGGTCGCAGTCGCCGTCGTTGTCGTAGACGATCGGCAGCGACATCGCGACCACCTTGCGGCAGCGGGTGACAGCGGTTGTGGCAGCGGTGTTCACGCGTGTCCTCCGATGATCTGGCCGGCCGGGACGATCCCGGCCAGCAGGGCGATACCGAGGGCGATCGCGATGAATGCGATCGCCGGGACGAGTGGCCGGACCTGGGGGAGGAGCCGCTCGGCGGCCATTGCTGCCGTCATCGCCACCATCACCGGCATGGCCGGCCAGCCGACGGCCAGGGTCAGCAGCATCAGTGCCCAGCAGCAACCGACGCAGACCACGCCGTAGCGGATGCCGATCTGCAGCACGTCGTTGGCCGGGGCCAGGCCGTGCCAGTGCATCAGGGCCAGCTGGCGCGGGCTGCGGCAGGCGGACAGGCAGGCATGCTTGAGCGGGGTGAACTGGTAGAGACCGGCGGCGACCACCGCCAGGCCGGCGACCAGCTGGAGGTTCCGCTGGACCCACTGAGCCGCCGGCGTCGTGGGCCCGAGGGTCGCATCGATACCGACCAGCAGGAGACCCGCGGCCAGCCAGGGCACGGTGAAGGCGGTCGCGGCGAGAGTCGTCAGCAGCCAGGAGCCGGATCGGCGACGGGTCACGGCGCGGATCGTGTGCAGCAGAGGCAAAGCCGGTGGCAACATCATCGCCAGCACCATCACCGCCCAGCCGGAAAGCCGGTGCAGCGCCGTGCTGAAGCTCGGGGTGAGTGCGGCGCCGTGGCCGTGCCCGTGGTGGCCGGCCTTGTCGGCTGCGTACGAGTGGGCCGGAGGCGTGCCGTCCTGTGGCCACTGGTAGTCGTGCCCGATCGCCATCAGGACCCAGGCCGTGGCCGCGACCAGTGTTACCGCGGCGACCACCACCGCTCGGTCGACCGAGGGTGCCGTGGTGCGCGGCCGGTGGTCGACGGTGCTCATCTGCTGTGGCCCAGGGCGGCGGAGGTAGCGTCCAGATAGGCGAACTTGCCGACCATGGCGGAGCGGCCGACCAGATCCGTGTTGGCGCCGGGAAGCGCCGCGACGTGCAGGTTGAGCTCCTTCGCGCGGTGGGCGGTGACCCCGCCGTTCGTGCCCAATTCCTTGTCCAGGGCGGTCGCGGTGAGGGTCAGCGGGCGGGAGTTCTTGTCGAAGACCTCGGGATCGGTGATTGCCTTGACCACGACCTCGTTGGCCAGTGCCACCCGCACCGAGAAGCCGGGCTTGCGGTCACCGCTGCTGGTGATCCTGTCGATCCGGATCGTCGCGCGCAGCCGGGCGACGGGGAACCCGAGCACCTCCTTCAGCTCGGCCACTGGGTCGTCGCGTTCGTCGTCGGGGTAGATCGCGAAGGTGTCCAGCAGCGCGTCGGCGGTCACCTCGTCGAGCCGGTCGTCGACGAAGACCACCGACTCGCTGGTGCCGCCCCGGCGGCGATCACCGTGCACGCTCACCACGACGACATGACGGTCACTGACGTCGGCGCCCTCGATGGTCGACCCGGCTCGGAAGGTCCAGGCGAAGAAGCCGGCGCAGTGGTCCTCGGTCGGTTTGTCGTCGACCCAGCAGGGGCAGACGACCTTGCAGTTGCAGCACTCGATGAAACGGCCGGTCAGGTGGTACGGCATGAAGTCTCCTGGAGTCAGTTGCGGATCCGCAAGCTTTGGACGACGGCGCCGCCCCTGGAACTCAGCACCTCGATCACCTCGCCCACCCCTGGTTGCAGGGCGTTCTCGGCCGGGGTGAGGGTGCGTCGGATCGACCAGGCACCGGTCGCGTCCACCGGGCTCGTGCCGAGGACGGCGCCACGGAAGCGGGCCGTCAGTACCGCGGGCCGCAGGCCGGTCTGGGTGCCGCTGATCCGGAACTCATCCCTCGCCGTGCGGAACTCGGCCTGAGTGACCACAATCGTGTCCGGCGTCACCGGTCTGACGGTGACGGCCACCTCGTCGGTGGCAGTGGCGCCTTGGGAGTCGGTCACCGTGAGGCTGAAACGGTAGTCCCCGGGTGCGGTCACGGTGACCGCGGTACTGGCCGCGGCAGGGTCGGCGATCGTGGCTGCTGCGCCGGCGGTCTGGGTCCAGGTGAAGGCGACGATGTCGCTACGGGAGCCGCTGCCGTTCAGCCTCACCTCGTCACCGAAGGAAAGGTCGAGATCCGTTCCGGCGTCGGCGACCAGCGGCAGGGCAGGCAGGACAGGCCCGTCGATGGTGACCTCGGCGAGGCAGCTGCCGCCGGCCGCCGACTTCACGACGATCGTCGCCGGGGTGGCGGCGACACCGGTGAAGGTCGTGGGCCCGGTCAGGGGACCGTAACCGAGGGCGGTCAGCCCGGGTTCGGTGTCGTCGGAGGAGATGGCAGTGATGGTCAGTGTCTGGTCGGCGGGAGAGTGTACGGCGGTCGCCGTCACCCGGTCGGTGACGCGAGTGGAGGTCACCGTTGAAGGGGTGTCACTGGTGTTGACGACGGACACCGTCCCGGGCGCCACGCCGGCCGGGGCGTGGGCGGCGGCGCGTACGGAGTAGTCCCTCCCCGAGCCGCGCAGCATCGTCCGGGAGATGCCGGCGCCGCCCAGCTCGAGGAGTTGACCCGGGGCGGAGCGGGCGTGCAGGTCGATGACGACCGAGCCGCCGGCGCGGCGGTAGTGTGCCGAGGTGATCTCGGCACCGATGCGGGCGGCGATCTTGCCCTGGACGGTGAAGAGCGCCGATTGCACCCGGTTCTGGTTGAACGGGTCCGCTGGATCCCGCTGCGCACCAGCCACATTGGCCACGCCGGGGCCGTCGACCCGGAAGAAGTCGGTGCCGAACGGGCTGCCGGTGACCGGGCGCGCGGTGGCGCCGTCACCGAGATAGCCGGCCGGTGTGCCGGCCGTCCAGCGCAGGAAGGGAGCCACCTGTCCGTTGGCACGGACGGCCTCGAAGTTGTTGTCGGCGACGCCCCGGTCGTCGGTGACGAAGACTCGGCCGCGGTCGTCGGCGGGCAGCGGATCGGTGACGCCGTAGGGGTGGGTGACAGTGTAGAACTCGCCGGGAACCACGTCGTCGATCCGCACTCTGATGCGGGCGAAGACGACGCGGGACCGCGGGTCGGGCTGGGGCGTGCCGAAGGCGGCCTCCAAGCCGAGCACCAGCCGGGCGCGCCCGATCGTGCCGGCGCCGCCGATCGGCATCCGGGACTCGGTGAGGAAGTAGAAGGACTCCGCCGGGAAGGTGGCGGGGAACGGCATTCCGGGAACGACGTTGGTGGGCGCCGGTTCCTCGATCGCCGGCAGCAGCGGGTCCGGTCCCAGGCCCAGCTCCAGGCGCACCCCGTTCGCGTCCTCGAACCAGATCGGGTAGCCGTGCCCGGGGTCGGCGGGGCCGACGAAGGCCAGTGTCTCGGTGTTCTCTACTGCCATGGTTTCTGACCGCCGTCGGGGATGGGATGTTTCCCGAAAGAGGGCTGTCGCTGACCTTGTGATACATCCGGGCCTTACGAGGAACGAGTCAGGTGAGATCGAATATCTGGGTGCGGTGGGGTGCGGTGGGCAAGTGCCGCAGCCGCACCACGGTTGGGTACGTCCAGCTTTCCCAGGATGTTGGACACGTGCAGACGGGGTACACGCCACAGGTGCGCCCATCCGCTCGGGGGTGTGAGTCGTGATTGTGTCGATTCTGTGTTTCCCCTGGTCAAATGGCATTTTGATAGTGGGTATCAGGTACAGATGGTCACCACTGAGTGAGGCCGGGACCGAGAAGGAGGTTTGGCATCTGATTCGGGACTGATCGGGTGCCGAACCTCCTTCTCGTTTGGGCCTGGGCGAAACCGGCGCCCGCATCGCGCTATCGGGATGGTCCCACTGCCGAAGGCACTCGCAGAAGCCATTCGCCAGGCTGTTTCCTGACCGCGAGATTGTTGTGACGCTGTCACACGAATTGAGCTGGTCATACTTCCTCGCCCTCCTGTCGTTGCGCGGCGACGACGCGCGGGCGTCCTATGCCCACGAGGCGGTCGCGGGTCGGTGGACGGTACGGGAGCTACGCCACGCGATCGGCCGCAATGCCTGGGGGCGCCGGGAGAGGGACGGATGCCGGCGCACTGCGCCGGCATCCGTCTTCGCGGCGCCGTATGCTGGCGGTCCGCAGGTTCGCGAGGCGCTCCCTCGTTGTCGCGCAACCAAACCAACGACAGCGAGTGTGAACGCCATGAGCCCCATTGAAGAGATCCCCGCGACCGGTATCGCTCCGTCTGAGATGCCGCTCACGCACGTCGTACGCGCCGGTGACTTCGTCTACATCGCCGGGCAGATTGCGGCACGGCCAGACGGTTCGCTGGTCACGGGTGACTTCGCGGCGGAAACGCGCGCTGTGCTGGACAACGTCAAGGCCGGAGTGGAAGCCGCCGGCGGCACACTCGCAGACGTTGCCAAGACGACCGTCTTCCTCCTCAACGCCACGCTGTTCGAACCCATGAACGCTGTCTACCGGGAGTATTTCTCCGACCCTTACCCCGCGCGAGCCACTGTCGTCGCGCCGCTGTCGAACCCCGATCTCCGCATTGAGATCGAGGCTGTTGCCTACGTCCCACGGGGCGAGTAGACACAGGACTGATCTCGCCAGCAGCCAGCCAGGCATGCAACGACTCACCGCCGACGCCGAGCCCATGGCCCCATCTCATCGCAGGGCGCGGCGCCGAGCCGCAGCGTCGGCACATCTTGACGCTGCTGCGAACGGGCGAGCGACCGGTGACCGAGCTGGCGCTGGAGCTGGGGCTGTCCCAACCGGGGGCCTCCATGCACCTGCGCGTGCTCCGAGAGGTCGGGTTGGTGCGGGACCGGAAGGTCGGCAAGCAGCGCATCTACGGCCTGGACGCCCGCGGACTGCGAACGGTCCACGAGTGGACCGGTGGGTTCGAGCAGTTCTGGAACGAGAGCTTCGACCGGCTGAACGCGTATGTGCAGGAACTCAAGCAGGAGGGGAGTGGCTGATGAGCGACACCGGAGCGGGCCCGTCGTCTGAGGCCGGGACGGCCGACCGCGAGATTGTGATCTCGCGTGTCATCGATGCCCCACGGGAGCTGGTGTTCGAGGTGTTCACGCAGGTTCGGCATCTGTCGAGATGGTGGGGGCCCGAGGGCTTCACCACGACGACCCGGGAGTTCGAGTTCGGCGTCGGCGGCGAATGGATCTTCGTGATGCACGGCCCGGACGGGACGAAGTATCCCGAGTGGATCACCTGGACCAGGATCGTCCCGCCGGAGCGGATCGAGCTGCTGCACGGTGAGCATCGCGGCGACCCGAACTCGTTCGAGTCGATCCTGACGTTCGAGCCCGCCGGATCGGCGACTCGGATCGAGCTGCGCACGGTGTTCTCGAGCCGGAAGCAGCGCGACGAGGCGGTCGAGAAGTACCACGCAGTCGAAGGCGGGCAACAGACCCTGCGCAAGCTGGCGTCCTATGTCGTAGAGCTCGTTCGGAAGGGAGTGGAGGGCTGATGGCCGGCAAGGTGTTCTTCAGCGTCTCGATGTCGTTGGACGGGTTCATCGCACCGGATGCCCCTGAGGACCTGATGGGACCACTGTGGATGGAGCTGCAGGCATGGGCGATGCCACTGCGGTTCACGCGTGAGAATCTCGGATTCGGTGAAGGTGGTGAGGAGGGGAGGGACAACGAGATCGCGCTGGAGACCTTCGAGCGCACCGGCGCGAGCATCATGGGCAAGCGGATGTTCGACGCCGGCGAGCGGATGTGGCCGGAGAATGCTCCCTTCCACACGCCCGTCTTCGTCGTGACGCACGAGAAGCGCGATCCGTGGGAGCGGCTGGGCGGCACGACCTTCTCCTTCGTGGGCGACGGCATCGAGTCCGCGCTCGACCAGGCGCGCCAGGCCGCCGGTGATCGTGACGTCCGTATCGCCGGCGGCGGTGAGACGATCGTGCAGTACGTGAACGCCGGCCTGGTCGACGAGTTCTCGATCACGCTGTCGCCGGTGCTGTTCGGTTCGGGTGTCCGGCTCTTCGAGAGCATCGACGCGGGACGTGTGGCACTGGAGCAGACTTGCGTCGAGTCTTCTCCGAGAGCGACACACCTGAGCTACGTCGTACGTTCCCGGTAGTCGTTTCGCTCGCGCACGGCTGCTGCGGATGGATGCGGACGTATCGGCTGAGCCGGGATCTCGTCCGGCATCCTGCTGCTGGTTCAGGAACTGAGCGCCACGATCGCGACGAGCGCCGCGACGAGGATGTCCAGGACCGCGCAGAACTGGGCAAGGGATCGGTTCACCACCCGATCGGTGCGGTGGTGGTGAATGTCCCAACCGGCATGGGCAAGCAGCGCGACCGCGACGAGCAGGCCGCCGAGCATCGGATCCGAACGCAAGGCGACGAACGCGATGCTTCCCAGCATCAGCATGGCTGCCGCCTGCAATGGAAAGGACCACCACGGGCTGGTGCGTCGCCCGACGACGCCGACCAGCAGCAGCACGCCGGCCATGCCGAGCAGCCATGGAACAGCGTCGAATCCGACGAACTTCGCCAGGCCGATGAGTACGAAGGTGACCGCGAAACCGATCCATGCCATCTGCCGGCGCCCGGTCGCGGCAGCCGCCAGATACACCAGGCCGGAGGCCGCGACGACGGGTGCCGCGTTGCGTGCATCGCCGAGTCCGTACGCCGTTCCCGCAGTCACCACCACGGCGAGTGCCGTCGGCCAGGCCGTTCGCCAGATCGTGTTCCGCGGGCCGCCAGGAGGTGGGTGGCCCTGGTCGTCGGTGTTGGGTTCGGTCATGCTCTCGGCCTCCTTCTTGAACATGGATGTACGAGTTAATAAACTGTACGTCGTAGTTCGAGTTAGCGAAGAGGAGTGGCCGATGGTGGTCGAGACGAGCTCCGTTACGAGTCGGGTGGCTCAAGGCCGAGGTAAGCGCGCCGACGCGCTCCGCAACATCGAGGCGATCATCGATGCAGCGACCCGGCTGCTGGCGGTCGACCCGGACGCCAGCGTGAACGAGATCGCGAAGGCAGCCGGCGTCGGCCGCGTCACTCTGTACGGCCATTTCGATTCCCGTACCGCGCTCATCCGTGAAGTCGCTCAGCGGGCGATCCACAACACGAGCGAAGTACTGGCCACCGTCGACGTGGAAGGCGACCCGCGGGAGGCGCTCGGACGACTACTCGAGGCCACCTGGCGACTGACTCACCGCTATGGGGCGGTGGTCATCGCCGGATCGCAGGCGCTGGCGCCGGAGGACCTGCGGCGCGTCCACGACGAGCCGGCCACCCGGATCCTGGCCCTGCTGGCGCGCGGACGAGACCTCGGCGAGTTCCGCGCCGACGTCCCGATCGAGTGGCAGGTCAGCGTGATCCAGGCGATTCTGCACGGCGCCTCGGGCGCCGTTCACCGGGGTGAGATCACCGGAGCCGAAGCGCCGACGCTGGTCCGAGACACGGTCATCGCGGCGCTCGCGCCCTGATCCGAATGGCTGCCGCCCATGGGTAACACACCACCGGCCGGGTTTCGGAGCCGGCTGAATCGGGTCATCCCGGTCGTCGCCGCTCCCGCGACGATCACTGCCTTCACCGCCATCGGTGCCATCCAGACTCACCGCGAACCCCTGGTCGCCGCGGCGCTCTGTCTTCTGGTAGTTCTGACCAGCGCGGTGCTGGTCCGGATCGGCCCGACCGGCCGGCCGCTCCTTCTCGGACTCACCGTGTTCGCCGCTGTCGTCATCGCCGCGTGTTGGGGTGATCCGCGCAATCTCGGCTGGTTCGGGATGTGCGTCATCGCGGGCTGGGCAGCGCTCATGCTCCCGAACCGGTGGGGGATCCCCGTCGGCGCCGCGCTGGCGACGGCGTTCCTCGTCATGGTCGCCAACGTCAGTCGTGAGCCGGGCTGGGTCACCTGGACGCTCGGTGTCGCGCTGACCTGTGGCGCATTCGTCTTCATCCGCCGGCAGCGCGAACTCGTCGAGCGTCTCCACGAGGCCCAATCGGAGCTGGCCGAACACGCCCGCGCCGACGAGCGGCACCGCATCGCCCGCGAGCTGCACGACCTCGTCGGGCACAGCCTGACCGTCGCGCTGCTGCACCTCGGCAGCGCTCGCCTCGCACTCGACGACGACCTCGACGTTGCCCGCGCCGCACTCGCCGAGGCCGAATCCGCCACCCGGGACAGCCTCGACGACGTACGAGCGGCCGTCGGGCTGATGCGCAGCGTGGGCCCCGCCGCCGCAGCTCCCGCGCCCGGGATCGCCGACATTCCCGACCTGGTCGACTCCTATCGCAACGCCGGCGCCGATATCGACCTCGACGTGCGAAAGGCTCCGACCGGGATGGCCGCCAGCCGCGGTCTCACCGCGTACCGGATCGTGCAGGAGTCCCTCACCAATGCCGTCCGCCACGGCGACGGCGGTCCGATCAGCGTGCGCGTCGACGCCGCGAAGGATCGCACCGAGATCACGGTCCGCAATAGCGCCGCCGTCCGCGCGCAGGGTCCCTCCGGCACCGGAGTCGCCGCGATGCGCGAACGCGTGGCCGCGCTCGGTGGCACACTCTCGGCTCGCCCCGCCCGCGGTGGCTGGCTGGTCGAGGCGGTGATCCCGACATGAGCGATCCACTTGTCCGCGTCCTCGTGGTCGACGATCAGGAACTCATCCGCGCCGGACTCCGCGGGATTCTGCGGGGACGCTACGGCTTCACCATCGTCGGCGAACTCGACACCGGAATCGAGATCACCCAGGCCGTCGCCCGTCTCGAGCCGGACGTCGTGGTGATGGACGTCCGGATGCCCGGCGTCGACGGCATCACCGCCACGCAGGCACTCACCCGCATCGACGGAAGCCCGCCCGTACTGGTGCTCACGACCTTCGACGAGGACGAGATCCTCGCCGGCGCCCTCCGCGCCGGAGCTGCCGGATTCTTGCTCAAGGGTGCCCCGGCCGAGGATCTGCAACGCGCCGTCCGCACCCTCGCCCGCGGTGGCGCCTGGCTCGACCCCTCGATCACCGGCCGGGTTCTCACCACCTACCGGGAAGGCCGGCCGCCGATCCGGCCCGGCGCGCAGGTCGACCTGCTTACCCCGCGCGAGAAGGACGTGCTCGCGCTCATCGGTGTGGGTCTGTCCAACGGTGAGATCGCCGCCGCGCTCTTCCTCGGCGAAGGCACCGTCAAGACCCACATCGGCCACATCTTCACCAAGCTCGATCTTCGAGATCGGGCAGCGGCCGTCGTCTTCGCCTTCGACCACGGACTTGTCCAGCCCGGCGACCCTCGTCCGCAGGAGAAGACATGAGCATCAGAGCTGAGAAGCCGACACCGAGTGGCACAGGCATCACCCCCGCAGAAACCGATGTCCCGTAAGGAGAGCACGATGAAAGTACACGCCGACCTGAACCTCTCGATCGACGGATTCGGCAGCCCCGCAGATCCGACGCCCGAGGAACCGCTGGGCGAGGACTGGTTCCGCCTCGTCGCTTCGTCCACGGCGACGCGGACCTTCCGCGAACGCGTCCTCGGTGACAGGTCCGGTGCCGGCACCACCGGGGTCGACGACAAGTACGCGAGCGCGTACGTCGGGGAGATCGGGGCCCAGATCATGGGCGCGGGCATGTTCGGCCTCGACTTGCATCCCCACGACCCCGGCTGGCGCGGCTACTGGGGTGAGAACCCTCCCTTCCACGTCCCTGTATTCGTGCTCACCCACGAGAAGCGCCCCGAACTGAGGATGGAGGGCGGAAACGTGTTCCGCTTTCTCTCCGCCACGCCCGTGGAGGTTCTTGCGCTCGCCGCAGAGGCAGCCGAGGGTCGCGATGTGCGCATCGCGGGCGGCCCCACCGTCGTCCGCGAGTTCCTCGAGGCGGGGCTCATCGACCGACTCCACGTCGCGATCGCCCCGATCCTGCTCGGCGGTGGCGTGCGACTGTGGGATGGGCTCCGCGGACTCGAGGCAAACTACGACGTGACGACCGAGGCGGCCGAGAGCGGCACGGTGCACATCACGTTCAGCCGAGCGGTCTCCAAGGCTCCCGGCACGGCACCCTGGCGGCCAGAAGGCGACACGCTCTGATGGGCACCGAGACACAGATCTTCGCGGGGCTTCCGGTGCGCAATCTCGCCGAGGCGATCGACTGGTACGCAGCATTCTTCGGGCGACCTCCCGATGAGATCGTCGGTGATGAGGCCATGTGGCAGGTCGCCGAGACCACCTGGCTGTTCGTTGCCCCCGACGAGCAGCGAGTCGGAGGTGGCCTCGTGACCTTGGGCGTGGCCAGCCTCGAGCTCTACCTGTCGCGCTGGCGTGCGGCGGGTATGGCGCACCAGCCGATCGAAACCTATGGCAATGGCGTGCAGCACGTCACCATCCTCGATCCCGACGGCAACAGCATTTCCCTGGCCGCCGCACCGACGCCGGACAATCAAACGGAACAGGCCGAGCAAACGGAGCGGCCGCAAGCGCGCCGCGGCCGCGTGCTGTGGAGCTTCATGATGTCTCTGGACGGCTTCGTCGCAGGTCCGAACCACAGCATGGACTGGATGGCCGGCGGATACCGCGCAGAGCCAGGCGTCATCGAGGGCTACATCGAAGGCACCGGCGCGATCGTCGCCGGACGCGACGGGTGGGACTCGCCGGTAGGCCACAGCCCATGGGGCGGCGCCTGGCACGGGCCGATCTTCGTCCTCACGCACCACCCCGAAGACGCGGACCCTGCTGACAACGTGACCTTCCTGCATCGCGATCCGGCTGACGTCGTTCAATTGGCGCTGGTCGCCGCCGGAGGCAAGGACATCATGGTGTTCTCCCCGAGCATCGGCGCCCAGCTCCTCGACCTCGGCCTGATTGACGAGATCGACCTGCACATCGCGCCCGTCCTCCTCGGCGACGGTATCCGGCTCTACAGCAAGCCCGGTGGTACGCCGACGAGGCTCAGTCCACTCGTGGGAGATCCGGCTTCGACGGTGAGGGTTCGGTATCGCCTGATGGTCTGAGGTTGGGCATAGCGGCCGATCCATCGATGCTCCGCCCGGGAGCGCTCAGCTCTTTCGGTCGTAGGTCAGCGCGAGCACGCCGGGTTCGCTGGTGTCGCAATGGGTGAGCTCCCAGCTCGTGAGCGGGTTCTCGTCATCGAACAGGCGGTCTCCGCTGCCGCCGAGCACAGGGGCGACGACGAGGTTGAGGCGATCGATGGCGTCGGCCTTGAGGAGATCCTTGATCACGCTGGCGCTCCAGCAGATCAGGATGTCGCCCCCGCCCTCCGCCTTCAGTTTCTCGATCACCTCGGCGGCTGGAGCGTTCGCGATCCGCACGCCTTCCCAGGGCGATGCCCTCAGCGTGGAGGACAGCACAACCCGCTCGGCGGCCACCAGCCATCGAGCGAAGGCTTCGTCTCGCGGGTCGACCGTTCCGGTCCCGATCACGCTCGGCCAATAGTCCAGGAATACCTCCGCGTTGACTCGACCGAGCACAGCGGTCGTTGCGGTCTCGATGGTCCTGGTGATCTGTTCGTACCCGACTTCGGCGTCGGCGAGGTAGGGGATGCCCTCGTCGTTCCGGCGGCGATAGTAGCCGTCGAGGCTGAGCCCGATGTTCGCGACCACTCGACGGTCAGCGGTGTGGTTGTCGGTCATGATCCAACCTCTCTGGAGTCCAAGGCTGCTCAGCCGTGCCTGGTCGGCCGGTAGGTGAGTTCCTGGATGCGGCCGTCGAAGGTGCGAGCGCTGAGCAGTTCGAGGTCGAAGTCGGCTGCTCCGCCGAAGATCGGCTCGGTGCCGGTCGTCCCGCTGACGACCGGGAAGATCGTGACCTGGATGGCGTCGACGAGGCCGGCCGCCATGAGCGCGTGGTTGATCGCGAGGCCGCCATGTGAGCGCAGCGGGACGTCGGACTCGGCTTTGAGGTGCCCGACCGCGTCGACGACGTCGCCGGGAACGAGCGTCGCGTCCAGCCAGTCGAGCGGGGAGGTGAGGGTGTTCGAGACCACTGTCGTCGGCAGATATCGCATCCGGGTGACCCAGTCATCGTCTACACCGGTGTCGGCGGGTTCGGCGGCCAGCAGCTGCGCGAAGGTGCGATAGGTGTTCGCTCCGAGCACGAGCCGGAGCTCCTGGCCGTACTGGGTGAGGCGATGGCCGAGGAACTCCGGTCCCTGCTTGCCCCAGTAGCCGCCCCAATCTCCGTGCTCGTCGTACGAGCCGTAACCATCGAGGGTGCAGAAGATGTCCCAGGTGTAGGTCGCAGTCATGGCGGATCCCCCGGTGCTCAGGCGCTGCCGGGGCCCGGAGGAAGCGGGGCGTCCAAGAGACGGGGTCGGTAGTCGAGCAATTGGATGCCGCCGTCGAAGGTCCGGCTCTCGATGAGGTCGAGGGCGACATCGGGGTAGCCGTCGTAGATGCCCTCGCGGCCGGTCTTCCCGGTGATCACCGGGAAGATGACGACGCGGAATCTGTCGACCAGACCCGCGGCGAGCAGCGAGCGCGAAAGCGAAAGGCTGCCGATGGTCGACAGTGGATGTTCGCTGGTCTGCTTCAGCTCGCGCACCGCTTCCACGGCGTCGCCGCGGACGAGGCGTGAGTTCGCCCAGGCGAGCGGCTCCTCGAGGGTGTTCGAGAAGACGATCTTCTGCAGCTTGCCGAGCTCGTCGTCGGCCTCGGTGGGCGGGGCGAAGCTGTGCATGAGCCGGTAGGTGTTCGCTCCCATGAGCAATGTGCTCTGGTTCTTGGAGTCCTCGCCCAGCCAGGCCAGGTACTCCGGTCCTTCCAGCCCCCACCAGCCGGGCCAGCCTTCGGCGGCTCCGTAGCCGTCGAGCGAGGTGATGTAGTCGACCATGAGTTCCATGAGAGCCCTCCTGTGGGGTCGTACGACGGTCTGTGAACTTCAATAAGTAAAGCAAACATCAATAAAGCAAGTCAAGTGCTATTCTTGCTCCATGCGAAGCCGCGAGTATGGACAGTTCTGTGGTCTGGCACGTGCCGCCGAGGTGCTGGGGCAGCGGTGGACGCTGCTGATCCTGCGTGACCTGCTCGTCGGTCCCCGGCGCTATTCCGACCTCGCCGCAGGACTTCCCGGCATCCCGTCCAATCTGCTCTCCACGCGTCTCAAGGAACTGGAACAGGACGGCCTGATCGTGCGCGAGGCGCGCCGCGGTGCCGACCGTTCGGTCGTCTACACCGTGACCGAGCGCGGTGCCGAGGTGCAGCCCGCTCTCGATGCCCTGTCGCGTTGGGGAGCGGCGGGAATGCACGAGCCGCGGGAGGGCGAGATCGTCACCGAAGCCTCCCTGGTCTCGGCGTTGCGGGTTGCGGCGGGAGGCCCCATTCCGACGAGCCGGCGGCTCACCTTCACTGTCAGGGCCGGAGCAGCCGTTGCGTACGCCGTCGTCAGCGACGGCACGGTGGAAGTCGGTGCAGGTGAGCATCCTGATGCGGACCTGGTGATCATCGGCGGACCGGGATTCCGTGATCTGCTGGCCGGCACCGTGGGTCCGGAAGCCGCGATCTCCGAGCAGGCGGTAGCCGTCGAGGGCGATCCCAGCCTGCTCGAGGACTTCGTGTCGATCTTCAGGGTTCCCTACAGTGCGGCCGCCGTCGGAAGCCATCACTGAGCGGCCCCGCGGGTGGGCGGGTGCGCGCGAGGCGTGTCGGCCAGGGCCGTGACGAGTGCAGTGACGATTCGTCGCTGGCCGGTCAGGGAGGGGTGTACGCCGTCCGGTCCTTGCAGTTCGGGGTGGGCCGGGACGCTGAACACCTCGACCAGGTCGACGGCGGGTTCGTCGAAGGCCCGGATGGCGTCGGCGAGGGCGGTGATGTCGGTGTTGCGCCAGGTGCTGGCCCCGTACCGGAACCCGGGGTTGGTGGCCGCGCGCTCTTCGTCCACGGGGACCGGAGTGAGCCAGATCCACCGTGCGGCGGTGCGCTCGGTGGCGATGCGACGTAGCTCGCGGAGGTTCTCGATGCTCTCGGCGAGCGTGACTTGGGGCTTGCCGCCGGCGATGCGGGTGACGTCGTTGCCGCCGAGTCCGCAGATGATCCAGTCCGGCGCAGGGTTCAGCAGGGAGGGCCAGCGGCGCAGGACCATCGCGGAGGTGTGCGCGGAGAGCCCGGCGTTGACGACGGTGAGGTCGTCGCCGGGTCGCGCGATGGCGAGCACCTGCCGGAAGATCTCAGCCCAGGACTGGAGATCGTCGGTGACCGAGTCGCCGACCGCGAGGATGCGGGCGCCTCGCTGGAACGGGAGTCGTGACACTCGGTCGGCGAACCCGCTGTCGGCCAGCAGTTCCTCCGCGGCGGAGAGGGTGAGCGCGTCGAACCGATCACGGATGGCGCCGTACTCCTCGGGACTCACGCCGAAGATCGCCGGGAGCGATCCGACGAGTCCGGGAAGGTAGCCGTAGAGCTTCTCCAGGTGCACGAACTGCAGTTGTGCTGCGGCCGGGGGAGCGTAGGAGGTCTTGTCAATCATGGCTGTTCTCCTGTGGGGCTGGTTCTCCTGTGGGACTGGGTTCTCCTGTGGGATCTGGAAGCATGGATCAGGCACCGCGGGCGCCTTTGCCGCCGTCGACGGTGAGGATGGTGCCGGTGGTGTACGACGCGGCTGGGGAAGCGAGCCACGCGACGGCGGCGGCGACTTCCTCGGGCCTACCCAGGCGTGCGAGCGGGGCGAAGGCGCCGATCTGCTGCTTGACCTCGTCGGGCTGGGCGGCGATGCCGCCGGAGTCGATGGATCCGGGGGCGACGGCGTTGACCCGGATGCCGCGGTCGGCGTAGTCGAGCGCCGCGGTCCGGGTCAGCCCCACGACGCCGTGTTTGGCCGCGACGTAGGCCGCCATTCCGGGCGCACCCGCCAGGCCGGCAGTGGAGACGACGTTCACGATGCTGCCGCCGTCGGGCAGAGCCGCCAGTTCGTGCTGCATCGCGACGAGGGTGGCCCGCAGCGTGACGGTCAGCACCCGATCGGCATCCACCGAGGGGAGTTCTGCCAGCGGCATCGGCCGATGGGCGGTGCCGGCGTTGTTGACCGCGATGGCCATGCCCTCGGCGGCGGCCTTCTCCACCACGGCGGCGAGCGCGTCGTCGTTGGTGACATCGACGCCGACGGTGCGGCTCGAGATGCCGCCGGCATCGAGTTCGGCTGCCAGCCGGTCGAGCCGCTCCGTGTCGCGTGCGGCGAGAATCAGCCGGGCTCCGGCGATGCCGAGCGCCTGGGCGATGGCGCTCCCGATGCCGCCGTTGGCACCGATGACGAGTGCGGTCCGGCCCTCGAGTGGGGTGGTCATGAGCGTGCTCCCTGGGCGTGGTGAGACTCGGAGTGGCGGGTCTTGGGAAGCAGGAACCCGGCGGCGACGAGCCAGATCAGCGATCCGAACCGTCCGATCGGGATGAGGAACTGCAGCGGCTCGATCACCATCGCCACGAAGCTCAGTTCGGCGAGCCCGGCGATCACCAGCCCGATCCACGCGAACCAGGCCGGGAGCAGCCGTAGCAGGAGGCCGGGGACGGCGATGCCCGCCACGAGGAGCCCGAGCCCGATGACATGCGCGAACCCGCCTGCGGCGAAACTCACATAGGCGAGCGCGTGGGTGAGCTCATGGTCGGCGCTGACGACAGGTTGGCTCTGCGTCCAGGTGACGATCGCCGATACGGCGAGCAGGATCGCTGCGGTGATGCCGCCGAAGAACCCGATGCCGGGGCCGGGAACGCGGACGCCGAGTCGCTGCTGGCGCGCGTACACGGTGGCGGCGTAGATCCCCAGTGGGATCGAGGATCCCAGCTGCAGCATCGCTGCGAATCGGGCGGCGAACCCGTGATCGGAGAAGAACCCGGCCACGGTCTCGGTATCGCCGAACGGAGAGGTGATGGTGTCTCCGCCGGAGAGCACCGCCATCGAGACCAGGCTGCCGATCAGCAGACCGAGAGATGCGAGGCCCAGGATGCCCGGGTGGGGACCGCCGGCCGCGCGGGCCGGGGCGTTGGTGTGGGTGCTCATGGTGAGCTCCTTTCATTCATAGACGCAATAGTACATGCTATGAATGGTTCTGCAAGTGAGCTAATATGACGGGCATGAACGCTCGCCGCCCGCGCCGCATCGCCTTCCTGTTGGCTCAACTCGGTGCTGATGCGTCCGCCGCCTTCGAGGAGGCGCTTGCTCCGCTCGGCATCACTGCATCCGAGGCCGGACTGCTGCGGCTGGTCGGGCGCAATCCCGGGATCAGCCAGAAGGTCGCGAGCGAACAGCTCGGTGTCGGACCGAGTCGGGTCGTTGCGGTGCTGGACAGGCTCGAACGGGCCGGGCACGTCGAACGGCGGCGCAGCGAGACCGACCGCCGCAGCCACGAGGTGCACCTCACTCCTGACGGGGAGCGCCTGCTCGCGGCGCTGCGCCCCGTTGCCGAAGCCCATGAGGCGGCCTTCACCCAGGGCCTCGACGAGGAGGACCTGGACCGGCTCGCCGCCAGTCTCGTGACGATCGCCGCAGCCCGCGGACTCAGTCGCGAGGTCCATCGCGACACCCGCGCTCTGGGCTGAACCTGCCATGACAACGACGGAACCATCCGCACACCCGGGCGCGCGCCCGGCCACGGGCAGAGATGTGCATCCGCCCGTGGTCAGAGAGCCCTGAGGAGTGTCATGGGGATCACCGACATCGAGGGAGGGCGCGAGATGAGATCTGCTCGGTCGGAGGGGGCTCAGTCCGCTGTCGCGAGACTCGGACTCTCCGGAACGCGTACGGTCAGGGCAGCCGGGAGGACTCGCGTCCGGATCCGACTGACGCGGCCGACGGCATCGCCGTCGATCTGGGCCTCGACCGGGCGGTGAAACGAGGCATCCGACTGCGGACTGGCGGTGTGGCTCATCAGCCGATCGCTGAGGGGCGTACCAGTAGCGACGACGAACCCGAGCGCCATGAGTCCCGCGGCTCCATAGGGGGCGAGTGTGACGATGTCAAGCAGCCCATCGTCGATCTTGGCCTGGGGGACGAGCGTAATGCCGGCGGTGAGGACGCCGCAATTGCAGACCAGGTAGCTTCGAATGTGTCGCTGCTGAGGCTCCTCGAGTTGCCCGCCGGATGTCATGGCCGCGGTGAATCCCACCCGGAGGCTGGCACGGCCGCCCGCCTCGACGTAGGCGCCCCAGCCGATGAGCTTCTTGAGGTTGTCGTTGGTGTTGGCCATGATGTCGGCGTCAAGGCCGGCTCCGGTGATGACCAGGAATGGTTCGGCCGGGCGATCATCGAAGATCACCTCACCTACGTCGATGGCCCGATCGATCCCGCGGAGCGCGACCTCGACTGCTCCAGCCAGGTCGAGTGGGATGTCGAGGTTCCGGGCGAGGAGGTTGCCGGTGCCGAGCGGGAGGATACCGAAACGGCTGCCGCTGCCCAGCAGCCCTCCGGCAACGCCACGAATCGTGCCGTCGCCACCCGCGGCGACGATGAGGTCATACCCGTCTTCGGCGGCTCGGGCGGCCATCGACCGACCAGGGTCGTCTTGCGTCGTCTCGATCCAGGTGGGCGGGTCCCAACCGGATCGGGTGGCCATCTCGTCTATCAGCCGACGGGCATCGGGCTCACGAACGAGCTTCGTAGGGTTGACGATGATGGCGGCGCTGGGCATGGCGTACTCCTCACTGCACTGCCGAGGTCAATCGACTGAGGTCGTCGACAAGCTTGTGGCGACGAGTCCGGCTCGCCCAAGTATCGACGGTGAGTTCGCGGGAAACGGCTCGATAGCCATCCTCGACGGCGCGCATCTGCTGAACGAACGATGGTCCCGATACCAGCACCATGAGTTCCAGGTCGAGCTGGAACGACCGGATGTCCATATTCGACGACCCGATGACAGCAACCTGGTCGTCGATGGAGATGTGCTTGGCATGCAAGATGGCAGGCGCCGGGTAGAGATAGATCCGTACGCCGGCCTCCAGCAGGTCCGAGTAGTAGGAGTGCTGGGCGTGAAACACCAGGAACTGGTCGGCGGCCTCGCTCACGAACAACTCGACTGCCACCCCGCGCCGAGCCGCCGTCGTGATGGCTCCCAAGAGAGATTCGTCCGGCACGAAGTAGGGACTGGTGATGCTGATTCGATTCTCGGCGTAGTACATCAAGCTGTTGAAGAGCGCGAGATTGTTCTCGGTTCGAAATGCTGGACCGCTGGGCGCGAGTTGAGCCTGTAGGTCTCCAGGTGGTGGACCAGTTGGAAGGGGACGCTCCCCGTCGAGTACTTCGTCGGTCTCGCTGTACCAATCAGTGGCGAAGACCGCGTCGACCGCCCGCACCACAGTGCCTTCGAACTCGCACATCAGGTCGCGCCACTCCAAGCCGCGCCGATGGTTGCCGGACTGTTGATAGCCCGGCTCGATCAGATTCATCGACCCGACGAAGGCTACGGTGCCGTCGACGACGAGAAGCTTCCGGTGATTGCGCAAGTCGGGGCGTTGGTAACGGAGCCGAAGGGGTTGCACTGGCAGCATGAGCTGCCAGCTGATCTGATGCGTATCCAAGGCAGCGAGTGCCCGTCGGTATCCGGGATACCTACGAGATCCCAGATGGTCGAGGAGAACTCTGACCACGACTCCGCGGTCGGCCGCACGTCCGAGAGCCTCGAAGAAGACCGCTGTGCGATCGTCATAGGAGAGGATGAAGAACTCGACGTGTACGTAGGACTCGGCTTGCTCGACCGCGTTCACCAAGGCGGCCAACTGGTTCTCGAAATCGGCGATGAGTCGGGCGCTGTTGCCATCGAGGAGCGGCATCGCACCGAGCCTGCGGTTGAGGCGAGCAACCGACGGGAGCCAGGACGGACCCCCGGGGCGGCCGCTGGGGTCGGCCACTGCTCGACCCCGTTGATTGAAGAGTTCGTCCATGTTCTGTTGTCGTTGACACCGCACCGCGGGTAGACGTGGACTCCCGATCACGGCAAACAGGATCAGTCCCAGTCCCGGAAGAAAGGTGATGACCAGGATCCACGCCAGGGCCGACGACGGACGTTTGCTGCGAGGAGCGACCAGCAAGGCAACCAGGACGAATAGCCCGAGCATGGCGCCGAGAAGTCCGGCGCCGCCGAGTGAATCAGCAAGCCATCGCACGGGACTAGCGCTTCTCGGCCAGGGCCGCAAGGGGACGTGCTGACTTGTGATTGCAGTGGGCTCGGACTGCACATCGGCCGGTTGACGACCATTGCTCGGCGTGCATGCGCTCGAAGGCGTCCAGGAGCAGGTCGAGGGTGAAGACGAACTCGGCGTCCGGGTCGCAGGCGCCGGAAGGATTCAGCGTCGCGGCGCTCTGAGCAATGGCGACGATATGGGGGAACGCGGCTGCCATCGCTGCCAGCATCTGAGGATCGGGTTGCTCCTCGTCGGGCTCGGAGGTCGAGAATGCCTCGGGAGAGAACCCCCAGATGCGATGCCCGAGCGCATGCATGGCGTAGTGGGTCAGGTCATAGCTGACGTTCCCGGCGGCGAACACTCCGGCGAGCGTGTTCATATAGATCAGTACGGCAGAGGTACGCCGCGTGGCCGTCTCGATCGCCTGACGCAGCCACGGATGCCTGCCCAGCTCGCCTCGCGCGGCGAGGATCCGCCAGCGCAGTTCCTCGGTCCACGCCAGAGCTGCCGGCGGTTCGGGGTAGCCCGCGACGACTGCGTCGATCATGCCGCCGAGCAGCGCGTTCTTGTCGCGTACGTGCTTGTACAACGCCATCGGGACGACGTCGAGCTGCGCAGCCACGGTGCGCATGCTCACTGCGTCGAGGCCGTCCCGGTCGGCGATCGCGATCGCGGTGGCGATGATCCGTCCGGGAGTGAGCGGCGTCCGAGACGGGGGCATGAGGCTCCTCCTTCGGCAGTCACCTTGACCCGTGTACGGCGTACACCCTACTCTTGGAGTCTAGTGGGTGTACGCCGTACACCTCAGGTTCTCTGGCTCGTGTCCCATCCGGCAGCCGGGTTGCAACTGTGAGTAGGAGTCTCATGTCCACACATCGCCGCATCGCTCTCACGGCAGGGGTTCTCTATCTCGCCACGTTCGTGACGTCGTTTCCTGGACTGGCGCTCAAGACGGCGTACTTCGATCTGGGAGCCGGGCGTGGCACTGCCGCTTTCGGCGCCCTTCTCGAGCTGCTGCTTGCGGCTGCCTGCGTGGGGACGGCACTCGTGCTCTACCCGGTCACCCGGCGGGTGAGTGTTTCGCTCGGTCTGGGATTCGTGGTCTCTCGCACGCTCGAAGCGGCCATGATCATGGTCGGTGTGCTGGCCCTGCTCGGCACGGTTGCTCTTCGCGAAGGAGGGGCCGGATCGTCGGACGGTGCTCTGGTGGCACTGCATGACGCGTCGTTCCTGGTCGGGCCGGCATTCATGAGTGCGACGAACGCGCTGCTGCTGGGCACTGTGCTCTATCGCGGACGACTGGTGCCGCGAGCCATCCCCGCGCTCGGCCTCATCGGTGCGCCGTTGTTGTTCGCGTCGTCGGTCGGCGTCCTGTTCGGCGCCTGGTCGCAGACGTCTCCGGTGGGGGCGATCGCCGCTCTTCCGGTTGCGTTGTGGGAACTCTCCCTCGGGATCTGGCTCGTGGTTCGTGGGTTCAGACCGGGTTCGCCGCGCGGATCTTGATGCATCCGTTCGTGCAGTCCGATGGCCGGCCGAGCCGTTCTCGTCGGTATCCGATAGTCTTCGCGCGCGATTTGTTGCGTTGAGGGAGAAAGTATGGTCCAAACGACTGTCTACGGTCGAGTTGGGGTGGTTGCAGCTGCGGTTGTCGTCGCCTTGGCGGTGGTGCCGACGATGACGGCGTCGGCGGCTCCGCTGCCGTCCGAGTGCAGTCAGGCGACTCCGGGCGGGGAAGTCATCTGTACCTACGACACCGCGGGCGAGCACGACTTCACGGTGCCGGATGGGGTGACCGAGCTGAGGGTGACCGCGATCGGTGCACGCGGCGGGAACGGTGCGTACCTGATCGGAATCGTAGGAAGCACCCTGGTGGGTGGTACATCCGGCATCGGCGGGCGAGGTGCCCAGGTGGTCGGCTCCGTCGAGGTGGCACCCGGCGCCGCGCTGTACGTCGAGGTGGGCGCGCCAGGAGGAAGCGTCGATGACCCAGCCGGATGCGCGGCCGGGCCGGGTGGGGCGCCTGGTGGCGGTGACGCCGGCCGTGGCGCGTGCTATCTCCAGGGCGGTGGTGGAGGTGGCGGTGGTGCCTCCGGTGTGCAGACTGAGCCCGTCGCCTCGGCAACGCTGACCGGCGGACCCGATGATCCGCGGTTGATCGTGGCCGGTGGAGGTGGGGGCGGCGGCGGTGCCGGCACCACAAGCAGGGGCGGCGTCGACGTCACTGGGAAAGGTGGGGCCGGTGGCGATGCCGGTGTCACCGGTGTCACCGGGGGCGGGGCTGGCGGAGACGGCTCGGGCTGCACCTACACGGGCTCTGTGGGTGAGACGGCAGAGTCAGGGGGACCCGGTGGTATCGGGGCCGGGGGTGGATCGGGCGGAGCCGGAACGCCTGTGGTCTCGCCGTGTCAGTCCAGTCCCCGGAACACCCCGAGCGCCAACGGTGCCGACGGCACGGCCGGAGCTGGCGGAGCGGGTGGAGTCAGCGTTAGCCGCGCCGCCGGTGCAGGTGGCGGGGGAGGCGGCTACTTCGGTGGCGGTAGCGGCGGTGCCGGCACCACGACCTCCGGCGGTTCCGGCGGTGGCGGCGCTGGGTCGTCCTTCGTTCCCAGCGGTGGGACCGTGGACACGGCCGCCCTCGATGCGACTCCCTCGGTGGTGATCCGCTACAACCTGCCGGCCCAGACCATCACATACACGGGTCCGACGACCGGGATTACGGGATCGACGGCTACGTTGAGTGCGACCGGCGGGGGTTCGGGGAACCCGATTGTCTATGCCAGCACGACTCCTGATGTGTGCACGGTGTCGGGTAGTGAGGTGACTTATCTGGCGCCGGGGGATTGCAAGATCACGGCGACTCAGGAGGGCGACACAACGTACGGTCCTGGTGAGGAGACGATCACGATCACAGTCACCACGGCTCAGACCATCACCTACACGGGGCCGACGACCGGGAGTACGGGGTCGACAGGCACGTTGACCGGATCCGGTGGTGGTTCGGGGAACCCGATTGTCTATGTCAGCGAGACTCCCGATGTCTGCACGGTGTCGGGCAATGAGGTGACCTATCTGGCGCTGGGGGACTGCGAGATCACGGCCACTCAAGACGGCGGCAACGGCTTCGCCCCCGCGACGTTGAGGATCGAGATCACGGTCACGGCGGCGACCGCCAGCCCGACGGCATCGCCGACCACCAGCCCGACGGTATCGCCAACCGCCAGCCCGACCAGCAGTTCCTCGACGTCGGAGTCGGCCACTGCCTCGAGTTCCTCCAGTGCTACCGACACGCAGGAACTCGCCGAGACCGGAGGCGGCAGTCTGTTCCCGCTGGCTCTCGGCGGAGGACTGGCGGTGGCCGGTTGCCTGTTCCTGATGCTTGGTCGGCGACGTCAGCGGGGCCGGCACCTCGGTTAGCGCCCAGTGATTTGGACCATTGTTCTGGATCGTCTTTGGCTCTGGTCTCTGATCCATGCCGATGACACGCTCTTGACGTGGGTCTTGAGTTCTGGGTGACATCCATCGTGGTGACGGCGACGCCGGGGACCGGGGCGCTGTTCACGATCGCTGCCGGGATGTCGCGTGGCGTACGAGCCGGACTGGTCGCCGCGCTGGGCTGCACATTGGGGATCGTGCCGCACCTGGCCCTGGCGTTGACCGGAGCCGCGGCGATCCTGGCGGCGAGCCCGGTCGCTTTCGAGGCGATCCGGTGGCTGGGTGTCGCATACCTGCTCTATCTGGCGTGGGGGATGTGGCGGCAGGCCAGGGCCCTGACCTCAGATATGGACGGGGACCAGGAGAGTGCATCCCTGCCGGCCAGAAAGGTGATCTTCAGTGCGGTGCTGGTGAACCTGTTGAATCCGAAGCTGACGATCTTCTTCTTCGTGTTCCTGCCGATATTCGTGCATCCGGATGCCGACGGTGCCGCCCTCCGGATGGCCGCCCTCGGACTGGTGTTCATGGGGATCACCGCCGTGATCTTCGCCGGGTACGGGGTCTGCGCCGCCTGGCTACGTCGGTACGTGATCGGCCGGCCGGTGGTGATGCGGTGGTTGGATCGGGGCTTCGCCGTCATTTTCGTGGTGCTGGCCGCGATGCTCGCCGTCACTCGCGGGTGACCGGCGCGCCGTCCGGATGCTTGACCGGAGCCAACCCCGCGAGGGTGCCGAGGGTCTTGATTGCTGTTTCGAGCCGGGCGGCGGGATGCGGGCCGTAGCCGATCACCAACCCAGGAGGTCCGGCGGCGAAGCGATGGCCGGACAGCGGATGCACAGTGATGCCGGCCGTTCGTGCCTGTGCTGCGAGCGCGGCGTCGTCGAGATGCTCGGGCAGCAGCACCAGCAGATGGAGCCCTGCGGCAATGCCGTCGATCCGGCAGCCGGGCAGATAGCGGCGGATGCCGGCGACCGCCGCGTCCCGGCGTTGACGATGTCTCAGGCGAAGCCTGCGCAACTGCCGCTCGAGGACGCCGGTGTCGATGAGTTCGGCGAGGGTGAGCTGGGGGAGGACGGGTGAACCCAGATCAGTGGCCCAGCGTCGACGGACGAGATCGCTGTGCAATGCATCCGGGGTGATCATCCAGCCGATCCGCAGCGCCGGGGCGAGCACCTTGGACAGACTGGAGATATGGACGACCCGTTCTGGTGCGGTCGCGTGCAAGGCGCGTACCGGGGTGCGGTCATAGCGATACTCGGAGTCGTAGTCGTCCTCGATCGCGAACCCGTCCGCACGCTCCGCCCAGGCGACCAGCTCCCGGCGCCGCGTGGGGGAGAGGACCACGCCGGTCGGGAACTGGTGGGCGGGGGTGACCAGCGCGACCCGGGCGTCGGTACGTGCCAAGGCCGTCACATCCAGCCCGTCCTCATCGACGGGTATTGGGTGGAGCCCGTCGAGCCAATAGCTCAAGATCCGGCGGTTGCCCTCGGCGCCGGGATCCTCGATAGCGCACCTGGTGATCCCTCGGTCACGCAGGGTCTGGGACAGCAGGCTGAGCGCGCCGGTCACTCCTGCCGTGACGATGATCCGGTCCGGTGTTGTGGTGATGCCCCGGCTCCGCGCGAGCCACCGCGTCAGCGCTTCCCTGAGTGGGAGCGCTCCTTGCGGATCGGCGTACCCGAGATCTCGCGTGCTGGCTGCCGCGAGCACTCGGCGTTCGGCCCGCAACCACGCAGCACGCGGGAAAGCGGTCAGATCGGGTGCTCCTTCGGAGATGTTGAGCAGCTCGTCCGACCGGTTCGGCTCGTCGTGCGCCGGTGTTCCTGGTGCGGGGGCTGGGACGAGGTCGGCGACGACGGTGCCGCCGCCACGATTGGTGACGAGCAATCCCTCCTCGGCGAGCCGCCGGTATGCCTCGACCACGGTGCCGCGGGACACCGACAGCTCGGCAGCAAGCACTCGGGTGGCCGGCAGCCGCGTACCGGTCGTGAGTGCGCCGGCCACCACCGCCGAGCGAAGTTCTCGCGCCAGCCACTCAGTCCGGCCGCGGGTTGGAGCCGTCGCCGGGTCGAGGCCGAGAAAGTCTGAACCATCCATTTGGTACGCCACCCTAGGTGCGGCCTGGCCCACTATCGCCGGCATAACGAAACCGCATGCGGGCTGACAACACCACGCTGCCTTGACCGGCGGCATGAGCAAACTCGCAGCACGACGATCGACCAGCCGCAGATCGTTCAGGCCGGTCATGGGTGTGGTCCTGGTCGTCTTTGCTGTCGTCGCCATCTGGTTGCTCGGTCCCCGGTTGAGACCGACGGGGCGGTGACGAAAGCTCTCCGCACGTCTCGGGCGATGCGGTCGACCTCGGTGGATCCCGGGCGACGGCGTGGCTGTCCGAGCACGGTGCGGCGTACGGGCTCTGTCAGATCTATCGCAACGAGCCGTGGCACTACGAGTTGCGACCCAAGGCGCCAGACCGCGGCTGCCCGCGGATGTATGCCGATCCCACCCGGGATCCGCGGATGCGGCGGTGATCGCGCTCCTCTTCTTGGCTACTCCGGTTCTTGGCTACACCAGCGATATGGCCCGATTCGTAGCATCGAAACATGCGGGTACTGATCGTCGAGGACGAGCTCTTCCTGGCCGAAGGCATCCGGGACGGCCTGCGACTGGAGGCCATCGCGGCCGATATCGCCGGTGACGGCGACACAGCCCTGGAGTTGCTGAGCGTCAGCGACTACGACATCGCCATCCTCGACCGCGACATCCCCGGACCATCCGGCGACGAGGTCGCCGAGCGCATCATCGCCTCGGGACGAGGCACGCCCATCCTGATGCTCACCGCCGCCGACCGTCTGGACGACAAGGCATCCGGATTCGGACTCGGTGCCGACGACTATCTCACCAAGCCGTTCGAGCTGCGGGAGCTCGTGCTCCGGTTGCGGGCTCTCGATCGTCGACGCGCCAACAACCGCCCACCCGTGCGAGAGATCGCCGGTCTCCGGCTGGATCCCTTCCGCCGCGAGGTCTATCGCGACGGCCGCTACATCGCGCTGACCAGGAAGCAGTTCGCCGTACTCGAGGTGCTGGTCGCCGCCGAGGGCGGAGTCATCAGCGCGGAGGAGTTGCTGGAGAAGGCATGGGACGAGAACGCCGACCCGTTCACGAACGCCGTGCGGATCACGGTCTCGAAGTTGCGCAAGCGGTTGGGAGAGCCCTGGCTGATCGCCACCGAGCTCGGTGTCGGCTACCGGATCGACACCGGACCAGACACCGACCAGCAGCCGGTCGACCGTGGCTAGGCCGCCGGGACTCAGCGTCCGCGTCAAACTCACCCTCAGCTATGCCGGGTTCCTGACCATCGCCGGAGTCTTGCTGATCGCGGTGGTGTGGCTCTTCCTGCTCAGAGAGCGATCGAGCCTCTATCTGCCCACACCTCGTGACTTCCTGCTCGTCCTGAATCCGAGGAACTTCGGTCCACGCATCTTCAGCCCGGCGGCCATTGCCACGCTCGCGTTGCTCCTCGTGGTGGGTCTGGTCGGCGGTTGGTTCCTCGCCGGCCGGATGCTCGCTCCGTTGACCCGCATCACCAACGCCACCCGGAAGGCCGCGAGCGGATCGCTCTCGTACCGGATCGAACTGGAGGGACGCAACGACGAGTTCCGCGAGCTCGCCGACGCGTTCGACGCGATGCTCGCCCAGCTGGAAGCTCGAGTCGCCGAACAGCAGAGATTCGCCGCCAATGCATCGCACGAGCTGCGTACGCCGCTGGCGATCACCCAGACGCTCCTCGATGTCGCTCGCAACGAGCCGAACCACCCCGATGACCGGCTCATCGAACGGCTCCGCGTCATCAACACCCGAGCGATAGCGCTCACCGAGGCGCTGCTGCTGCTCAGCCGTGCCGACCAGCGATCCTTCGTGCCTGAACCGGTCGACCTGACCCTGCTCGCCGAGGAAGCCGCCGAGACGCTGCTTCCCCTGGCAGAGGAACGCGACATCACCATCACCACGGCAGGGGAGGCTGCCCCTGTCCTCGGCTCACCCGCGTTGCTGCAACAGCTCGTCACGAATCTCCTGCACAACGCGATCGTCCACAATCTTCCCGACCACGGCACCGCACACCTCACCACCGCCGGCCGTCTCGACCAGGTCGTCCTCACCGTGGAGAACACCGGCAGCAGACTCAGCCCGGGGCTGGTCGCAACTCTCACCGAGCCGTTCCAGCGCGGTACCGAACGTGTTCGCAGCGACCAGGCTGGTGCCGGTCTCGGTCTGGCGATCGTCAAGAGCATCGTCCGCGCGCACGACGGGATGCTGCAGCTTGCCGCTCTGCCGGAAGGTGGTCTTCGGGTCACCGTGCAGCTGCCGGCCGTCCCGACGGCGGTCGCGAGCACCGCAGGGCCGGTGACCGGTGGGCTATCGATAGCGGATCGGTGAGGCGAAGAAGAGCACGCTGGCGAGCAGGGCAATCGCCGTGCCGACCAGACAGACACGGGTCAGTACGCCGACAGCTCGCTCCTGGCTCACTCGTCGCAGCACGACCACCAGGAAGAATCCGAGCAATGCTCCGGTGGTATTGCTGACGAGATCCGTCATATCGGATCTGCCCACTGCCAGCAGATACTGGGCAACCTCCAGCGCCAGACTCGTTCCAGCCGCCGCACACGCGGCCCTCCACCAGCGCCAGGACGGGGCGAGGAGGGCGACGTAGACACCGAACGGGAGAAAGAACACGAGGTTCGCCACGACCTCGGGCGGCGCGCTGGCACCGGTCGAGCCGCTGGCCACGAAGGGAATCAGCTTGATCGCCTGACGGTCCTCGAGGCCGACGACCGGGACGTCGAGCTTCCACAGCACGAGCCAGACGAGCAGCGACAGATAGACGACGAACAGCACCGTCAGCAGGGTGCGCCGGCCCGTCCGGGATGTCGCCTCGGCGGGTGTTTGGCGGTCAGGCAGGAGATCGGTCACAAGCCCAAGTCAAGAAGGTGCCGTGTTGCCCTGACGTATCTCTTGACTACGGCTCGCGGTGAGCCCAGCGTATTGTCGCCATCCTCGCAAGGTCTGTGCGTCAGCGTATGAGGCTTATCGCAGCAGGAGCGCCACGAGGGGTGCCGGGACGGCCCAGGTGGGATGGTTCAGGTCGAGGATGTTTCGCGTGGCGAGGATTCCTGCTTGGTACTTGTTTTCGATGCCTTTGGCCTCGTTTCTCCAACCGTGGCTGACCCATTTGCTTTCGATCGGCGTGGTCATCCTGGGGCCGTTTGCCGTTGGCGCAACTACTGGGGCTAGATCGACTTCTTTCCCTGAATCAGTGCGGATATGGCCGATGGTGTCTCCGTAGCTCAGACGCCCCTCTTGTAACTCGTCCAGTGCGAGTGCGAGCGTCGTGCCAAGGGCCATCTCAGTGAGTACGGGCATCTCGGGTGCTGCAAGGCCGGCACGGAGGCGTGCTGGCAGCCACGAGAGGATGGGATCCGTGAGATAGCACTTTGACTGGGTGCCGCTG
This sequence comes from Microlunatus sp., assembly GCA_047605905.1. Lineage (GTDB taxonomy): Bacteria > Actinomycetota > Actinomycetes > Propionibacteriales > Propionibacteriaceae > Microlunatus. The sequence goes on from JASGEZ010000068.1 coordinate 40,618, forward strand.
ATGGTCTCGCCGCGATCGTTGCGTTGCGGGCATCGCAGAGCCGCGAAGGTCGAGACCAAACGTCGAACACGGCGGTCGAACTGGTCCTTGGAGCCATAGCCCAGGTCACGAGCAGCCTTCGTGAGGTTCAACGGGCTGGTTGCGCGATTCGTGATGGCATCGAGAAGGATCGGAACCGAGTCTGGGCTCTCATCCTGCCCGAGATCGGCGATGAGCCAAGACTCAAGATCTCGGAGATATCCCTGCGAGACATCCCCATTGGTCGTGTGCTCGTGCACTGCGCGAGGAAACCCGCCACAACGCAGATATGCCTGCCATGCGAGATCGTAGTCATCAGTCAAGAAGCTGAGTGAATCGAGGACATGCCGGGCAGTGTCGGACTGTAGGTCCCACAGAGCCGCAGTCCCGGGAGCTGGCAGATTCCGGTCTGTGACTGTGAGGAAGTCACGGAAGGACATCGGCATCACGTGACGGATCCGTCGATGATTGCCGCTGCCTGCCCGCCCTGCGAAGAGGTTCGCGGTGACGTCTTCCGCGCCGACCCAACGAGATCCGGTGGCCACGACGGTGTCGTCACCTACCGGCGTCTGGTCTCGCAACCTCTTCATCGTCGTCGTCCATCCGGCGATCCCGCTCACCTCATCCAGGAGCCATATCCTGCGGCGTGGTGCGGGGCGATCCACGGACCGGGTGAGTTCGCGACCAAGAACAAGCGCCCGAGACAGGTCCTGAGAGCTGAAATCGTCGGCAGGCACATGGATGATCTGGCGCGGATCGATGTCATCCCGTGCACACAGCGCGGCTGCGGTATCGATGAGAACCATGGACTTGCCGACCCTGCGAGGCCCGGTCAAGACGACCAACTTGTCGTCCAGTGGACCCTGTGCCACATCGCGCAATGTCGCCGACCGGTATCCGAGGTCGAAGCGGGCACGCTCGCGGAGCATGCGGTGTGACGCTGTCCACTGCGTGGCTGTCTGGCCTGCGGCGACAGCAAGCCACCAAGGGTTTGCATCGCGAAGAACGGCGGCGATCTGGTCGTCTCTCACAGCCTGAACGTACACGGTAACGAGCTATATGGTGGGAGGTCTGGCATTGTATGACGCGCTGAACGAGGGGGGGTTATGGGTTTCTTTCCAAGCTGGAGTGGGGGAGGTCTTCGGAAGCGCCGCCGGCGTACAGAGCCTTGACCCCGTGCGCGGGGGCTTCGTTGTCAGCGACCGGCGTCCCAGCCGTAGCGGCGCTGGAGTGCCGCGGCGACCTTCACGAAGGTGTCGAGGTCGAGTGCGGCGGCCTCGCGCCGCATACCGTCGGGGTGCACGCTGTAGATCTGTTCGATGTCGACCCAGGAGGGCCGGCC
>JASGEZ010000069.1:0-62609 GCA_047605905.1 Microlunatus sp.
CGCTATCGTCGTGTCGTTGCGAAGTGCCCCCTCACCTATGCCGCGTCGTCGGGCGTCGGATCGACTTCTCGGCAGACCTCTCATCGCAGACAGGAGCACAATGGCCAGGCTCGGCGTCATGACCACCGAGGTCGACGGGCCTAGCTTCGAGTCGATCGCCGACCGGATCGCGGCACTGGGCGTCAGTTGCGTGCAGTTGCAGCTCGGCTCGGTCGTGCGGGATATCCCCACGATCGACGCGCTGCTGTACGGCCTCGACGTGCTCGGCGACAAGATCGACGACGACCTCGCTTCCTACAGCCGGGAGGTGCTGGCCGCGCGCGGTATCGAGATCGCCGCAGTCGACGGCACCTACAACATGGTCCATCCCGATCCTGCCCGACGCGCACGCAACCTCGAACACCTGATCCACCTGATCGAGCTGGCACCGTTGTTCGGAACCACGATCGTCACCTTGTGCACCGGCAGCCGCAGCGACGTCATGTGGTCCTTCCACCCGGCGAACGAGTCCGAAGGAGCCTGGAACGATCTCCTCGATCAACTACAGACAGCCACCCGCACCGCCGAAGCAGCAGGCGTTCAACTGGCGTTCGAGCCGGAGTACAACAACGTCGTCAACTCCGCACAGCGGTCCCGCCGACTCATGGACGAGGTCGCAAGCCCGGCGCTGAAGGTCCTGATGGACGGCGCCAACATCTTCCACACCGGCGATCTCGCCCGGATGCGCGACCACCTCGACGAAGCCTTCGAGCTCGTCGGCGACGACATCGTCCTGGCCCATGCCAAAGACCTGGACCACGACGGAGACGCCGGTGGTCGAGCTGCCGGGGCCGGCCTACTGGACTATCCGTACTATCTGGCCAAGCTCCAGCACCACGGCTTCGACGGTGCGATCGTCCTGCACCAGTTGAAAGAACTCGCGCCCGATCGCTTCGACCTCGCCCTCAACCACGTCCGCGACAGCGCACCCGAGGGATATCTGAACTAACGGGAACTAACGGGGCTGCGCCCGGCGGTCCACCTTCCTCAGCCGTCCCTCATGCGTCCACGTCGTGGCCCGACTCCAAGTCGCTGCAGTCCACCGCGACCACACCATGGGTGCGCAGATAGTCGGCACCGCCCGAGTCGCCACTCAACGAGTGGACGAACAGCTGCCAGTGCGCGCTCCCGATCAGCACCGGATGCCCTGGACGCCCGGCGAAAGAAGCTCTGACCAGGCAGTCCGGCGCCAGTCGAAGCAGCAGCCGGCGGAGCGTGGCAGGGTTGCCGTCCGGAATGTCGACCGGGGTGATGGCTACCGCGGTCGGTGGCGGATCGACGGCGGCGGCCGCGACAATCCCGGCCTGCAGGGATGCCGAGAGCCCATCGGTCCACCGCTGGCAGACCACGACCGTTGCCTCGGTCGGCACCAGTGCCTCGGCTGCCTCCGCCGACGCACCCAGCACCACGACCACCCTGTCGCAGCCGCCGTCGAGCAGTCGCCGGACAACGATCTGCACCCACGCCGTTCCCGCCGCGCTGCGGCGCAACGCCTTCGGTCCACCTGCCCGAGTCCCGGCACCAGCCGCCAGCACGAGACCGACCACCTGTCTACCGGGCGACTCGGTCACCGGACAGGTACGTCCGCGTGCCGTTCCGGTGACACGACCGCCCGACCTCGCACGTGCACCGCCGCGACAGCTGCCTCGCGGAGCCCCATCAGCACCGTGAACAACAGCTGGTAGAGCGCACGGCTGGGATCGCGATCATCGGTGGTGCCGCCCATGGCCAGCGCGAGATGCTCGTCCCGGTCGGGCTCGATCACGACGAAGTCGGCCTCCTTGCCCAGGTCGAAGTTGCCGAACCGGTCAGCCTGGTCGAGGGCACGAGCACCCGCCAGCGTGCACAGGTAGAGCAGCTGCGGCGGGCTCAACGCCACCGAGTTGGTGCTGGGCTCGGAGAGATGGACCTTGTACGCGTCGTTCGCCACCCGCGGGATCAGCCACTCGTCGCCGGCACCGACGTCCGTCCCCAAGGCCACGGTGATGTCGTGCGCCACCGTTCGCCGCCACGGCATCGTGCCCGAACCCAGGAACTGCTGGGACGTAGGGCAATGGGCGATCGACGTGCCGGATGCTGCCAGCCTGGCGAGTTCGTTGTCGGTGCAGTGCACTGCGTGGGCCAGGATCGTGCGTCGGCCCAGCAGGGACTGTCCGCCGCGGCGCGACCCTGGCAGGAAGAGACCGTCGTAGGTGTCCAGATAGCTCTCGACCCCGTACTGCGCTCGGACGGCCGCGATCTCACCGTCGCCCGGGCGGTTGTTCTCGTTCAGGTGGCTGTGTAGATAGACCCCGCGGTCCCGCACGTCGCCATACAGCTCGCCGAGTGCCGCGAGGGTCCGTGGGGTCACGGACAGGGAGAACCTGGGCACTATCGCCACCTGCAGCATCGCGGTCGACGGGTCGCCGGTGTCGGCGCAGTGCCAGCGGTCGATCTCCTCGGCGACCAGCGCGATCGCCTCGTCCTCACCGGTCAGCAACGGGGTCGCGCTCGCGGGACCCACGGTCTGGATGCCGCGACCGGAAACAACGCGGAGACCGGCGTCCCGCGTGGCTTCGAACAGAGCGTCCTGGGCACCGGGAAACGCCGAGCCGAAGACCATGGCCGCGGTCGTGCCCACCTGGATCCGGCGCCGAGTGAAGCTGCGGGCGACCCGGCGGGCATAGCAGTCGTCGGCCAGCCGCGCTTCCGACGGGAAGACACAGCGCTCCAGCCACTCCAGCAGCTGACCACCGCCGTACGCGTCGGTGGTGAAGGTCTGCGGATAGTGCAGATGAGTGTCGACGAACCCGGGCAGTAGCAGTGCGGAGCCGTCGCCGACCACCGCCCACAAGGCGTAGTCGGACGGCAACTCCTCGTACGGCCCCAACCACACCACGATGCCCGACTCGTCCACCACCAACGCGCCGTCACGCACCGACACCAGCTGACAGTCCGCGGTGGCGAGGTCCGCATCGCCGGCAACGTGAAGCACATGGCCGCGATGCACCGCCGCCACGCTGCCCGGCGGCACGGTCAGTGCCCGTACTCGGCAGCGACCCGCACCTTGGCGGCCGCGATCGGGTTGGCGTCGGCAACCAACTCGTCGAATCGGTGGTTGAAGATCTTCGCCACCTCGATCAGACCGGATGCCTTCTCCGCGGCCACCGAGTTGGCCAGCCGGGTCCAACCGTTGGCGATCACCTTCTCGTAGCGATCGACGTCGACCGCGCTGACCACCAGCGGGAAGCCGAACTTGTCTCGGTAGGCCGTGGTCAGCTCGGCCAGATCGGCCAGATCGTCGCCGACCAGGGCAGGCAGCCCCTTGCTGCCGTGATCTGCGGCGTAGCGGATATGCGCGGTGTCTGCGCTGCTGCCCAGATCGGGGAAGGAGCACAGCAGCGCGAGTTGCTCGTCGCCGGACGCGCCGAGCAGTGCGTCCTGGAAGGCTGCCCGCAACTCGTACGCGTCCGCGAACGGTCGAGCCTGGTAGGCCGCCTCAACGGCCCACGGGGCTCCCTGGACCAGGTCGCCGAAGATCTCGCCGAACTGCTCCCGCGACATTTCGTTCACCTGGTCGATGGTCACCAGGCTGTCGCCGGGCCGTCCCGCGACCGCCTGACCACGGCCTCCGGTGTGGAAGAAGAGCAGATTCAGACCGATCGCCACGATCGCACCGAGGGTGATCCCGGAGCCGAAGAAGATCTGCGCCCAGCCCGGGAAAGCGCCGGCGATCGCGCCGTAGCCGGTGATCAATCCGGCGGCACCGATCGTGGTGCCCACGACGATGCTGTTGCGGTGGTCGGTGAAGTCGACCTTCTGCAGGGTCTGGATGCCGGCCACCGCGACCGCCGCGAACAGCGCCAGTGCGGCACCGCCCAGCACCGGGTGCGGAATGCCTGCCACGATCGCAGCCGCCTTCGGCAGCAGGCCGAGGATGATCATGATCACGCCGGCAGCCGCCACCACCCACCGCGACTTCACCTGGGTGAGCCGGACCAGACCGACGTTCTCGGCAAACGCCGTGTACGGGAAGGAGTTCAACACGCCACCCAACGTGGTGGCCAGACCATCGGCCCGGATCGCCGCGGCGATATCGCGGGGCCGGATGCGCTTTCCGACGATCTCGCCGGTGGCATAGGCATCCCCGGTGGTCTCCACCATCGTGATGAGCATCACGATGATCATCGACAAGATCGCCGTGATCGCGAACTTCGGAGCGCCGAAGTAGAACGGCGTGGTGACCCCGAACACCGGCGAGGTGGCCACGTCGTCGAAGTGTGCGTCACCGAGCAGGAACGCGACCAGCGTCCCTGCCACCAGGCCGAGCAGCACAGCCACCGTCTGCAGGAAACCGCGAGTGAACCGCTGGACCGCCAGGATCAAGGCGAGCGTGCCGCCTGCGTACGCCAGGTTCTTCAGCAGCAGATCCGGATTGCGCAACGAGTAGTCGTACATCTCCACCGGCGTGACCGCGCCGGTGTTGTCGAACACGATCCCATTGACACCGCCGATCGCACCGAAGGTGATGTCGCCGGCCGCCACCGGTACGAGCGCGATACCGATGATCAGGATGATCGAACCGGTCACCACCGGCGGGAAGTACTTGAGCAGCCGGGCGAAGAACGGAGCCACGAAGAAGGTGAACAGTCCGGCTACGATCACCGCACCGTAGATGGTCAGCAGACCGTCGACCGGCGTGCCACCAGTGGCTGTGACCGCCAGACCGATTGCGATCATCGGGGAGACCGCGGTGAAGGTGACGCCCTGGAGCAGTGGGAGTCGGATGCCGACCGTCCAGGATCCGCGGCCGAAACCGACGGCCTGGATGATCGAGGCGATCCCGCAGGTGAACAGGTCCGCGTTGATCAGATGGATCAGCTGCTGGTTGCTCAGCCCGAGCGCGTTGGCGAGCAGGATCGGGACGAGCACCGCACCGGCATAGAACGCGAGCACATGCTGGAAGCCATAGGCTGCGAGCTTCGGCGCCGGTAGCACCTCGTCGACGGGGTGCACCCCGGACTTCGGCACGGTCCGCTCCGCCGTAGTTGTCGCCATCGTGACCTCCTGAAACAGCGGAACTCTCGGGTCGCCTCGCACAGAGGCGGAGGCATCATCTTCAACCCAGGTTCGGAGTCCAAGCCCCTTGATCGACGGAAAGTAACGACGCCTTCATCAGAACGGAACACGGCGCCGGAATCCTGTGGTCAACCCGAGTACGTCCGCCGTCCGGGATGAGGAGCGACCCCGATGTTGGAACTAGCCGCTGACCTGGTGCAGCACCTCGACGCCGGCAAACCTGTCGCCGTGGTGACCGTGACGGGGGTGCTCGGTTCGGCACCCCGTCCAGTGGGGTGTTCGATGGCCGTCGTCGGCGTCGGCGCGGAGCAACGCGTACTCGGCGCCATCTCCGGCGGTTGTGCGGAGTCGCAGGCCTACGACCTGGCGCAGCAGGTGCTCGCCTGTGGCGACCCGATGACCGACCATCTCGGATTCGACGAGTGGGCGTTCACCACCGGGCTGTCCTGCGGCGGCCAACTGCGCGTGCTCGGCCATCGCCTGGACGCCGGACGGTCCGACCTGATCACCGAACTGAGAGCCGCTGCGACCGGCCTGGATGCCGCACTGGCGATCGTCTCCGCCGGTCCGGCCGAGTTGCTCGGCCGCATCGTCACCCGTTCGGGAACGTCGGCCGGCCTCCCCCAGAGGATGATCAAGACGGTGCGCCACGAATTGGCGGCACGCTTGGCGGACGGGCGCTGCGGTGTCCTGGCGCTGAGCGACGACCTCGAGCTGACGGTCCTGGTCAGCCGGGCGCGTCCTCGGCTGCTGATCTTCGGCGCCGTCGACGTCGCTGCCGCGCTCAGCCGACTCGGCCGACAGCTCGGCTACCAGGTAACGGTCTGCGATGCGCGCGGCCTGTTCGCCACCACGGATCGGTTCCCGCACGCCGACGAGGTGGTGGTGAGCTGGCCGGCGCACTACCTGGAAGCAACCGAGGTCGACGAACGTACGGTGATCGCGGTGCTGACCCATGAGGAACGGTTCGACATACCGCTGATCGTCGCGGCCCTGAACGGTCCGGCCGGCTATGTCGGCGCGATGGGATCACGGCGCACGCACACCCGCCGACTGATGCTGCTCCGTGAAGCAGGCCTGTGCGAAGCCGCCTTGGCCCGGTTGCGCTCGCCGATCGGTCTCGACCTGGGCGCCGCGACACCGATGGAGACCGCAGTGTCGATCATGGCAGAGGTGATCGCCGCACGCACCGGATCGGCAGCGGCACCGCTGACCCTGGGCGTCGGCCCGATCCACGCCGTGGTACGGCCCGCATGATCGCCCGGACGGTGATCGCCGGGGCGTACGTCGCCACCGTCGACGCACGGGGCAACGAGTATCCCGAGGGTCATCTGGTGGCCGACGACGCGGAAATCGTCGCTGTCGGGAGCGGTTCTCCCCCTGATTGGGCGCTGGATGGGCGAATGCCTGACGGGTCGGCGTCCGCCGAGCGGATCGAACTGTCCAGGGTGGACGGACGTGGCCGACTGCTCACACCGGGACTGGTGAATACCCATCATCACCTCTACCAGTGGCTGACGAGGGGATATGCCCAGGACTCGATCCTCTTCGACTGGCTCACCACCCTGTATCCGGTCTGGGCGCGCATTGACGCCGACCTCACCCACGTCGCCGCCCTTGGCGCGATGGCGGTCCTGGCCCGGTCCGGTTGCACCCTGGTCGGCGACCACCACTACGTCTTCCCACGGGGTTCCGGCGACATCGTCGGCGGAATCGTGGCGGCGGCCCGAGAGATCGGCGTGCGGGTGCATGCCACCCGTGGATCGATGGACCTCGGCGCCTCGGACGGTGGGCTGCCGCCGGACTTCGCCGTCGAGAGCACCGAAGCCGCGCTGCTGGCGAGCGCTGAGGCAGTGGCCGCCCACCACGACAGCTCACGAGAGGCGATGGCCCAGGTGGCGTTGGCGCCCTGCTCGCCCTTCTCCGTGACAGCAGAGCTCCTGCGAGAGTCCGCGGTCCTGGCGCGCGAACTCGGTGTCCGACTGCATACCCATGGGTCGGAGACCCTGGAGGAGGATGCCTACACCCGGGAGAAATTCGGTCAGACCCCCACGCAGTATCTGGAGTCGGCAGGCTGGCTCGGTCCGGACGTGTGGATGGCACACTGCGTGCATCTGGACGCCGACGCCATCGCCCGATTCGCCGCAACCGGTACGGGTGTCGCGCACTGTCCGACCTCGAACGCCCGGCTGGGCTCCGGGATCGCACCTGTGCCGCAGCTGCTGGACGCGGGCGTCGCGGTAGGGCTCGGTGTCGACGGCGCCGCCTCCAACGAGTCGGGCAAGCTGGGCGAGGAGATCCGCGCCGCGGTGCTGATGAACCGGCTGAGAGCCGGTGCCGATCGGATGCCGGGGCGAAGGGCATTGTGGATGGCTACCATCGGCGGCGCCCGAGTGCTCGGCCGCGACCGCGAGCTGGGCTCGCTCGAGGTCGGCAAGCTCGCCGACGTCGCCCTCTGGCAAGTCGACACGGTCGACCACGCGGGCCTGGTAGATCCGGTCGCTGCGCTCACGCTGGCAGCCCAGCCGCCACTCGCCCTCCTGCTGGTGCACGGTCGCCGAGTGGTCGCCGAGGGCACCTTGGTGAACGCCGAGGAGCAGCTGATCGCCGAGCACGTCGCCGTCGCCTCGCGCGAGCTGGCCGCGCGGGTCTAGCGGCCAGCAGCCAGGCGCCAGATCCGGTCTTTGCTGAACGGTGTCTCGAACGGTCGAACGCCGATCGCCCGGCGGATCGCGTTTCCCAGGGCCGCCGCGACCGGGTTGTACGGCGACTCGCTCATCGACTTCGCCCCGAACGGCCCGAGGTCGTCGCTGGTCTCGGCGAAGTAGACCTCGGTGTCGCCGATGTCAGCCAGTTGCGGTACCCGGTAGGTGCGGAAGGCCGGGTTGAGCACCACGCCGTCGCTGACCAGGACCTCTTCCAGCAGAGCGGAGCCGATCGCCTGGGCGACGCCGCCTTCGACCTGCCCGCGGCACTGCTCCGGATTCATCACAGTGCCGGCATCGGCGGCCTGAATCGACTGGAGGATGCGGACCTCGCCGGTCTCGGCGTCGACCGCGACGCGGAACGCATGCACGTTCCACGCGAGGGACCGGAAGTCGCCGAGCTCCGCACCGTTCGCGACCACGGTGTCACCCACCCGCCGATCGGCGTCGACAGCCTCGATCAGCTCGGCGAAGCCGATCCGGCGGCCGTCCGCGACGACTCCGGACCGGTCGAGGACCACCGCTGAGATCGGGGCGCCGGTGACCGCGTGAGCCGCCTCCAGCAGGGTCGTCCGTAGGCTGAGCGCGGCGGCGTACAGGGCTTTGCCTGCCACCGTCGTGCCCGCGGAGGCGAACGCGCCCGTGTCGTACGGAGCAGCGTCGGTGTCGGACTGGTGCACGACGATCCGGTCCACTCCGGTGTTCAAGACGGTGGCCACGATCTGGGTGTGCACAGTGGTGGTGCCGTTGCCGAACTCCGAGGTGCCCACACCCAGGTGGTAGCGGCCATCGGGATGCAGGGTGATCGTGGTGCGGGAGATGTGTCCGAACGGCGCCATGGTGGCGATCATCGCGACCGCCATGCCCTCTCCGATCCGCCAGCTCGGTCCCGCCGGTGCGGCGACCCCGTTCCCCCTGACCAGCGCACTCTCGGCAAGGTCGAGGCACTGGTCGAGACCGTAGCTGCCGTAGACCAGATCTGGTTCCGGCTCGGCGTGGCCGGTCAGCAGCGGGTCGCCATTGCGGACCATGTTGATCCGGCGCAGCTCGAACGGATCGATGTCCAGGGCGACGGCGAGTTCGTCGAGAGCGGACTCGACGCCGAAGATCACCTGACCCAGGCCGTAACCGCGGAAGGCTCCCGAAGGCACGTTGTTGGTGTAGACGACCTCGGCATCCACCTGCTTGACCGGCACGTTGTAGAGCGAGATCGACTCCGCACAGGCATGGAACAGCACTCCCCGGGAGTGGTTGCCGTAGGCGCCGGTGTCGGACAGCAGGTCGAGCTTGAGTGCGGTCAACCTGCCGTCCGCGGACGCGCCGAGGCTGACCCCGACGCGCATCGGATGACGCACCGAGGTACGCAGGAACTCGTCGGCTCGGCTCAACTCGAATTGGACCGGCCGCCCGGTACGCAGCACGGCAAGCCCGACCAGGTCCTCGGTGAACACCTCCTGCTTGCCGCCGAAGCCGCCGCCGACTCGTCCGGTGAAGACCCGGATGCGGTCCGGCGGCAACTCCAAGAGCAAGCTGAGTTCGTCGCGTACCAGGAACGGCACCTGGGTGGACGTCCGGAGCGTGAGCCGTCCGTCGTCGTCGAGCCAACCGATGGTGCCGTGAGTCTCCAGCTGGGCATGGCTCACCCGCTGGGTCTGCCAGGTGCCGCTGACTGTGACATCGGACGCGGCCAGCGCCTCGTCGACATCACCACCATGACCGGCATGCAGCGCGACGATCACGTTCCGCCCGGCCTCGTCGACCCGGTCGTCCGGCGTCCGGTCGGGATGCACGAGCGGCGCACCCGGGGTGCGGGCCTCCTCGGGATCGAAAACGGCGGGCAGCACCTCGTAGCTGACCTCGATCAGCCGGCAGGCACGGTCGGCGATGGCGGCCGTGGTGGCCACCACGGCGGCAACCCGCTGGCCGCGGAACCGTACGACGTCATCGAGCATCCGCGTGTCATCCGGATCATCGATCCGATGTTCATGCCGAGCGGTCGAGTAGCGGACGGAGGGCACGTTGCGATGAGTGAGCACCAACTCGACACCCGGGAGCGCCTCGGCCGCTGTGGTGTCGATCGAGACGATGCGCGCATGGGAATGTGGCGCACTCAGCAGCCGCAGATGCAACGCACCGGGCATGACGATGTCGAAGGTGTACGGCTCGGTGCCTGTTACGACGCGGCGCCCGGCGGGCGGCGGCACGGAACGACCGACGGCCGTCTCGTCCGGCCCAGGACAGTCGGCCACAGTGGGAGCGCCGGTGAGCCCGGCCCGGATCGATTGCCGGATGGCCCGGTAGCCCGTGCAGCGGCACAGATTGCCCTTCATCAGCCTGGGCAGGTCGTCGAGGTCGGCCGGAGTCAGGGTCGACGCGGTCACGATCATCCCAGCCGTGCAGAATCCGCACTGGAAGCCGAAATTGTCGCAGAACGCCTGCTGCACCGGGTGCAGGGCGTCCGGAGTGCCCAGCCCGGAGACAGTGGTCACCTCGCGGCCGTCGACCCTGACGGCCGGCACCAGGCACGAGTGCACGGGCCGGCCGTCGAGGAGCACCGAGCAGGCCCCGCAATCGCCGGCATCGCAGCCCTTCTTGACACCCAGGTGACCGTACTCACGCAGAAAGGTACGCAGACACTGGCCGGGTGCCGGATCACCGTTCAGTTCGGCACCGTCCACCGTGCACCGGACCGCTGCGCCGTGGTCCCCTCCGTCGGCGGTCATCGGTTCCCGCCGACCAGGTCGGTGCGCACCTCGTCCATCAGCACCTGGCTGACCTGACGACGCCAGTCTGCTGCCCCGAGCGGGTCGGTGTAATAACCCGGGGCTGCCGCGACGTCGGCGCGCAGAGTCGCGGGGTCCGGAATCCCCCGGTAGCGCAGCAACACCGGCCGGGAAGTGGCCGCGGTGATCACGAACAGCGCGGAACCGTCCGGATCTACGCGACCGGTGAGGACTGCGCCGGAGCGACCTAGCTTCGCCAGGGCGATCTTGCGCAAGGCGGTCCGCGCACCCAGGGTGCGCCGGGGGATGACGACCGCCCGCACCACCTCCCCGGGACGAAGCGAGTTCGTGCCGTTGCCGGTGACGAGTTCTGCCACGGCAATGCTGCGGTCGGTGCCGTCGGGACACCAGATCTCTGCCTCCGCGTCCAGGGTCGCCGCGAGCGTCACCATGGCACCGGCCGCGAACGATCGGCAGATGTTGCCCCCGACGGTGGCCAGCTGCCAGATCTTGAACGACATCAGCAGAGCGTCGGCGCAGGCACGGAACAGCGGTTGCGCGGTCCAGCCGGTCTGTGGCGGCAGGCTCACCAGCTCGGCGATGGTGCAGGTGGCGGCGATCCGCAAACCCTTCTCGGTGATCTCCAGCGGCGGCCAGCCCAGAGCGGTCAGATCGACAAGCCCCGACGTCTCAGGCTGCGGCTCGGAGAACAGCCACGTCCCCCCGGCCAGAAGAACCTCTCCCGGAGACAGGACCAGCTCGCTCCGGGAGTGTGGTCGTCGAAACCCGGTGATCGCAGTGAGGTCCATCGGCACAGTGAACCCAGCAGATGTGTCACCTGTGTTTCGGTGCGGTGCAGTTCGTGGATCAGTTGCCTGCACTGATGCCGAGCGGCGCCACGAGCGCCTCGATGGGCCACCAGCCCATACCGGTCTCGCTCAGCCGCCTGCCAAGCTCAGTCGTAGGGCGGAGATGAGTCGGTCGACGTGCTGGGACTCCCAGATGAGCGGTGGGCGGATCTTGAGGACGGCGCCGGTGGGGCCGGTGAGACCGGCCAGAACCCCGTGACGGGTGAGCGTGTTGAGCACGGTACGCGCGTAGCGACGGTCCGGAATCCCGTCGGGACCGAGGATGTCCATGCCGGCGATCAGACCGCTGCCGCGAACGCTGCCGAGCCGGTCGTGACCTTGAGCGAGGACACGGAGCTGCTCCCGTAGATGGCAGCCGACGGTGACGACGCTGTCGAGGATGTCGCTGTCCTGGAGGACGTCCAGCACAGCCAGCGAGGCCGCGGCAGCGGCGGGGGTCGCGGCAAAGGTGGAGAAGTACTCGTACTCCTCGGCCAGCCGGTCGGCGATCTCGCGCCGGGTCACGACCGCACCGATCGGATAGCCGGCTCCCATCGGTTTGCCGAGGGTGACGAGGTCGGGGACCACGCGGTGGGCCGCGAACCGCCACAGCGGCGGGCCGATCCGTCCGAAGCCGGCCTGGACCTCGTCGGCGAGGAACAGCGCACCCTGCGCGTGGGCACCGTCGACGAGTCCCTGCACGAACGGGTCGGGCGCGTCGAGGATGCCCTCGCTGGTGAAGCCGATGTCGGCCAGCACCAGGGCAGGGATGTCACCGGCAGTACGGAGCTCACCTGCCGCGGCAGCGATTCGATCGACAGCGGTGGCGTGGTCAAGGCCGCCGGTCTCGGCTCGGGGCGCGGCGAAGGTCGCCACGTGAGCCGGGCGATAGCCGGCCGGCCACTCGTTCGGGCTCAGATCGGCGAGCCACTTCGACGACCCGTGGTACGCGTACTCGGCAATCACTGCCCCGTTGCCGCCGGTCCAGGCGGTGGCCAGCCGCCAGGCGAGATCGTTGGCCTCGGTCCCGGAGGTGGTGAACAAGACGGTGTCGAGTCCGTCCGGCATCGTCGCCACCAGCCGCTCGGCGAGTTCGACCACGTTGGGATGGAGATAACGGGAGTGCGGGTTGACCGCCGCGAGCTGGCGAGAGACCGCCTGCACGACCGCCGGATGGGCATGGCCGACAACGGCGACATTGTTGTAGGCGTCGAGGTACCGGTTCCCGTCGGCGTCGATCAGCCAAGGACCCGTCCCTCGCACGATCTGCAGTGGTCGCTCGTAGAACAGCGGCGACAGACGCCCGCCCATCACGTGGTGTCGCCGGGCGAGCAGCCCAGGATCAGTCCCAGCGCTGCCACCTTGACGACTTGCCCGGGGAGCGCGCGACGTACCGGCGATCCGATGCAGACGGGCCGTCAGCTCCTCGGACGAGATGCTGGTCAGCTCGTGCAGGACCCGAACGGTGGGCGCGTTCCACTGGTTGATGTAGGCGCTGTTGCCCTCGTACTCGCTTCCGCGTCGGGCCGAGATGGTCAAGGTCAGGGCCAGCCGGCACAGCACGAGATCACCGAGGATGTCGACCTCGTCGGGGCTGAGTGCACGGTGACGTTGGTAGCCGTCGATGACCGCTCGGGTCAGCTCCCAGATGCCGACCACCTGTCGGGGAGCCGTGTTCCGCAGCACCGACGTGAGCGCAATCGCCAGGTCGCACACATGGGCGGTGTGGTGTGTGTCGCCGAAGTCGATCAGGCCCGTGATCGTGCCGTCGGTGACCATCACGTTGGAAAGCGTCACGTCGGCGTGGTTGACGCCACTCGGCAACGCGTACGCAGCCTGCCCGGCAGCCCGGCAGCGCTCCTTGAGTTCGGCGAAGGACTCCTCGGACAGCTGGAGGGTCTGCGGTGTCGCGTCGGCGAGCACCCCGGCCGCGCGCCGTACGTCCCAGTCGATGACGCGACCTGCCGCCGGGTGGAAGAAGCCCTGCAACGCGATGCTGGCCCGGGCGCAGATCGCGCCCATCGACTCGGCCAGCTCCTTGGTCAGCGGGAGACCCTCGGCGACGACACCCGGCAGCACCGTGATCAGCCGGGCGGCACAGGACCGGCCGGAACCGTCCTGCACCGTCACGCGATCCTGCCCGTCGATGGTGCTGATGGTCCGCGGCAGGGAGAGATCTGGCGCCACGAGCTGGGCATGCCGCAGCGCCTGGGTCTCCATGTCGATGACTTCCAGTGGCTCCGCCGAGTTGGAGACCTTCAGCACGTACTGACCGTTGACCATCAGGTTCACGTCGCGCTCGCTGGGGAAGTTCGTGAGCGCGACGACCTCGATCCCCCAGTGCTCCGACAGCAGTCGACCCGCATCCTCCGCGGACAGCTCGGGAGGTGGGCAGCGCAGCACGTCGAGCGTGTCCTCGGGACCGACGACAATGTTCTGACTCACGCAGTGAGCTCCGTTCGAGTCGTACCAACCAGTTGGCTGAAAGTATGGACTCCACTGAGCGCGGCCGACACGCACTCCGCCGAAGCGCTCAGGGATTCAGCTGAGCCGCAAGCCTCCTGACCAGAGGCACAGCGCACCATCGCCGAGCGGTGAGGGATACTGAGCCGGAGGCCCGGTCTCGGTCCGAGACTGCGGATACGGAAGGTAGGCAAAGAAGGCTATGTACGCTGTCACGAATCCTGCGACGGGTGAGTTCATCCGCGAGTACCCCGACGCGACAGACACCGAGATCGAGCATGCCTTGGCTGCGGCGCAGCAGGCCTACACCTCTTGGGCCCGCACCACGACCGTGGCCGAGCGGGCGGCCTTGGCGCAGAAGGCGGCCGATCTGTTCCGGGATCGCCAGGACGAACTCGGCGCCATCATCAACCGCGAGATGGGCAAGCCCCTCGATCAGGCAGTCGGCGAGGCCGCGTTCGCCGGCGACATCACCGAGGCGTTCGCCCAGCACGCCGAGGAGTGGCTGGCCGACGAGATACTCGACGTGTCCGACGGACTGCGTACCTTCATTCGCAAGCAGGGCATCGGCGTCATTCTCGGCATCATGCCGTGGAACTATCCCTACTATCAGGTCGCACGGTTCGCATCGCCGAACCTGATCCTCGGCAACACGATCGTGCTGAAGCACGCCGAGATCTGCCCGGAATCCGCGCTGGCGATCGAGCAGATCTACCGCGACGCGGGCTTCCCCGAGGGCGCCTACGTCAATGTGTTCGCCACCCACGACCAGATCGCCGACATCATCGCCGACGATCGCCTGCAAGGTGTGTCACTGACGGGCTCCGAGCGGGCCGGGGCGATCATCGCGACCCAGGCCGGGAAGCACCTCAAGAAGTGCGTCCTCGAACTCGGCGGCTCCGACGTCTTCCTGGTGCTCGACACCAACGACCTCGATCACGCTGTCGCGCAGGCCGTGACCGGCCGGATGGAGAACTCCGGCCAGGCCTGCAACGGCTCGAAGCGGATCGTGGTGCTGGACAAGTATTTCGACGAGTTCGCCGAGAAGTTCGCAGCCGCGATCGGTGGCCAGTCGTACGGCAGTGACTTCGGCCCGTTGTCCTCCGCCAGCGCGACCAAGGGCCTCACCGGTCAGGTGCAGGGCGCACTCGACCAGGGCGCAGAGATCCTGGTCGGTAACAACGAGCCCGACGGCAACGTCTACACCCCGACCGTGCTCACCAACATCACTCCGGACATGGCCGTCTACAGCCAGGAGCTCTTCGGCCCGGTCGCGCAGCTGTACAAGGTGTCCAGCGACGAGGAAGCGATCGAACTGGCCAACTCCTCCCCCTACGGACTCGGCTCGGTCGTCATCTGCGACGACCTCGAACGCGCCGAGCGCGTCGGCAACCAACTCGACGTCGGCATGGTGTTCATCGGTGCCGCCGGCCTCGAAGGTGCCGACATCCCCTTCGGCGGAGTCAAGAAATCCGGCTACGGGCGCGAACTCGGCAAGGGCGGCATGGAGGAGTTCGCCAACAAAAAGCTCTTCCGCTTCGCCGGGTGATTCAGATCGGAACGATCGGCAGCGAGGAATCCAACGCGCGAATATCCTCCGGGTCGGAGGTGAAGACGACCCCTCGGACGCGCGCGGCCAGCAGAGCGACATGCGCATCTGTCACGTCGTCGGTGCCGGTGGCTCCCAACCGACTGCCAATCTGAAACGCGAGCTGCTCATCCAAGACGTCCACTCGAACGCCCTTGGCTTTCAGGAGCTTCGCGATCGCGTGCTGCCGCGCTGATCCACGCCAGGACTGACCAACCACCCCGGCCGGGATGAACGCTGCGAGCCGACGCCTTACGATCTCATCGGCCAGGGCGACCAGTCTGGGGTCGCGGCGCTCCAGGGCGATGAGTGCGCCGGTGTCCAGCACGGGGATGCTCATGCCGCGCCGATCTCGATGTTCGAGTCCAGGGCCGCGCGAGCCCAAGACCGTGCTTCATCGGGAAGACCTCCGATGTCGGCGATCATCTCGTCGACTGCTTCTCTAGCCACTGCCCAATCAGGCTCGTTGGCGGCCAGTTCACCGAAGTACGCCGACACGCTCTCCGCCTGCCCAGAATGCACCGCCCGCCGGGCCTTCTCCGCGATCTCATCCGGAATACTGATGGTCAGCCTCTTCATATTTCCAGCATACGGATCTCATACGTCAGCCACCAGACAGAACCGCAGCCCCGCGCCCGACTCTGCCGCCGAGGCGGTCGGCAGATCTCACGCATCCGGAACAAAACGAGCAGTGACGTCTATCGAGCCTCCGACAACAGGCGCACCGGCTCCCTGCTACTCCCGCGACATCCCCCATAGCTTCCACCCACGACTGGGCCGCCGACGAGCGAATCGTCTGGCGTGCGGTCACCGAGAACCCGTCAGCTTTGACGCCCGGCTGGTCCGAGTGCCCGACGGGAGAGCCAGCAGACTCGTGGACGTCTCTTCGAGATATGCAGCCGCCGGCTACAGGTTCTGGATGTCTGCACCCGCGAAGTCGAACGGATTGCAGGCCACGCCGCCGACCCAAGCGGTGACCGTACGAGCCGGATCCGGCTCTGCCGGAGTCCACTCCTCGAGCCAGGCCTGAACTGCGGCACCCACCAAGCGCCCGGGCTCATCGTCCAGGCCGCGGGCGAGGCGAGCAACCGTCATCCGGGGCGGCAGGTCCAGCGCCGGCAGGTCAATGTGCTGAGGGGTCTCGATCAGCACCTGACCGTACGCAGTCTTCGGCAGCAGCAGGAGCACAGCCTCGATCACGGGCAACTCGTCGAAGCTGCCCGCCACGAGAACGTGCTGCAGTGGTCCGCGGCGCCGGTGTGGCCTCATGAGAGTAAGTATAGGTGAGGCTTACCTCAGGTTTGACCACGACCACAGATTTCCGGCGCCGGCCGGACCATCCTGCTGTCAGGACGCCAGATGGGCCTGGAGCAGCCAGCGGTCCTTGGTCAGCCCACGCTCGATCTCGATCGCGACGTCCTGGCTGGACAGATCGACATCGTCCAGGCCGGTGACCGCGGCGCGCACGGTGACCAGAGCGGCGTCGATCTGACCGACCACCTCGGCAACCGTGGCCTCCCAGCCCTGGAAGCCGTCGGAGAGGGTCGGCAACGTGGCCTTCGTGGCAACGGTGCCGATCCTGGAATCGAGCGGCAACCCGAGGGCGATGACCCGCTCGGCTGCGGTGTCGGCAAACTCCTGAGCGTGCTCGACGACAGAATCGAGCAACTCGTGGATGCCGATGAAGCTCCCGCCACGAACGTGCCAGTGCGCCTGCTTGCCGTTGACGACCAATGCCTCGAGATCAATGACGACCGGGGTGAGGAACTGCGCAGCGCCGGCGGCGACCTCCGAGGTCGCAGCGAGGTTGGACGGTGCGTTCACGATGACCATGATGATTCTTGCCTTTCCAGTGGAAGCTCACTGCCTACGATCCTCCCTTATCTGGAACTCTTCAAGGAAGCAGAGGCTGTCCTCATTCGCCGTACTCATAGGCTCGGACCTGGTAGCCGAGATGTGCGATCGAGTGGAGGTGCTCGGATGTCGTGGCGAGAAAAGTTCCAGATCCTGAAGCGGAGCTGGACCAGAACGCAGGCGGACCAGATTCCGTTGCTCGGGGCCGGCGTTGCGTTCTACGGCTTCCTCGCGCTGTTCCCGACCTTGATCGCACTGGTGCTCGCGTACGGGCTGTTCGCCGACCCCTCGACCATCGCCGCCCAGGTCGAAGCACTCGGCAGCGCCCTGCCGCCCGACGTCAAGAACCTGATCATCGAGCAGATCACTGAACGGTCCCGGCAGACCGGTGCACTCAGCATCGGAGTGATCATCGCCTTGCTCGTCGCGCTGTGGGGCGCCTCGGGCGGGGTGGCCAATCTCGTCCAGGCGATCAACGCCGCCTATCACCAGACCGACGATCGCGGTCTGGTGAAGAAGCGCGCCCTGGCGTTGGCTCTGACTGCCGGAGCGATCGCCTTCATGATCATCTTGGTCTCGTTGGTCGCAGTCCTGCCGGTGGTCTTCTCGATCTTCGACGGCGGTCCGCTGCGCTGGCTGATCCAGATCGCCCGCTGGGTGCTGATCGCGGGATTGATCATGGTCGCGCTCGCGGTCCTCTATCGCTTCGCGCCGGACCAGCCGAACGCCGAACTCGTCTGGACCTCTCCCGGCGCGATCGTCGCCACGCTCGTCTGGCTGGCCGTGTCGGCGGGATTCTCCTTGTACGTCACGCTCTTCGCGAGCTACGCGAAGACGTACGGGGCTCTGGCCGGCATCGTCGTGCTGCTGATGTGGCTGTGGCTGACCTCGTACGCGGTGCTGTTCGGCGCGGAGATCAACGCCGAGGCGGAACGGGAGGCGTCGGGACAGGCACCGGCTGCCGGGCAGCCCGAGGCCGCCGATGCCGACGCTGCTCCGGCCGAGGATCCGCTGGAAGCCGAGATCGCCACCACTCGCGCCCGGCTCGGCGCCGACGTCAGCGAACTGGTGGCCAAGGCCGACCTCAAAGGCCAGGCCGAGGTGAGGGCCCGGCAGGCGCTGGACGAGGCACAGGCCAAAGCGGCACGCTCGCCCGGCACGGTGGCCGCGGTGTCTGCCGGCGCCGGGTTCCTGATCGGCCTACTGGTGCGGCGCCGTCGCTGACGTCCACTCGCGGTGACCGCTACTGTGACCGCGAGGAGGACCGATGGAGCCGTCATCGTTCGTGTCACTGCTGTGGATCGCGGCCTGCGCTGTCGTCGCTCCGCTGGTGGCCGGGCTGGTCCCGCGACGACTCGTGCCGGAGGTCGTCATCCTGCTGGTGGCCGGGGTGCTGATCGGACCGTACGGACTGCAGTTCGCGGCGACAGACGACGCAATCGGGCTGCTCCGCGAACTCGGCCTCGGGATGCTCTTCCTCCTGGCGGGCTATGAGATCGAGCTCTCCGAACTGACCGGACGATCCGGCCGCCGGGCGTTCACCACCTGGGCGATCTGCCTCGGCCTCGCGTTGGCGCTGGTCTTCCTAGCCGGCCTGACCGGCCTCCTGCATGCCGAAGTGGCGCTGGCGATCGCCCTGTGCTCGACCGCGCTGGGCACATTGCTGCCAATCCTCAAGGACGGCGGGTTGCTCACCGGCCCGGTCGGCAAGTCGGTGATGAACCACGGCGCGTACGGAGAGCTCGGCCCGGTGATCGCGATGGCGGTGCTGCTCGGCACCGGCGGGCCCGGCGAAGCCTTGGTGGCGGTGATCATGTTCGCGCTTCTCGCCGCGGCCATCACCCTGCCCTGGCGGCGGATCAGGCGCGAGACCTCGAAGGTGTTGTCGATCATCCGAGCCGGGTCGGAGACCACCGGCCAGACCACCGTACGGCTCACGGTGCTGCTGCTGGTGGCGCTCTGCGTCCTGGCGGAGGTGTTCGATCTCGATGTCGTCCTCGGCGCCTTCGCGGCCGGGTTCATCCTCCGGCGAGCCCTGCCCAGTGGCGATGAGCAGTTGGAGCACAAGCTCAACGGCCTGGCCTTCGGACTGCTGATCCCGGTCTTCTTCGTCACCTCGGGGATGGCGATCAACCCGGCGGCCGTTGCGGCACAGCCGTTGACGCTGATTCTGTTCGTGCTGATGATCGTGCTCGTCCGCGGGCTGCCGGTGTTCATCGCCAGCAAACTGGAGCGCGATCCGACCAGCGGTGGTCGCCACTTCGACTCCCGGGACAGCGTCCGGATCGGCCTCTTCGCGTCGACCGGACTGCCGATCATCGTGGCGGTCACCTCGACGGCCGTGGCGGCCGGTCAGATGAGCTCGGCGAATGCCTCGGTGCTCGTTGCCGGCGGCGCCGTCACCGTGTTGGTGATGCCTTTGGCGGCGACGCTGCTGGGTGGCCGAAGCGATGTCAGTGGAAGTCGCGGGACCGGTGCTGCCCGAGCGCCCGGGCGGTAGGCACCACCAAGGCGAGCGGATCGAACCGATCGGCGACCAGGTTGGTGACTCCGTCGGCGTGCTCCACTCGTCCCCGAATGACCAGCGCATTGCTTTGCCTGCCGACTCGGCGATAGCGATTCCACATCGGCGCCGAGCAGACGATGTTGAGCATCCCGGTCTCGTCCTCCACGTTGAGGAAAGTCACCCCACCCGCAGTGCCCGGACGCTGGCGGTGAGTAACCAGCCCGGCGACCCGGACCCGGCGGGTGTCGTCTGCCTCCCCGAGAGTGCCGACCGGACGGATCCCCAACTCATCCAGGGCGCTGCGCAGATGGACGACCGGATGCTCCCCAGGTGAGATCTTGGTCGCCCAGAGATCGGCCACGGTCAGCTCGACGTCGCTCATCCCGGGCAACTCCGGTGGGGCTGCATCGATCGCGGTGCCGGGCAGGGTGTCGGCGGAGTCCGCATACCCGGCATTCCACAGTGCCTGCCGCCTGCTCAGCCCGAAGGAGTCGAACGCGCCGGCGGTGGCCAGCGCCTCGGCCTGGGTGGTCGTCATCCCCGTTCGACGGACCAGGTCGTTCATATCGGCATACGGCCGACGTGCCCGCTCCGCCACGATCCTCATCGCGAGCGGACGGCCGATGCTGGTGACCGAGGTCAGTCCCAGCCGCACGGCAGAGGATGAGTCCCGGCGGTGGGTTGCGCTGATGTTCGGAGCATCAGGTCGGAACTTCTCGACCGGCGGCTGCTCGGTCTCCAAGCAGGAGGCCATCCCGCCAGGCACCATCGAGCCGCCTGCCTCGAGCGGCTCCAGATCAGCATCTACACCCGAGGCGACGATGTCCGGGCGCCTCACCTCCACCCCATGCCGCCGGGCATCGGCGACCAGTGACTGCGGGGAGTAGAAGCCCATCGGCTGAGCCCGCAGCAGCCCGGCCAGAAACGCGCCGGGATAGTGCAGCTTCAGCCAGGAACTGGCATAGACCAGCAGGGCAAAGCTGATCGCGTGGCTCTCGGCGAAGCCGAAGCTGGCGAACGCCTCGATCCGGGCATAGATGCCGTCGGCGATTGCACCGACGATGCCGTGTCCTGCCATCCCGTCGTACAGCTTGTCCTTGATCCGCTCGATCTTCTCGATCCCGCGCTTGGAGCCCATCGCCCGCCGTAGCAGGTCCGCCTCCTCGCCGGTGCAGCCGCCGACCGTGGTCGCGATCTGCATCAGCTGCTCCTGGAACAGCGGCACCCCCAAGGTTCGCCTCAGCACCGGCTCGAGCGCGGGATGCGGCGGCTCCGCCTTCTCCCGGCCGGTGGCCCGGCGAATGTACGGATGCACCGCTCCGCCCTGGATCGGGCCGGGCCGGATCAGCGCGATCTCGATCACCAGATCGTAGAACTTGCGTGGTTGCAGTCGAGGCAGGGTGCCGATCTGGGCTCGGCTCTCGATCTGGAAGACCCCGATGGAGTCGGCCCGGCAGAGCATGTCGTAGACACCGGGCTCCTCCTTGGGGATGGACTGCAACGTCCATCGCTCGCCGAGTCGCTCGGCGATCAGATCGAAGGTGTACTGCATCGCGCTGAGGATCCCCAGGCCGAGAAAGTCGAACTTGACCAGCCCCATGTAGGCGCAGCTGTCCTTGTCCCACTGCAGCACCGTGCGAGCATCCATCCGGCCGCGCTCGATCGGCACCACCTCCCCCACCGGCCGCTCGGTCAGCACCATCCCGCAGGCATGGATACCGAGGTGGCGTGGTGCGCCGAGCAGCTGGTTGGCCAGGTCGGTCACTTGATCGGGGATGTCATGGCTCTGCTCACTGCGCGCCGGGATCTCTCCCCAGGAATCGATCTGCTTGGACCAGGCATCCTGCTGGCCGGTGGAGTAGCCGAGCGCTTTGGCCATGTCCCGGACTGCGGATTTGGGCCGGTAGCTGATCACATTGGCGACCTGGGCGGCGTTGTGCCGGCCGTAGCGGGCATAGACCTCCTGGATCACCTCCTCCCTCCGGTCGGAGTCGAAGTCGACATCGATGTCCGGCTCCTCGTCACGGGCCGCGGACAAGAAACGCTCGAACGGCAGGTCGTACTTGACCGGGTCGACCGCAGTGATTCCCAGCACATAGCAGACCACCGAGTTGGCCGCCGATCCCCTGCCCTGGCAGAGAATCCCTCTGCTTCTGGCGAAGTCGACCATGCCGTGCACGATCAAGAAGTAGCCGGGGAAGTCCTTGTCCTCGATCACCTTGAGTTCGCGCTCCAGCCGATCAGCCGCCTCCTGCCGGTTCTCGCGGGGATAGCGCTTTGACCATCCCTCCCGACACAACTTCCGCAGATAGCTGGCCGGCGTGTGACCATCCGGCACCTCGAGCTTCGGCAAGCCGGGCTTGGCCAGCTTGAGATCGAAAGCACAATCGGCGGCCACGGCCAAGGTCTGGGAGACGACCCCGGGATAGCGGGCGAAGATCTGGGCCATCTCCTCCCCCGAACGCAGATGGGCCCCTGGCACCGGCAGCCAGCCGTCCATCTCGGCGAGGCTGCGCCGAGCCCGGACCGCCGCCATCGCCGTGGCCAGCCGATAGTTCTCCGGGGTCGCGTAGTGGACAGCATTGGTGGCGACCACCGGCAGTTCGTGGACGCGAGCCAACTCGACCAGCCGGTCGTTGATCGTGGAGTCGTCGGGCCGACCATGGTCGAACAGCTCCACCACCACCCGGTCGTGACCGAACAGCGCGGTCAACCGGTCCAACTCCGCGGCAGCAGCCGACGGCCCGCCGGCTGTCAATGCCTGGCGAACAGCGCCCTTCCGACAGCCGGTCAGGATCGTCCAATGGCCCTCGGCCTCGGCGGCAAGCTGGTCGAGATCATAGAGCGGGCGACCCTTCTCGTCACCTCGCAGTTGAGCCTTGGTGATCGCCCGCGCCAGCTGGTGATAGCCCGTGACGCCACGAGCCAGCGCCAGCAGATGCGAGCCCTCAGGATCGGGGATTCCGTTCTGCGGCGTACGCAATCCCAGTGACAGTTCGGCACCGTAGATCGTCTGCAGCTCGACTCCCTGAGCGACCTCGACCCCCTGAGCGACCTCGGCAAACCGTGCCGCGGCATACAGACCGTCATGATCGGTGATCGCCAGCGCGCTCAGCCCGAGCGAGACCGCCTCGGCAACCAGCTTCTCGGGATCGGAGGCGCCGTCGAGAAAGCTGAAATTGCTGTGGCAGTGAAGTTCCGCGTACGGGACCGCCGGCGTTGTGCTGGGAGTCGCAGGCGCCGCAACCGGAGCGGCACGCCGCCGACTCCACGGCGGAATCGGATCGCCATTGCGATCCAGCGAGCTATCCGAGCTGACCCGTCCCGACAGCCGCGCTTCCAACTCCCGCCACGGCATCGGCGGATTGTTCCACCCCATCAGGCTGGCCTAGTCATAGCGCGCTTCGGTCCACCATCGTCCTTGCTCGACCACCAGCAGCCAGGCGCTGCCGTCCACTCCGACGAATTGGAAGCGGGCAACCTGGCGGGCGCCGGCCGGGTCCCACCACAGTTCGTCGATCGGCCACGGCCCGGCCCAGGCATGCACCCCGAGCACCGGACCGGCCGGGTCAGGCCGGAATCGGGTCGGCTCGCCCACCACCAAGCCGCGGCTCGACACCGTCACCGGGCGGCCGTCCTGACCGACCACCATCGCCGGTCGCGGCTGGGCGAAGACCCTGGCCGGTGCAGGCGGCGGGATGCTGCCGGGCCAAGGCAGCGAGGCCGGCCGCAGTCCCTCCGCCCGCTCCCCCCACGGAACCGATGCCTGGCTCCGCGCCGGCCCTCGGCCTCCCTGGACGGCCGGTGCGACCACCGCCTCCGGACCGAGCATCCCCTGCAACCGGGCGACTCCCCGATCGACCCGCTCGTCGGTGGCGCTGCCCCACAGCCCGTCGCCGTGATCCCCGAGCGACTCCACCGACTCCGGCACCAGCCGGATCTCATAGACCGGCTCCGGCTCCGGCGCCGGATCGCCCTGCAACTGCCAGAACACCCGGTCGATCAGATCGGCTGATCCGAACCAGCGCGGATGTCCCCAGGTCCGCGCCCCCTGCCAGCCCCGATCGCCTCGCACCTCGATGGTCACGGTGGTGCAGACCAGGCCGTGGCGGGACAGTTCGGCGACGAACCGGTCCGCGGTCTGCCGGGTGCTGAACGCGATCGGCTCGATGGTCTCCAGCGGCGGCTCGAACCTCGCCCGCTGGATCAGCTCGATGGGTGGACGCCGACCTGCCGCCACCCGAGAATCGGCCCCCCGACACAGCCGGTGCAGCCAGGAGCCGTGAGTGCCGAATCTGGTGGCGACATCTCTGGTCGACAGCGCCGCGAACTCCCCGAGCCGCCGGATCCCCAGCCGGCGCAGCAAGCTGACCAGTTCGGAGTCATGCGGCGCGCCGACATCCAAGGCACGGATCTCCAAGTCGGCCAGGAACCGCGCGGATCCCCCGGTCGGCACCACGAACCAGCTCTGTGCCTCGGCCTGCCGGGCAGCCTGTTCGGCTGCGAACATGCCGTCGGCGATGCCGACCCGGCAGTCCCACACCCCGTACTCCACCAGCATCTCCGCGATCACCGCCGCCGCCTGCGGTTCGCCGCCGTAGAACCGGCGCGGCACCGGCAGTGCGCACAGCCCGGGTCGCATCGGGGTGACGGTGGCGACCAGCTGCTCCAGCCCGGACAGCACCTGCTCGTACGCCCGCTGATCCCGCGCCTCGTTGGCCTCGACGCAGATCAGTTCGGGACAGCGGGCCACCGCATCTCGTCGTCGCATGCCGCGGCGCACCCCGTCGAGACGGGCACGGGCCGAGCAGGAGAGCACCTGATTGCCGGTCAGCACCGCGACCGGATCCTCGCTCGACAGTTCCTCGGCAGCGATAGCGGCGACCACCGGCCAGTCCGGGCACCAGACCACCATCACCCGCGGCGCCGCGCACACCGACTTGTCAGACTCGGTGGTCGCTCCGACGACCGTGGAATCTGACAACTCGGGAAGGGTGTCGACGCTCATCCGGCTGCCACCTCGCTCTCGTACCCAGCGGCCCCGTGCCCGACAACGCGGCTCGGCTCCACGCGCACATCGAGTCGCTCGTCCGGCAGCCACAGGTCGACGGTCCGGTCGGGCACCCCGCCGCCCCATGACCGGACCGTCACCTGCCGCCCCCGCAGGTGACCGTGCCCCCGGCCGAGCCCGGCCCAGCGGTTATCGGTCACCGCCAGCCGCCGCTGCGGCCGAGGCCAGGCCCACTCCCCCAGCAGGCCCGAGTCGACCAGCAGCACGGCGTCCTTCTGTCGCAGCCTGGCCAGCATCCGTGTTGCCTGCTGATCAGTGACCGGGACGGGCGGCCGGACCAGCACTACGGTGGTGATCTCGACCAATCCCGCGGTCACACTCAGCCAGTGCTCCCCCGGCTCCGGCACCACGATGCAGCGGCCCAGGTCGACCCCGAACGCCAGGGCGGCATCGAAGCCGAACTCCGGCATCCCGACCACCGAGGTCCACTCCCCAGCTTGCGACGGACCCGCCATCAACGACATCGCCAGCGCCGGGCTGTCCAGGCTGGCAACCATCCCCGTGTGCAAGCTGACGATCTCACTGAGACCCGGCAGCAACGGCAGGTGACGAGAGACCGCAGCCCCCTGCATCCGATTGACCCGCTGTCGCAGGTCGGCGATGGTGGGAGCTGCGGTCACCCCTCCATATTCGAACTTTTGTTCTAGATAGTCAAGCGGGGATTAGGTCATAAGTTCGGCCTCACCGACCCGCGTGTCCCACCTTGAACACCGCAGCAATCCGGCAGATAGTGTGTAAGAGAGATGCCCTAAGTCATACTTGATATGATTCTGGGTCAGACTCTTACACTTGTGGAGGATCATGCGCACGCTCTCAGCGGTGCCGATCAGACGTCTACGTGATGAGGTCGTGGGACATGGCATCAGCGCGTTGACGCTTGACCAGGTTGTCGACCTCACGGGACTCTCTCGTGGTGCGGCCCGTGAGGCCATGAGACGTGCCCATGAATCCGGTCATTTCTTCGCCCCTGCGCCAGGCCTCTATGTCCCGATCCCCTCGGAGTTCTCGTCGTGGGGTGTGGTGCCGGCCATGGACTTCATCGACCAACTCATGGGGTTCCTCGGTCGGTCCTACTACGTCGGGCTGCTGTCGGCGGCGGAACTACATGGCGCCGCTCATCAGCGACCGCAGGTGTTCCAGGTGATGGTCGACCGTCCGCTCGTCGATCGAGACATCGAACGGGTCCGGCTGCGCTTCTACGAGCGTGCACGCGTTGACAAGATCCCGGTCGTGTCAAAGAACTCCCGAACAGCGTCAGTGCGCATCTCGTCGCCGGAGGCCACCGTGTTTGACCTGGTGGAGCGCCCGGACGACTCCGGTTCCCTGTTCAATGTGGCGACGATCATCGGTGAACTCGCCCAGGAGCAGAAGCTCGACGCTGCCAAGCTCGTCGCTGTGGCACCGTCCTATCGGTTGGCTGTTGCGCGACGCGTCGGGTGGCTGCTCGACCGCAACGCCGAGTTCGTCGACACCTCAACGCTCACCGATGCACTGCACGAGTTTGTCGCCTCGCGCTCTGCCCAGGGCCGGCGTGCGGTCGATCTACTTCAGGCAGGCGGTCCTAGAAGGGGCAAGGCCGACGCCAAGTGGGGCGTCGTCGAGAACGTCGATGTGGAACCGGACCTGTGATCCCGCGATCTGTCATCCAATCTTGGGCCGCCGCAAAGCCGTGGCCGACACTCCACGCGGTCGAGCAGGATCTCGTGCTGGCACGGTTGATCATCGAGGTCACCGAGCATCCGCTCTTGGGCGATGAGTTGGTGTTCCGAGGCGGCACCTGTTTGGCACCAACTCATCATGGACAGGCCCCGCCGCTACAGCGAAGACCTCGACTACGTGCGCGCAGTGACCGAACTCGGTCTTACCGGCGACAACATCGTGGCCGCGTTCGCGCCCTACCGGCCAGCGGGCATCACTGCGGCACTCTCAGAAACGAACCTCCGAGAGAAGCTGAACGACAGCGCCTTCCGCAATGATCTCGCCGCGCTGGTCACAGAGTGGCCCGAAGGCTACGACATCGACGATGCTGCCGAACTCATCGTCGCTGAGGTGCTGAGCAAGATCTGAGATCTTGGTCGAAGTAGCTACTTCGACCTGAAGAACTCGGTTGGCTGAGTTCGGGGGTTTCGGGCTGAACCTTGGCCGTGTGGCTCAGGGTGGTCGGTCTCTCCCTGGCGGGGTTGGTTAGGCGGTGAGGGTGGCGATCTTGGTGAGGTTGTGGGTGAAGACGCCGTGTCCGGTCCAGGTGCGGGCGCCTTCGAGGGTGTCGATTCTGGTGCGGTCCCAGCCGCAGTTGCGTTTCAGGTGGCTGATCCGTCCTTCGCTACCGGTCCGCCATTTCACGTGTTGCCGGAAGGATCGTCGTCGTTCATAGGCTTGCCGGGCCTTCGACGGTTTCCCTTTGCGGGGGATCACTGGGTTGGTGACGCCGAGGTCGTGCAGCGCGTCATCGACGGCGGCTTCGCCGTAGCCTCGGTCGGCGGCGACGGTGCGTGGGGTTTTCCCGGTGCGTTTGGTCACTCGTTTCACCGCGGGTTCCAGCCTGGGGGCGTCGGCCGGGTTCCCGGGCTGGACATCATGGTCGAGGATCACGCCGTCGGCGTTGTCGCAGACCTGGCCTTTGTAGCCGAACTCGACCGGTTTACCGAGTCGGCCTTTGGCGATCGGGCGAGCGTCGGGATCGTGCAGGCTGACCCGGCGGGTCGCACCGTCGGGCATGGTCCCGCCAATCCGCTGCCTGGTTTGTGCCGCGATCCGCCGGGTCGCAGCCACCAGCTTGGTCAAGTCGTTCACCGCACGGGCCAGCCGGCCCCGTTTCCGACCCGCGGCAGCATCCCTACCACCGCCGCTGGCCTTGAGCTGAGCAGCCTTCTTCGTCGCGGTCCGGATCGCCCGTTTCGCGTTGACGAGCAGGTGTTCGGCCTCAGCTGCGGCGGTCTCGGCGAGCCGGGCGAGCTCAAGGTTCTTGCGCTGCACGACCTTCAACGCTTCCTGCTTGGCCTCAGCACTGCGGGTGCGGAGCTTCGCGTTCAGATCATGGGCTCGTTTTCCCGCGGCGCGGGACCGGTCCCGGACCTTGGTGCGGACTCCACCACCAGCAGCCTGGATCCGTTTCGCGGTGGTCGCGATCCGTTTCACCGCCCGCGCCAGCAACCCTGAATCGGTCGGATACGCGACATTCGCCGGGACGACGGTGGTGTCCACCCGGATCTTCGACGTGCGCACGACTTTCGCCGCGACCGCCTTCGCCACCAGGGCTTCGTTCAACCCGTCCACGGCCGCGGAGCCGCAGCGGGTGGTCAGCTTCATCAACGTGGTCGGGTGCGGCACCTTCTGATCAATCCCGATCCGGCAGAACTGCCGCCAGGTGATCGAGTCCGACACCTCCCGACACAACGACTCATACCCGAGTCGGTAGCGGAACTTGAGGAACATCAACCGCAGATAGGTTTCCATCGGCGTGGACGGTCGACCCATCCTGGGGTCGAAGAACGGCACGAACGGGGTGAAGAACACCGGATCGTCCAGTAACACGTCGATCCGGGCCAACTCGGTCGGGAGTCGGCGTAGTTCTTCGGGAAGGATCGCTTCCCACAGTGACGGCTGATCAGCTACCGTGCGCAACATGAATGGTCTCAATCCCTTCTAGCCCAAGGGGTTGAGACCATTCTCCCTTGTCAAAGCCATATTCACGGCTCGACACGCCCCGACTTTTTCAGGTCGAAGTAGCTAGACGACCTCACCGCGTTGCCGCAGCGTTCGTACCACCAGGAACCAGAAGAGCAGGGCCGCCGACACACTGGCTCCGACCACCACCAGTCCCATCGGTACGGCGGTGTGCTCCCCCGCCAGCCCGACCAACGGAGCCACCAGCGCACCGGCGATGTACTGTCCCAAACCGAGCAGCGAGGAAGCCCGTCCGGCCTGATGGGGATAGTCGGCCAGCGCGATGGTGGTCGCCGTCGGGAACACCAGACCGACCGAGCTGACCATCACCCACAGTGTGATCAGCAGCGGCACCAGCCCGGCACCGGAGAGCACACTGACCAGTACGCCGAGCGCGCCGACCAGATTCAGTCCCAGACCGAAGCCGAGCACCCGGACGGTCGTCCAGGTCCGAGCGAGCCGAGCCCCGAGCTGCGCCATCGCCATGATGCCCAGGGCGTTGATGCCGAAGGCGTACGAGAAGCCCTGTGGCGACATCTGGTAGATCCGCTGCAGCACGAACGTCGCCCCCGCGATGTAGGCGAACATGGCCGCACCGGCCAAGCCCGAGGCGAACGCGGCGCCGAGGAACAGCCGGTCGGCCAGCAACTCACGAAAGCCGGCCAGGTTGGCTCGCAGCCCACCGGCGCTGCGCTGCTCCGGCGGCAGCGACTCCGGCACCCCGAGCAGTCCCGCGAGCACCAGCACCAGACCGAAGCCGGCCAGCACCACGAAGATGCCGCGCCAGTCCATCACCCGCGCCAGTTGGCCGCCGAGCAGCGGCGCCACCACCGGAGCCAGCCCGGAGACCAGGGTCAGTCGGGCGAAAAAGGTCAGCAACGCACCGCCGCTGTACAGGTCACGGGCGACCGCCCGCGCGATCACCAGCCCAGCCGCTCCGGCCAGGCCCTGCAGCAACCGCAGCACGACCAGCAGTTCGACGGTCGGGGCGAACGCGCAGGCCAGCGAGGCGAGCAGATACGCCACCAGGCCGATCAGCAGCGGTCGTCGGCGGCCGAACTGGTCCGACAGCGGACCGGCGATCAGCTGTCCGACGGCCAGTCCGAGCAGACAAGCCGTGATGGTCAGCTGGGCACTGGAGGTGGAGGTGCTCAGCTCGCTGGAGAGTTCCGGCAGCGAGGGCAGATAGAGATCCAGGGAGATCGGGCCGAACGTGGACAACATGCCGAGCACGACGATGGTCCGGCGAGGATGGGAGTCCCTGCTCACAATCGAGGTCGGCAAAGTT
Organism: Microlunatus sp.; assembly: GCA_047605905.1. Taxonomy (GTDB): domain Bacteria; phylum Actinomycetota; class Actinomycetes; order Propionibacteriales; family Propionibacteriaceae; genus Microlunatus. The sequence continues at coordinate 29,810 of JASGEZ010000069.1, forward strand.
CACTCGCCATGCCTGCTGCGCACCACCGCGTACGTACTTTCCAACGCCTTGATCGCCTGATCGTACGAGCGCTGCGCAACGCCGGCGAACAGGCAGTCGACCAGGGCCAACTGAGCGATCCGGCTCGACATCGCCCCGGATCGGAAGGTGGTCTCCCGGGCCGCGGTGAGCAGCAGCAGATCCGCGTACTCGGCTATCAGCGAGCCGGCGAAGTTCGTGATCGCAATCGTCGTGGCGCCCCGCTGCCGGGCAACCCGCAAGGCGTCGACGGTGTCCACAGTGCTGCCGGTGTGTGAGATGGCGACCGCGACGTCACCACTCCGCAGCACCGCAGCGGAGGTCAGCGCCAGATGCGAATCGGTCCAGACATAGGAGATCTTGCCGATCCGGTGCAACTTCTGATGCAGGTCGGCACCCACCAGACCGCTGGCGGCGATGCCGTAGATGTCGACCCGCCGCGCGGCCGCTACCGCGTCGACCGCCTGTTCGAGCACCGCCAGGTCGAGTAAGGCAGCTGTATCGGCGATGGCTCGCGCATCGGCATGGGTGATCTTGGCGACCACATCGGCCAGCGAGTCCTCGGGATCGATTTGGCCGGTGGCGGGCTGGCCGGACGTCTGCTCCGACTCCTCCGCCAGCGCCGCCCGGGCCAGCGCGATCCGCAGATCCGGATAACCACCCAGCCCGATGGCTCGGCAGAACCGCAGCACCGTGGTCTCCGAGGTCTGGCATCGGCGTGCGACGGTGGTGATCGAGCTCTCCGAGACGCCGGCCGGATCGGCCAGCACCAGCTCCGCAACCCGCTGTTCGGCCGGCCGGAGGTTGGGCATGGCCCCGCGCACCTTGATCAGGATCGACAAAGCAGGCCGGTGCGGGTCGCTGTTCTCGGACATGACAGGCTCCTCAACACCGGGTCGAATGGTGGGGATGCGTGCCCGGTCTCGGTCAGTCGGTAGCGTACTGCTCACGGCTCCTCAAGTGAGTCGAGAGGAACTGAACGGTGCTCGCCCATGCCTCAGCCGATGCCTCCGCGTGGTGGAACATCGGTGCCGGGTTGTCGAACGCATGTCCGGCACCAGGATGAATCTCGAAACTCACGTCAGGCCGGGAGGTCACTGCGGCTTCGATCTCGCGGACCGTCGCCAGCGGGATATAGGCATCGGAGTCACCGAAGTGATGCAGGCTCGGTGCGTCGACCCGCGGCGCGAGCACGTGCAACTGCGGCAACGCCGAGCCGTAGTAGCTCACCAGGGCGTCGACCTGCTCAACCGCGGCAACGTTGAACGCCAGCCCGCCACCGAAGCAGAAGCCGAGCGCGGCAACGTCACCGGTGACCTCGATCATGCCCTTCGTGTGCCGGACCGCGGCCACGCCGTCGGCGACGGCGGCATCCCAATCCACCTGCTGCATCAAGGTCATCCCCTGCTGGAGCAGATCGTCGGCATCCTCATCGACGGCCGTTACGCCCAGCCGCCAGTAGATCTCCGGCGCGACGACGACGTAGCCCAAAGCGGCCAGATCGGCGCACCGGCGCTGGATGTAGCGACCGACTCCGAAGATCTCCTGGAAGACCACGACCGCGGCGCCGGTGCCGGCCGGCGGCAGCCAGACCTGAGCCGGCAGCAACCCGTCGGGGGTGACGATCTCGATCCGCTGGTCGGCCGGGTATGCACTCGTCTCAGTCATGCTGGTGAACCTATCGCCGCCGTTCGTCGTGATCACTACGCGGGTGCACGGCCGATTCTGCAAGCTCTGCCCGACGATCTCCGCGAGAGCTTCGAGACCAAATACCAGCGCCTGTTGCGTGAGACCTATCCCGAGCAGTCACACGGAACCGTGCTGTCTTTCCGCCGGATCTTCGTCGTAGCACAGAAAGGGCGTTAGGCTCCCGCTATGAGCACGATTCACGTGGAGAGGAACGACGCACGCTGCCGTTACGAGGGAACTCATGACGGCGAACTCGTGAGTCTGGTCGACTACGTGCTCCGTGGCGACACCATGATCGTGATCCACACCGGCACCAATCACCGGTGGCGGGGTCAGGGATTCGCCGGCCTGGTGACCCAGGCCGCGCTCGACGACGCCCGCGACCGTGGTCTACACGTCGTGGCCCGCTGCCCTTTCACGGCCGACTACATCGCGCAGCATCCCGACTACGCGGACCTGGTTAGTTCTGATCGCTGACCCACATCCCCACCAGGCCCCGGAAGTGAGCCAGGAAACGCTCGTGCTCATGCTCCGGATAAGTGGTCGTGACAGTATCGACCAGCATCTGGTCGAAGTGCGCTGAGGCCACCCACTCCAGCACGATCTCGTCAATGTGCGGCAGCGCCGCTGCACAGAACTCCTGGTAGTGCTCGGTGTCGAAATGCTCGTCGGCCAGCCGCTGATAGTGCCGCAGCTTGGCCCCATAGTCCAGATCGGGATCGTCTGCGACGGCGAACCACGGCGTCGGATCGGCCTGCAACCTGGCCGGCCGACCGGTAGCCGCGCAGAACGCCGACCATTTCACCAGCGCCTTCATCGCCCACGGGAAGTAGTAGTGCAACGAGGTGACCGCGACGTCGGGACAGGCGTTGGCGTAGTCGATCGGCATCACGATGTCGCCTTGGACCAGCATCTCGCAGGAGTTGAACTCCCAGCGGAAGAAGGCATTCACCGTCTGGGCGATGGTGATCGCCTCCTGGCCGGCGGCCGGAGACAAAAAGTCGTGGCTGACCGCGTACCGGTCGTGCATCGGCTCGTCGGGCCGGAAATGCATCACCATCGTCTCCGGGCCGATGGTCAGCGCCCGGGCGAAGACGTCGTACGGTTCGACCGATTTCTGCAGATGCATCAACATCTCGCCGGACTGGTCGTACGCCGCCATCAGCGCCGCCTCGTCCTTGATCCGCGACACCCCACGCCAACCACCGCCGTCGAACGGCTTCATGAACAGCGGATAGCCCATCTCGGCGGCAATGCTGGGCAAATCGAAGGGATCGTTGTAGTTGCGCGAGGTGTATGCCCAGCGGGTGTTGTCGATCGGATTCTTGTACGGCACCAAGACCGTGTCCGGGACGTGCATGCCGAGCCGCATCATCGCGCAGTACGCGGAGTGCTTCTCCATCGACTGGAAGGTGAACGGCGAGTTGAGGAGATACACGTCGTCCATCAACGCGACCTTCTTCAGCCACTCACGGGGGTGGTAGTACCAGTAGGCGAGTCGGTCGATGACCAAGGTGTGCCGTGCCTTGTCACGGAGATTGAACGGGGAGATGTGCACCCGTTCGGTGTCCAGGTGGTGGGTCTGATTGCCGTAGGCGAAGGAACCGAGGCGTTCGACGATCGCCTCGAAGGCGCGCGGCCAGTCCTCCTCCGCGCCGAGCAGCAGACCGATCAGATGACGTGTGTCGGACACCGGACCTCCTCGTTGTAGATCACTCAGCAGAAACGCGGCAAATGATGAGCGAGCTGCTTGCGCCACCACTCCCAGTCGTGGCTGACATCGAAACCCCACAGGTCCAGCTCGCAGCGAATGCCCTTCTCCTGCACCAGCTGCGCGAACTGTACGGTCGAGGGCAGTGCCCCGGTCGGGTGGGTCTCCCAGGCCCCCTGCCCGACGACCAGCAGTACCGACAGCTGGCGGCGCAGCCACTCCAGGTGGTCGCCGTGCAGGTTGGGGACGTAGTCGGTCGGATTGGCGAAGTAGGTCGCATCGCCGCGCTCGCCCCAGGACCGCCAACTCATCACGTCGTAGTTGCCGGACATCCCGATCGCCAACGGCGCCAGGTCGGCACGTTGGAAGGAGAAGTGCACCGCATGGTAAGCGCCCATGCTGCAACCGGTGGTGATCAGTTCGGCACCGGGCGAGGTGTCGTCGTGGATGTAGGGCACCACGGTGTGGGTGAGCCAGCGGGTGTAGACCTCGTGCCGCAGCGCCCGCTCCTCGATCGGCAACCCCTTGTCGGACCAGGTGTCGGCGTCGAGCGAGTCCACGCAGTAGAGCTTCACCCGACCGGCGTTGACGAGGTCGGCGACAGCATCCACCATGCCGTTGTTCTCGAAGTCCCACGCTCGGCCGGCTTCCGACGGGAACACCAACACCGGTCTGCCGTAGTGGCCATAACTGATGATGTGCATCCCACGGTCTATTCCGCTGCCCAACGGTGTCTCGATCTGGTGGCGCCTCACGTGACTCATCCAAGTGGACGCGCGCCGATGGAACAAGGCTTGACACTCGCCAGATGACCGGCATGAGGCAGGATGGACGAGATGTTCGGTACAGATGATGATGACCCATGCGCCGGTTGACGGCTGCGCTGCTCGCCGGTCTCGTGTCGACTGCCCTGCTGGTGGCGGGGTGTACGAGTGGCGGAGCACCCAATCCTGGCGGAGATGACCCCGAACGGGCCGCGACCGAGTTGGCCGCCGGCCTGACCACAGTGGATCTCAAGTCGGTCGAGTTCGTCGCCGCTGCCAGCGAGAACGTCGATGCGTCGTTCCAGACTCTGATCCGCGGGATGGGATCGGTGAAACCGCAGGTCAGCGTCGAATCCGTCGACCGCTCAGGTTCCTCGGCAACCGCCTCGCTCGACGTCAGTTGGACGTTCCCCGGTGTGCCCGACAGATGGACTTACACCACCACGGCCCAGTTGCAGAACGATGGTGGCCGCTGGAAGACCGCCTGGCAGGCGTCGATCGTGGAGCCGCAACTGAACGGCTCCAACCGGCTGAGCCAGCGGCGGGTCGCCGCCGAGCGTGGCATGGTGCTCGGCCAGGACGGTGAGGCACTGGTCAAGAGCCGCTCGGTGGTCCGGATCGGCATCGACAAGACCAAGTTCGGCGACGCCACTACGGGCGCCGACGATGACGCCGCACAGAAGTCCGCGACATCGCTGGCCAAACTCGTCGGAATCGACGCGAAGGCGTACGCGAAAAAGGTCGCCGGGGCCGGGGATCAGGCGTTCGTGGAGGCGATCACCTTCCGCGCCGACGACAGCGATCGGCCCAGCAACAACGCGGTGTTCGCGATCAAGGGCGCGCTGCCGATCGAGGGCACCGCCATGCTGGCCCCGTCGCGCGACTTCGCTCGTCCGGTCCTGGGCACCGTGGGCGATGCCACCAAGGAGATCGTGGACGACTCCGACGGTGCGGTGGTCGCGGGCGATCAGGTGGGATTGTCGGGTCTGCAGAAACGCTACGACGTCAGTCTGCGCGGTACGCCGGGGGTCGAGGTACGGCTGCTGCCGCTGACCTCCCCGTCGGCATCGCCGTCGCCGTCAGCCTCGGCTTCTCCGGAGCCAACTCCTGCCCCAAGCCCGAGCGGTTCCGCGGCTCCGGTCACGGTCTTCGAGGTGAAGCCGGTGGCCGGCAAGGACCTACAACTCACCCTGAACCTGTATCTCCAGCAGCTGGCCGAGAAGACGCTGGCCGACACCGAGCCCGCCAGCGCGATCGTGGCGATCAAGCCGTCGACCGGCGCCATCGTGGCGGCGGCCAACGGCCCGGGGAACGCCGACCAGAATCTGGCCACCATCGGGCAGGCGGCACCGGGCTCGACGTTCAAGGTCGTCTCGTCCTTGGCCCTGCTGCGGGCCGGGATGAAGCCGGCCTCGAAGCTGACCTGCCCGAACACCATCACCGTCGACGGACGCCGGTTCAAGAACTACAGCGACTATCCAAGTGGTTCGCTCGGGACGATCACCTTCCAGACCGCGTTGGCCCAGTCCTGCAACACCGCCTTCATCGGTGCCCGGACCAAGCTGGACGACGGCGACCTCGCCAAGGCGGCAGCCTCGCTCGGACTCGGCGTCGACTACGACACGGGCTTCCCGTCCTTCTTCGGCGAGGTCCCGAAGGACTCCTCCGGCACCGCCGGTGCGGCGGCGATGATCGGCCAGGGCACCGTGCTCGCCTCGCCGATGACCATGGCCTCGGTCGTCGCCTCGGTGAGCAGCGGCCGAACCGTCATTCCGACCCTGGTCGAGGGCCAGACCGCCGAGAGCACCGCCGATCCGCTCACCGCCGATGAGGCCAAGGCGCTGCAGACGATGATGCGTGCTGTGGTGACCGAGGGCAGTGGCCGAGGACTGTCCTCACTCCCGGGTGCCAAGGTGATCGCCAAGACCGGCACCGCCGAGTACGGCAGCAGCGAGCCGCTGAAGACCCACGCCTGGATGATCGCCGCTCAAGGCGATCTCGCCGTCGCCGTGTTCGTCAACACCGGCCAGTCCGGCTCCAAGACCGCCGGGCCCCTGCTGAAGGAGTTCCTCCAAGGCGCCCGCTGAGGATGCCAAGAGCATAAGGAGGCATCCGCCTGTAGATCAATGTATCTACAGCTACTAGCCTTGAATCTCATGAGCGATACGACAACGATCCGGGTCAGCCGCACCACTCGCGACGCACTCAACGAACTGGCGGCCAAGCGCGGTGAGACCCTGACCGACACCGTCGCGCGTGCCACCCGGCTGCTCGAACAGGAGGTCATCGGACGGGACCTCTCCGTCCCGTTGCGCGACGACGAACTCAGCTGGCTCGATGCTGACGCCGGGTGACGTCGTCGAACTCGATCTCGGCGCGCCGGCAGGTTCGGAGGCGGGTCTACGCAGACCCGCCGTCGTCCTCACCGCCGAGCAGATCCTCCGTGGCGGGCCGAATGTCATCCAGGTCGTTCCCTTGACCCGCACGATCCGGGACAGCAGTTCCGAGATCGTCATCGAACCGGATGAGCACAACGGGCTCAGTGTCGTCTCCGCCGCGCAGTGCCAACACATCCGATCCGTTGCCATAACGCGGGTGAACGGGCGGATCGGCAACGTGGGCCCCGCCATACTTCGACAACTTCGGGAAACCGTAGCGATCATCATCGACGCCTGAATCCCTTACGGAAGGAAGCCGACAACCCACCCATCGACGCCATGATGCTAATATGTGTTTATGCGAACTACCGTCGACCTCCCCGATGAGCTGGTCCGTGCGGCCCGAGTACGGGCGGCCGAGAGCGACGAGTCGCTGAAGGAACTCTTCACCCGCGCACTGACTCGCGAACTCGCTCCCCCCACGACGAAACGGCGCGGCGAACTGCCACTGATCGGATCCAAGCGACGTGGAACTGTCCAGATCAGTCCCAGTGAACTCGAACAAGTGCTGATCGACGACGACATCGATCGCCTCCCGTGATCCTGCTCGATGTGAGCACCTGCCTGGCTGGCTTCTGGCCGGCGCACGTGTTCCACAATCCCACGCGGTCCTGGCTCAACGACGCCCGCAACGATTCGCTGGGGTTGTGCAGAGTCGTGCATCTGGGCTGGCTCCGCCTCCTCACCGACTCGGCCGTCCTCGGCGAGGACGTGCTCACGCGTTCCGAAGCATGGGACTTCGTCGCCTCCGTCCTCACCGACGCACGATTCGGCTGGATCGACGAGACCAACACCGTCGATGACCGATTCGCCCAGTCCGCCGCAACCCCCGACCACAGCCACAAACTCTGGACCGACGACTACCTCGCCGCCGTGGCCCTGGCCGGCGGACACTCCTTCGCCACCCTCGACACCAAGATCGCCAAGCGATATCCCCAGCTGGAGGTCATCAACCCGATGGCCTCACCGTGACACCACCGCTCGCCAGCCCTCCGGCTCGTTGACGACCAGCCCGGCGTCCTCCAAAGCGGCCAGTTGTCCCAGCACGGTCGGCACCGAGACACCCGCTGCCAGAGCGATCTCGCCGGCGGAGACTCGCCGCCGGGCGGGCACCGCCTCATACACCGCCAGTCGCTCCGGATCCAACGCATCGGTGACCCGAGTCGGACCGTGCTCGATCGGCAGCATGGCCTGCCCCGAGGCCGAAACCAGTTCCAGCACTTCGGCGGCGCTGGCCACCAGGGTTGCCTGACCGTTCCTGATCATCAGGTGAGTTGCAGCCGACATCGCCGACTCGACCGAGCCCGGAACAGCCATCAGCACCCGGTTGCAGCCGACCGCCCAGCTGGCTGTGTTCCTGGCGCCGGATCGCAGCGCGGCCTCGACCACCACCGTGCCGACACTCAACGCTGCGATCAGCCTGTTCCGAGCCAGGAACCTGAGTCTGGTCGGGTGATTACCGGGAGCCAACTCGGACACGATCAGCCCGTGCTCGGCGATCCAGTCGAAGATCTTCCCGTTACCCTGCGGATAGTCGACGTCCACACCATTGGCCAGCACGGCAATGGTCGGGCCTTCAACCGCTATCGCGCCCCGGTGGGCGGCGGCATCGATCCCGTACGCGCCGCCGGAGACCACCGTGAATCCGGCCTCCGCCAGTTCCGCGCCGAGGTCGGTGGCGACGCCCTCGCCGTACTGCGTCGCAGCCCGGGACCCGACGATGGCCACCGACCGCTCCACCAGGTGCGCAAGGTGGCCCGGACCACGCAGCCACAATCCGAAGGGCACTCCACCTCGCCGTTGCACCTCGTCGCAATACCGCAGGTCCCCCAGCCGAGTCGGCCACTCCTCGTCCCCCGGCACCACGAACCGTGCCCGGCAATGGCGCGCCCGACTGAGGACACGATCCAGATCCAGCTGTGCGGCACGTTGTGCCAGGCCGTCACCGAACCGGCCACCTGTCACCTGCTCCCACGCCTCGATAGCTCCCGACACCAGGGCAGCCTCGGCGACGGCAGGCTCACCGCCCTCGACCACGCAACTGAGCGCCAGCCGGGCTGCCCGATCCGAGCTGAGTCCCGCCCTACTCGGCTCGCTCATGACACCTCCCGGCTCCCGCTACCCAGCCGGTCGCCCTGCCGCATCGCCAGCGCGATCCCGATCTCGTCGACGCCGGGCTTGTCCTTGCCAGCCAGATCCGCGATGGTCCAGCTCACCCGCCAGGCCTTGTCGATCCCGCGAGGGCTCAGCAATCCACGCTCAGCCGCCCGGTCCAGCAGGTGCAGCCCGTCGGGCTGCGGCAGGTGATGCCGCAGGTAGGCGCCGGTCACCTCGCTGTTGGCATGCCAGCCCGTTCCGGTCAGCCGTCGCTGCTGCCGTTCACGGGCCTCCGCGACCCGTTCCGCCACCGCCGCACTCGGCTCGCCCCGGCCGAGGGTTGCCTGCAGCTGATGACGTTTCAGCAGCCGGAAGTGCTGGGTGATGTCCACCCGGTCACGAATGGGCGCCGACAGTCTCGCCGTATACCTCCGGATAGCCATCGGCGGACACAGACAGGTTGCCCCGACCGTTCCCGACTGGCCGCACGGGCAGGGATTGGCGGCCAGCACCAGCTGGAATCGCGCCGGGTACCTGGTCATGCCATGGCTTCGATGCAGATTGACCACACCGGACTCCAGCGGCGTACGCAGCGCCTCCAACGCCTTGGGCGAGAACTCCGCCGCCTCGTCCAGGAACAACACCCCACGGTGGGCGACCGACACCGCACCTGGCCGCGCGAGCCCGGCCCCACCCCCGATCAGACTTGCCATCGATGCCGAATGGTGCGGGTCGGCGTACGGCGGGCGCCGAATCAGACCAGCCGTGAGGTCGAAACCCGCCAACGAATGGATGGCGGAGACCTCCAGCGCCTCGGGGACCGTCAAGTCGGGCAGCAGCCCAGGCAGACGTGCGGCGATCATCGTCTTACCCACGCCCGGTGGGCCGGTGAACATCAGATGGTGCCGGCCGGCGGCCGCAACCTCCACCGCCCACTTGGCCTCCAGCTGCCCGGCGACATCGGCCAGGTCCAGGGCCGGGTCGCCATGGTGGGCTGCTTCGATCGGTAGCTCGACAGGCTCGGCATCAGGCACGGGCTCGTGGGCGAGCAACGCAACCAGCTGGGCGAGGGACGCCACCCCGAGCACGTCGATCCCCTCCACCAACTGCGCCTCGGCAGCCTGCCGGTAGGGCACGATCACCCGCTGGAAGCCATGCTGGGCGGCCGCCAGTGTCGCGGGCAACACGCCACGCACCGGTCGCACCCGACCGTCCAGCCCGAGCTCGCCGACCAGCACCGTGCTACGCAGTTCTTCTGCCAGCACCGCCTCGTCCGCGGCCAGCACCGCCGCGACGATCGCCAGGTCGTAGCCAGAACCCTGCTTGGGCAGGGTGGCCGGTGACAGGTTGATGGTCAACAGTGTGTTCGGCCAGGTCTGCCCGCTGCTGTGCACAGCGGCCTTGCACCGATCCCGGGCTTCATACAGCGATGTATCCGGCAACCCGACCAGGATCGTACGCGGCAGCCCGGGCCCGGTGTGCGCCTCGACCTCGACGATCCGGCCCTCCAGCCCGACCAAGGCAACGCCATACGCGCAGGCGAGACTCATCACTCACCGATCCCGGTGATGTGGGTCAGCACCGGCTGCTGGTCACGTTCCAACAGCACGCCGATGGCATCCAGCCGCGCACCGTCGAACCCGAACTCACGATGTTGGCTGAGCCATTCGGCTGCCAGTTTGCGCAGCCGGCTCACCTTCGCAGACGTGATCGACTCGAGCGGATCGCCGAAGCCACGACCGGTGCGGCACTTCACCTCGCAGAACACCGCGGTGCGCCGGCCGCCGCTGAGATCCAGCGCCACCACGTCGATTTCGCCCCACCGACACGACCAGTTGCGGTCCAGAATCTCCATCCCCTGGTTCTGCAACTCCAGGGCCGCCAGGGTCTCCCCCATCGCGCCGATCTCGTTGCGAGTCCGCCGCATTGTCATCGTCCACCTCCGCCTCCGACAGTTCTGTCCTAGACAATGGGGACGTCAGCGAAAAATGACCGGGGTGTTGTCGAATCTGTGGATGACGCTTCTGGCTCGATCGTTCGAGCCTGTGGACAACATCGACCGGGCGGTGCTCAGCTGGACTTCGGGACCTCGAGGTCGCTGTGCGCGATCTCCTCGATCGAGACGTCGCGGAAGGTGAGCACCTTGGCGCTCTTCACGAACCGGGCCGGGCGATACATGTCCCAGACCCAGGCGTCGGCCATCGACACCTCGTAGTAGACGTCGCCGCCCTCGGAGCGGACCTTCAGATCCACCGCGTTGCAGAGATAGAACCGCCGCTCCGTCTCCACCGCGTAGGTGAAGATCCCGACCACGTCCTTGTACTCGCGGTAGAGCTGCAGCTCCAAGTCGCTCTCGTACTGCTCGAGGTCTTCCGCGCTCACACCAATCCCTGCACTTTCCTCATGACGCCACGACTCTAGCTGTCCGAGCCACGTTCTCGAACCTCATCCGATGCGTGGCCGATGGTCCGTAGGTATCCAGTCGCTCCTGATGCAGCGGCGTGCAGTAGCCCTTGTGGATCTTGAACTCGTACTCCGGGTAGACCTCGTCCAACTCGCACATGATCCGATCCCTGGTCACCTTCGCAATGATCGACGCCGCCGCCACACAGGCCGCCACTCGATCGCCCTTCCAGACCGCCAGCCCGGGCACCCCGAGACCGTCGACAGGAAACCCGTCGGTCAACGCGTACGTCGGCGGCACCGCCAACCGGTGCAGCGCTCGTCGGAGCGCCTGGACGTTGGCGACATGCATGCCGAGCCGATCGCATTCGCCAGGCTCGATCGCCACCACCGACCAGGCGACAGCCTTACGGGTGATCTCCTCGTACGCCCGCTCCCGCTGCGCCGCCGACAGCAGCTTGGAGTCGCGCAGCAGGCTGATCTGTTTGGACCGCGCGTCGGACAAGATGGCCGCGGCAGCGACCAACGGACCCGCACAGGCACCACGCCCCGCCTCGTCCGCGCCGGCCACCGGCGCCAAGCCGACCCGGGCCAGAGCCCGCTCGTAGCCATAGAGACCGCTGTCGCGACGAACCCGCACTGTCATCGCGCTACCTGATCGAGTCATCAGCAACTGACGCCCTCGGGCTTGATCACCGCCTGCGCCGGTGGGGTCTCGGTCGGCGCGGGGATCTGGTCGAAGCTGGCTGGTCGGTGCAGGGTCTTGGCCCGACTGAACGGTGCGGCGATCGCGAACGCCGGCCCCACAACTTTGTCGAGCGGCACGAAAGCGACCGCGCCTGCCGGACCCTCCAAAGACAGATCGGACAGGTGGCATCGGGAGTCGGCACTGAGATCGCGGTGGTCACCCATCACGAACACCCGGTCAGCCGGCACCACCACCTCGAAGTCGATGTCGGAAGGCGCGATCTGAATATTGTCGGGCGCGGTGTAGAGATAGCTGGTCTCGTCCAGCGTCTGACCGTTCACCCTGATTCGGCCCTGGTGGTCGCAACACACGATGTGGTCGCCCGGCATACCGATGATCCGCTTGATCAGGTGCTCAGGGCTGCTGGCGGTCGGGAATCCGACGAAATCGAGCACCTTGTCCAGCACCGTGGGATCTGGTGCCGGCCCGGACTCCAGCCAGCCGCCCGGATCCTCGAACACCACCACATCGCCGCGCTTCGGATCGGTGATCTTCTGCACCACCACGCGGTCACCCACCAGCAGCGTGTTCTCCATCGACTCCGACGGGATGATGAACATCTGTCCGACGAATGCCCGCAACAGCGACGAGACGATCAGTGCTCCGACCACCACGATCAGCAGTTCTTTGACGAACGAGCGGAAGCGGCTGCCGCTCCGCTGCCGCGTGGTCGTGCTCTCGGTGCTCACCGGCTCTCCTTCGGCACAATCAGCAGCTGGCGTCCGGTCCAGCATGCACCACAGGATGCGCGGGAGCGGGTTGCGTCGCGGCCGGTACGCCGACGTACGTCGCCGGGATCGGAAGTCGGTGCGCCTCGCTCACCGGCCACGCGACGGCGATCGCCCGGCCGACCACCAGATCGATCGGAATGAACGCGTTCTCGCCCTTCTGCTGTCCGTCACCGGTGTCGTTCAGATGGCAACGAGAGTCACGACTGGCCGCGCGGTTGTCACCGAGCACGAAGATCCGACCGTCGGGAACGACGACATCGAAGCGGATCTTCGAGGGATCGGCCTGCACCTTGTCAGGGTCGGTATAGAGGTAGGATGCCTCGTTCAACGGGATGTCGTTGACGGTGATCCGGCCCTTGGCATCGCAACACACCACATGATCGCCCGGCATGCCGACCACCCGCTTGATCAGGTGCTCGGTGCCGGTATCGGGCAGGATACCGACGAACTCCAACGCCTTGCCGACTGTGCCCCGCTCTTCGGCATGGACGCCGGCCAGCCAGCCGCCGGGATCGGCGAACACGACGACCTGACCTCGCTTGATCGAGCTGAGCTTCTCCACCACGACCCGGTCGCTGATCTGCAGGGTGTTCTGCATCGAGATCGACGGGATGATGAACATCTGCCCGACGAAACCGCGCAACAAGGACGCGACGACGACCGCGCCGATGACGACGGCCAGCAACTCCTTGACGAAGGCGCCCGCGTGTTGGGCGAAGGTCTGCTTGCCTCGTGACGGCAGGATCGACGGGTCGTTGTCAGGGTCGACGGTGGAGTCCGGCACGTGCGGCGACGGATCAGGCGTCGCGCTTCTCCTTGATCTTGGCGGCCTTGCCGCGCAGACCACGCAGGTAGTAGAGCTTGGCGCGCCGCACGTCACCGCGACGATCGACCTCGATCTTGTCGATGATCGGGCTGTGCAGCGGGAACGTACGCTCCACGCCGACGCCGAAGCTCACCTTGCGCACCGTGAAGGACTCACGGATGCCGTCACCGGAACGGGCGATGACCACGCCGGCGAAAACCTGGATGCGGGAGCGGTTGCCCTCGACGACCTTGACGTGCACCTTGACGGAGTCACCGGGTCGGAAGGCGGGGATGTCCTCGCGGACGGACTGGGAATCGACAGCGTCGATCAACTTGCTCATGATGTTTTCCTCGCCAGTGCCGCAGGTCACCGAGTCGTAGTCTTGAACCAAATCCCACTGGCATGAACGATCCCCCCACGGCAGGAGTCACATCCAGTAGGCAACCCGAGCAAGTTTGCCACATGGGTCCGTGCGGGCTGAAATCCTCTCCACTTACGTACGGGCTCGGGTACGCGATGGTCTGGTTCGCGGCGTCCGGAGGCGGCTCACCCTCTAGCTGCCGTAACTCCAAAGTCTCAAACTGTTATCAGATATGATAACGATTGTGATAGGTAATTGGATTGCCAACGATCGGGCCCGGGTGGTGGACGGTCTACAAGGGGCCTTGGCGGATAGCGGCCTGACGCAGGCGGCATTCGCGCGGGCATTGGGGACGTCCCGGAGCCGGTTCTCGACGTACCTGGCCGGACGGACCGTGCCGTCAGCGAGCCTGTATCTGAAGGCACTGCGCCTTGGTGCTGCGTTACGGGAAGCGAGAGAGCGGTCACTGTTGACGCCACCCGCAGCGGCGTCGGGGATTCGGGACGCACTGGCTGCCGGTGATCAGGTATGGGCGTTGAGATTGGCATTGCAGTGCCGTGATCACCTTCGGTACGTGCTGGCGGAGGATCCTCGGGTCAGTGGGGCGTGGGGGGCCAGCCCTGGGTCCGCGGGCGCCACGGAGTGGGAGCGACTGCTGGCCGCGCTGATCGGTCATGAGTTCGAGATCCGGCAACTGGATCCGCCCGACTGGACTGTCTCGGCCTCGGCTGATGGCCCTTGGCTGTTGGGTTCACCATTCTTCACGACGGCGGAGGTGCAGGCGGCGACACCGGCATGGCTGGCCGAGCGGGGCATCTTCGTCGCTGCCCGAGATCTGGTGACCGCATGACCGGACCACGACCTCCACGTGGTGTCGAGCCGTTGGACCGGCACCGGATCAAGGCATTGTTCGCCATGCTGGACGAGCGCCTCCGGAGCCGGGGCGTCGCGGCTGCCTTGTATGTGGTGGGTGGGGCAGCTGTCGCGGTGACGATTGCCGACCGGCGGGTCACACACGATGTTGATGTTGCCGGCCTGGATCCGGTGGTGGCCGAGGAAGCTCGGGCGATCGCCGCCGCCGAGAACTTGCCGCCGGATTGGTTGAACGCCGCCGCGACGCCATGGATCCCGGCACCGTCCTCGGTGACGTCAAACCTAGCGGCCGGTCTCTCCATCCGGTATGCGCCGCCGGAGCATCTGCTGGCCATGAAGATGGTCGCCTTGCGGCAGCAAGATGCGCCGGACATTGCGGCGCTGGCCGATCATCTGGGCTTGATTCGTGCCTCTCCTGACCGGTTCGCCGCTATGCTCCGGTTGGCCTATCCCGGGGAGGGCCAACTGCAACAGGTTCTCGGTGTTCCTGAGGAGCAGGTGGATCAAGAAGTCGAGGCCATCGCCCGTCGGGTCGTTGCATTCACCAGTCGAACGGACTCCGCCGCTGATTGAGCGTGGTCACCAGACTGATATACGCGGGTTGGTTACCGCAAGACGGTGCTGTTCGGCTGGAGGCGACGGGTTCGGGCCGGAGCAGGAAGCCGCGGACTCGGTTGACCCGGGCCGTGCCCGGACTGGACCTTCGGCATGCTTACCGAAAGCAGCGTCGTCTCTGTCACCTCGGTGGTCGGGGTCGTACAGAAACTCCACCTGCCCGGACGCTCCCCGCAGGAGTTGACCAGCGTGCCGGGCGCCAAGCCAGAGATCCAGACCGTACTGTTCCCGTGTCACAGCAGGTCTCGGAACACTTGATCCAGCACCTCCGAGGGTTCAGAGCGTTCAGCGACCACGTCGTAGCCGAGCGCGGCTGCGAGATCCATGGCAGCCGGCAGGGACAAGGCAACCTTGCCTTGCTCGACGTCCTGCAGCCAGCGCCGGCTCCGACCCACGGTCTGCGCAAGTTGTTCCTGGGTCATGCCGAGCTGGATCCGGGACCTGCGTACGAACGCACCAAAGCCGCCGAGCGTGCGCAGGGACACGCGATCGGGAAGCGCAGGATCCTTCACATCACCCATAACGGGAAGCATAGTGCGCCTTCATCTCAACGGGAAGCATCCTGCCCACGCGACGGCCGGCCGTAGTCAGGTGGTTGCCAAGGAGAGGCGGCTCGTCAGGTGGAGGTCGGTGAGGAAAGGTTCGTCGTGGCTGACGACCAGAAGGGCGCCTTGGTAGGCGTTCAGGGCCGCCGTCAGTTGGGCGACGCTGTCCAGGTCGAGGTTATTGGTGGGTTCGTCGAGGATCAGCAGTTGCGGTGCCGGCTCGGCGAGCAGTAAGGCCGCCAGGCTCGCGCGGAAGCGTTCGCCGCCGGAGAGCGACCCGACCGGGCGGGCGACCGTGTCGGCGTCCAGCAGGAAGCGGGCCAACTCGGCGCGGAGGGTGTTGTCGTCGGCGCTGGGTGCCAGTCGAGAAACACCGGCGAGAACCGTTTCGTGGTCGTCCAGGACGGTCAGTCGCTGCGGCAGGACGCGGGTCGGCACCCGCAGGTCCACCCGCCCGGAGACCGGCGGCACCGTGCCGGTGATGGCGTTGATCAGAGTCGTCTTGCCGATCCCGTTCCGCCCCACGACAGCGATCCGGTCCGGGCCGCGCAGGTGGGCTGACACGCGGACTCCGGTGCGCAGCACGACATCGTCGAGCAGCAACACGTCCCGGCCGGCGGGTACGGCGGTGCGGCGCAGGTCGATCCGGATCAGGTCGTCGTCGCGGACAGCATCCTCGGCCTGCTCCAGCCGCACCCGAGCCTCTGCCACGTCGGACTCGTGTCCGCCCTTGAGCTTGCCGGCCGAGACCTGGGCAGCGCGCTTCTTGCCACCGGCCACGATCTTGGGGACGCTGCCGGTCTGCGACTTGGCGAACCGCTGACGACGGTCCAACTTGATCCGCATCTCGATCAGTTCCCGCTGCTGTCGCTTCAGATCCCCTTCGGCAGCTCGGACCGCTCGTCGGGCGGCGTCCTGCTCGACCTCGAGCGCAGCCTCGTACGCCGAGAACGCGCCGCCGAAGAACCTCAGCTCGCCGTCCCGGAGCTCGGCGATGTGGTCGACGGCCTCCAGCAGCTCACGATCGTGACTGACCAGCACGAGCGGGCCACGCCAGCTGCGTACCGCCTGAGTGAGCAGGCCGCGGGCCCGCCGGTCGAGGTTGTTGGTCGGCTCGTCGAGCAGCAGCACGTCAGGCTCAGCCAGCTGCAATCCGGCGAACGCCAGCAGCACCGCCTCGCCGCCCGACACGGTGCCGATCCGACGGTCCAGGTCGAGTCCGGAGAAGCCGAGGCGTTCGATGGTGGCAGTGGTCTCGCCCTCGATGTCCCAGCGGTCGCCGATCACCTCGAAATCGCCGGTTTCCCCCTTCCCTGCCGTCACCCGGTCGAGCGCCTGCAGGATGGCGGCCACGCCGAGAACGTCGGCCACCGTACGGTCGGCCTGCAACACCAGCTGCTGCGGCAGATAGCCGATCTGGGACGGGCCCTGGACCGAGCCCGACGTGGGCGGCAACTCACCGGCGAGCATTCGAAGCAGGGTCGACTTGCCGCTCCCGTTGCGGCCGACCAGGCCGGTCGTGCCGTCAGGAAAGGTGGCATCGAGGCTGGCGAACACGAGTTCGCCGTTGGGCCAGGTGAAAGAAAGACGGTGACAAACGAGGGACGGCATCAATGTGCTCCTGGAGTCGAGTGACGGGAAGAGCAGCGCCTGGGCGGTCGTAGACATGCCGGGCTGCTCGGGGGTCAAAGGACTCACAGGGACACGGGCGTCACCTCTCGACGGGAACGACTCTTAGGCTAGCGTCTGGAGGCCGGGTCACGCCAACAAAATCCTGTCGCTCACGGTGGAACTCGTCCACCGAGCGTGGCGTGACGCCATTCAACAGCCACGCCTCATGGGCGGCCTCAAAGATGTCTGAACGCCACTCCTGTTCACGGTCGGATGCCGGCGGGTCGTAGACGACATCGATCGAGACGTCAGCGGGCAGCATTGTGGTTCGAGAGCTGCCGAGCTCGAGGTTCGCCCCATCGGAGCGCAGCCTACTCACCAGGTAGTTCCAGGACTGGATCTCGCGGTCGAGGGCTTCCAGCGATGCGACGTTAAAGGCCCACACATTAGTCAGAGCATTCGTCTGACTATCGGAGCACAGGAGGTCGAAACTGCCCCGCTGCTTTCCGATCCGTACCTTGGGCTGAACGAATAGGTCGTAGCCGATTGTCAAGTCACGCTCGAACAAGAGGGTGTCACGCACGTCTATGCGGAGGGATCGACGTGTAAGTCCCCGTCGCCTACGAGTCGGCTCTCGTTCCACGAGATGTGGAAAGAGCATGTCCACCCCTGCCTGCGCGGAAACGACCTCGATAGGGGCAGGCTCGGAAAACTGAACGGAGTTCGCTTGCCGAGAGCGCAACTGAGCTAGCCACCCGCTGCTCACTGATTGGTCGCTGAACCCAGCGTCGCGCTGGCGCTCGACAGTGCGACGGAACCATGCGATCCAACTGGAGAGTTCCCGCAGATCAGAGCTGAGGTTGCCGTGGCTTCGAACGTACCGAGGGTCGAAGCCGACAGCCCAGTCACCACCGTCCCTGCCACAGACGAGTCCGACGTTGGTGAACTCGCCCCGTGCGATGTTCGGGACGAACCGGATGATCCAGTACTGGTAGCTCACGGGGCACCTCCCTAGGAGAATCGGCTCTGGTCGGCGGCAGCCCGCAGTCTCTCAGCCACGCCTTCCGTGCGAAGGAACAGTACGGACGCGAGTTCCGAGAGTTCCTGTGGTGTAGTTTGCCACTCTAGTGGGATGTCGCGTGCGACAGCCTGGATCGCCGACAATCCCAAGGCGTCGATTCGTTCGGCCGCGTCGCGGAGGCCAGTCGCGGAGGCGACGCTGGGATCGAGGTCGAACTGCCAGGGCGTCGTTCCGATCCTCTTCAGTGAGTCGATCGTCCAGGCGGACTCTCCTGCGAGCCAGAAGCCATGGTCGAATGACCAGATGCTGTAGTCGTCTGTAGTCCGATGCAGCCACTGCGGGTCGCCGCCCATGCACAGGTCCCACAGCGCCAGGATGTACGCCTGTCGACGTCGGTTGTCGTCCAGCCGACTGTAGATGTCCCATTCGTCGGCAACCACGACATCCTCGACATTCAACGAACCGTGTCCGATTCCACCACGCAAACGCCGCCCGGCCACATACTCCCAACTGAACGTCGCCGGGATCTCGATGAGAGCATTTGTCGGAACGGGGGCTCCGATCAGCCGACCAATGCCGTAAGCGATGGCCTCGGCAACGAGTGTCCGAGATCCCTGCGGGTTGTCCGGAGGCTTGACCCAGTACTGCTGCCCATCGGAGGCCAACCCAAGGAAAGCCGCTGAGCCCGACGTTCCGCGCTGGAACGGAGCAATCAACGCCAAACGTGGTGGCGGAGAGAACTCGGTGATGGACACGCTGGGAGCATATAGAGGCCGCCAGCCCTGTCTGTGGGCGTAACCTCTCGACGGGAACGTCGACCAGGGTAGTACACGAGGAGCAGCGAAGATGACCGACTTTTCAGCCGTTGGCCGACGGCGAGCCGCGGTCGTGGCTGCGGTCTGCGGCGCCGTGCTGCTCGGTGCGTGTACGCCGTCGACCGGTCCCGCCGATCCCACTCAGTCGCCGACCAGCGCGGCGCCGGCTCGGTCGGTGACGACGGCGAATCTGCTCACGGTCGACGACATGCCCAACGAAGACCCGATGACGAAAGAGGTCGTCGAGGCCGCCGACAAGGCCGGCCGGCCTGTCTCGGAGAGCTACATCTGTCTGCCGACCAACGGCCTGGGCTCGCTCGGCGCCACGTCGATGGTGACCCGCGACTTCACGTACAAGATCATCAACGCGGACTCCGACCCCTATCCGGACAGCCCGCTAAAGAACAAGCCGTCGATCTACACCCAGGCACTGCAGTTCCCCGACGAGGCCACCGCGACCGCCGCCCGCACCACCTACGCAGGCTGGATCAAGAACTGCGCGGCCACCCTGACCGAGCGGGGCTATCTCATCGACACCGACCAGAGCCTGAAACTCAGCACGCTCAAGGTCGAGGGCGCAAAGGCTCAGGCGGGCATGACGGCGTACGTTAAGCCCGATGCGAAGGACACCGAGGATCTCTACTGGGAGAGCGCCGCGGTCACCCAGGTGAAGGACCGGCTGATGATCGTGGTCACGATCAGCTGGGGCATGGACAGCCCCGGCACCTTCGACACCAGCGACGGCGACTTCATCCACCCCGTCGTGGCACTGACGGAGCCCAGCGCCGAACGACTGGCCGCCTGACTCAGGTCTGCGGATTCACCAGCGCGCCGAGCAGGTCCCGGTTGAGTCGGGAGATCGTCTCCAGCGGGATGCCCTTCGGGCAGACCGCGGTGCATTCACCGATGTTGGTGCAGGCACCGAAGCCCTCCTCGTCGTGCGCACTGACCATGCCGACCACCCGGGACTTGCGCTCCGGCTGACCCTGCGGCAGCAGGCCCAGGTGAGTGATCTTGGCCGCGGTGAACAGCATCGCCGAGCCGTTCGGGCAGGCCGCCACGCAGGCACCGCAGCCAATGCAGGTCGCCGCATCGAACGCATGGTCGGCGGCAGCCTTCGGTACGGGAGTCGCGTTGGCCTCGGTGGCGCTGCCGGTCGGCGCCGAGATGTAGCCGCCGGCCTGGATGATCCGGTCGAACGCGCCGCGATCGACCACCAGATCCTTGATCACCGGGAAGGGATCGGCGCGCCACGGCTCGATGTCGATCACCGCACCATCGGTGAAGGAGCGCATGTGCAGCTGACAGGTGGTGGTCTGGACCGGCGACTCCCCACGCCCGTGCGGGATGCCGTTGACCACCACACCGCACATGCCGCAGATGCCCTCGCGGCAGTCGCTGTCGAACGCGATCGGGTCCTCGCCCTGCAACGTCAGCCGCTCGTTGAGCACGTCCAGCATCTCCAGGAACGACATGTGCTCGCTGACCTCGGGCACCTCGTAGGACACCATCTTGCCGGGCGCATCAGGCCCTGACTGCCGCCACACCCTCACAGTGATGTTCACTTGTAGCTCCGCTGCTTCATCTCGACGTACTCGTACACCAATGGCTCCTTGTGCAGGACCGGCTTGCCGCCCTCGCCACCGAACTCCCAGGCCGACACGAAGGCGAACTCGTCGTCGTGCCGCAGCGCCTCACCGTCGGGGGTCTGCGACTCGGCCCGGAAGTGTCCACCGCAGGATTCCCGCCGGACCAGCGCGTCGATGCACATCAGCTCGCCGAGCTCGAAGAAGTCGGCGACCCGGCCGGCCCGCTCCAGCGCCTGGTTGAGCTCGTCATTGGTGCCCAGCACCTTCACATCGGTCC
Organism: Microlunatus sp.; assembly: GCA_047605905.1. GTDB lineage: Bacteria > Actinomycetota > Actinomycetes > Propionibacteriales > Propionibacteriaceae > Microlunatus. Next base: position 50,924 of record JASGEZ010000069.1, read on the forward strand.
AGAACTCGGCCTTCAGTTCGCGGATCCGGGTGATCGCCTTGCGCAGACCTTCCTCGGTCCGTTCCATCCCGCAGTATTCCCACATCACCCGGCCGAGCTCCTTGTGGAAGGAGTCGACGGTGCGGGTGCCGTTGATCGAGAGCAGCTTGTCGATCCGGCCCTTGACGGACTCGACCGCCTCCACGGCCGCCGGGTGCGAGGCGTCGATCTTCTCGTACGGCCCACTGGCCAGATAGTCGTTGATCGTGTTCGGCAGCACGAAGTAGCCGTCGGCCAGTCCCTGCATCAGCGCCGAGGCACCGAGCCGGTTGGCACCGTGGTCGGAGAAGTTGGCCTCCCCCGCCACGAACAGACCGGGGATCGAGGACTGCAGGTCGTAGTCCACCCACAGCCCGCCCATCGTGTAGTGCACAGCCGGGTAGATCCGCATCGGCGTCTCGTACGGATTCTCGCCGGTGATCTGGGCGTACATGTCGAAGAGGTTGCCGTATTTTGCCTCGACAGCCTTGCGCCCCAGCCGCTTGATCGCGTCGGCGAAATCCAGGTAGACACCCAGCCCACCAGGTCCGACCCCACGACCCTCGTCGCAGACGTACTTGGCGGCTCGGGAGGCGATGTCGCGCGGCACCAGGTTGCCGAAGGCGGGATAGATCCGCTCCAGGTAGTAGTCGCGGTCGGCGTCGGGAATCTCACGCGGATCCCGCTTGTCCTCCCCCGACTTCGGCACCCAGATCCGGCCGTCGTTGCGCAGCGACTCGCTCATCAAGGTGAGCTTGGACTGGTACTCCCCCGACACCGGGATGCAGGTCGGGTGGATCTGGGTGTAGCAGGGGTTGCCGAAGTAGGCGCCCTTGCGATGGGCCCGCCAGGTGGCGGTGACGTTGCAGCCCATCGCATTGGTGGACAGGAAGAACACGTTGCCGTAGCCGCCGGTGCAGAGCACGACCGCGTCGGCGAAGTGTGTCTCGATCTCACCGGTCACCATGTCGCGGATGACCACGCCGCGCGCCTTGCCGTCGACGACGATCAGCTCCAGCATCTCGTGCCGGGTGTGCATGGTCACGGTGCCGGCGGCGATCTGCCGCTCCAGCGCCTGGTACGCGCCGATCAGCAACTGCTGGCCGGTCTGGCCACGGGCATAGAAGGTCCGCGACACCTGGACGCCGCCGAACGAGCGGTTGTCCAGCAGGCCGCCGTACTCGCGGGCGAACGGTACGCCCTGCGCGACGCACTGGTCGATGATCTCCACGCTGACCTGGGCCAGCCGGTAGACGTTGGACTCCCGGGACCGGAAGTCGCCGCCCTTCACCGTGTCGTAGAAGAGTCGGTAGATGGAGTCGCCGTCGTTGCGGTAGTTCTTCGCCGCGTTGATGCCGCCCTGCGCGGCGATCGAGTGCGCCCGGCGGGGCGAGTCCTGATAGCAGAAGCTGGTCACCTGGTAGCCGGCCTCGCCCAAGGTGGCGGCCGCGGACGCACCGGCCAGACCGGTGCCGACGATGATCACGCTGAGCTTGCGCCGGTTGGCCGGGTTGACCAGCTTGGCGCTGAAGCGTCGTCGGTCCCAGCGGGTCTCGATGGGGCCGCCCGGCGCTTTTGTGTCAGCGATCGGGTCGCCCTCGATGTAGACCGCGTCCGCATCGACGGAGTCGATGATCACGTCACTCATCAGCTGATCACTCCGAGCAGGATCGAGTAGGGAACGAGCAGGAAGCCCACCGTGATCGCGATCGCGACCAGGTAGGCGAGGATGTTGAGCCGGCGCCGGGTGACCTCGCTGGTGTTCGCGCCGAGAGTGGTCAGCGCGCTCCAGACGCCGTGCCGCACGTGGAATCCGACGGCCAGCAGCGCGATCGTGTAGACCGCTACCAGCCACATCACGGAGAAGCCCGACACCAGCCGGACGAACGGGCTGTTGTCCGGGCCGCCGTCGCCCGGACCGACTACGTGGAAGGTCAGCTGCAGCAGGTGATAGACGACGAACAACAGCACCACGATGCCGCCCCACCGCATGGTGAACGACGCGTACGTCCGCTGCACGCCGAGCCTGCCCTGCTTGCTGGCATAGCGAGTGGTTCCGCCTCGTGCACGCCGATCCCGCTTCCACAGCGTGGCCGCGGAGTAGATGTGCGCGATGATCGACACCAGCAGCACGATCCGGATCACCCAGAGTGCGCCGGAATACGGCAGCAGTGGCTCGCCCATGGTGCGCAGGTGATGCGCGTACTCGTCGTAGGCCTGCTGGCCGGCGAATGCCTTGAGATTGCCGTACATGTGGGCCAGCAGGTAGCCGATCATGATCAGCCCGCTGACCGCCATCATGGCCTTCATCGCCACGGTGGTCCGGGCCGCCTTCTGCGACCGGGTGAGAGAGGAAGTCGCCACGACTTCACATTAAGTCCAACACAGCGTGTGACACAGGTAAGGCCACCCTGTCTACTTGGTGTTTTTCGCCACCTCAGGAGGGGTTTGGTGGCCGATCTCACACTCGTGGACGAACTCGGTGACGTCGGTCTGCGACGGACGTCACACTGCTACGAGGATTCGAGGAATCGGGTCACCGCATCAGCCGCCAGTTCGGCCGGTGTGCGCTCGTCGGTCGAGAGCACGAAATCCTCCAGCGCGAAATCGCGCCAGCAACTCGGCGAATCCGACACTGCGCTGCCCGTACTCCTCGAGTTCAGCGCGGGTCTCGGCGCTGATCGCCGTGTCTTGGGTGGCGGCTTCGGCCTCGCGTCGCGCCAGGATGCGCCGTCGTACGGTCTCCGGCCTCGCCGTCAGGCGGCAGAAGACGAACCGTGCGCCCGGAATCGACGCTACGAGCGTCGCGCGGTCCTCCGGCGTGACGACGATCCCGGACACAACCAACTGGTCGATGCCGTGGGCCTGATAGACGCTCCAGACCGCGCGCAGGTTCTCGGCGACAAGACCTGCTGGTTCAGCGGGCGCCGGGTGGCAGAAGCTCAGATAGTCGGTGTCGACGTAGGCAACCCGCGCCTGCCTGCCGACCAGGTTCGAGTACGCCTCCCAGCCGATGGTCGATTTACCCACGGCATCGGCACCGTAGAACCACAGCACACGAGGATTGGTCTGGGTACGCGGTTCGCTCACCCTCGCTTCCTACCAGCCCAGGGACGTACGGCGCACCAGGATTTCCTTGCCCGACAAGGAGCAGTTACACCCCAAACACGCGATTTCGCCTGTGTCTGCTCCTTCTCGATGAACCAGAAGCCCAGACGCCCGTCAAGCATGGAGCGCAGCTCGGAAACAGTGAGTTCGGTACGGCAGATCAACGGTGACTGCTTCACCGAACTGGGACAACAGGTAGGCCGCGACCTCGTTCCTGATCTGGAGCTGTTCGGTTTCCGATGCATTCAGGTAGTAGCTCCGCGTCGTCGCCAGTTCAGCCAGATCGCCCATCGACATCGGCAGCGACCAGTCGATCGTGATCGACTCCAGCGCACCGAAGGGCGGTCCGACGCCTGGTCGGTTCCGGGTCGCCCTGATCGCATCATCGCCGGCGACCGTGTGCCAGATCTCCGCCAGTTGGGCGACCCAGGGTTCGCGTACGTCCATGAAGTTCCAGATCCACCCTGCCGAGCCGCCGGGTTTGAGGATCCGGAGGATCTCGGTCACGCCGGCGACAGGATCGACCCAATGCCAGGACTGGGCGAACGTCACCAAGTCGGCGACATCGTCCGGCAGTCCAGTAGCTTCGCCGGTGCCGACCTTGGTCATAGTCGTGGGCGACCGGCGACTCAGCTGGTCGAGCATATCGGCCGATGGATCGACGGCGATGACGTCGTAGCCGCGGGCAGCCATGGCCAGGGTGAGTTTCCCGGTGCCCGCGCCGATGTCGACGACCACGCCGTCGTTGGGCATCCCCTCCAGCAGCCAACTCACCGCCTGCTCCGGATAGCCCGGACGCAACCGGTCGTACCGCCCGCCTCCTGCTGCAAACGCGGCACCGAGGCGACGGAACGCATCAGAATGATGACTGGTCATCGAGAATCCTCCCGGGAGGATACTGCCGTACAGGGACTCCACCGACGACTGGAAAGAGTCAACCGATGACGCAACTGATCCTGGTGACGGGCGGCACGGGAACGCTGGGGCGACCCGTCGTCGACAGATTGTTGCAGTCCGGCAGTGAGGTCCGGGTTGCCAGCCGTCGGGCAGGTCCGAATCGCGACCTCCCGTACCAATGGGCGCAAGTGGACTATCGCAGTGATGCCAGTACGCAAGCCGCGCTGACCGGTGCCAATGTGGTCGTGCACTGCGCGAACAGCGCCCGACGCGTCATGGACGATCGTGTGGTCAAGGCCGCGGTCCGCGCCGGCGTCGAGCACTTCGTCTACATCTCGATCGTCGGCATCGACCGGATCCCGTTCCGCTATTACCGGAACAAGCTGGCCACTGAGCGGCAGCTGGCTACGTCAGGGATGCCGTACACGATCTTGCGCGCGACCCAGTTCCACGACCTGGCGTATCAACTCGTCGCAGCCCTTACCAAGCCTTGGGTAGCTCCACTACCCAAGGGCTGGCGGGTGCAGCCGGTCGAGGTCGACGAGGTGGCGGACCGGTTGGCGGTTCTGGCCCGCATGCCGAGTGCCGGTGGCCGCGTATCCGACTTCGGTGGGCCCGAGGTGCGCACGCTCCCGGAGCTGGCCGGCAGCTACCGCAACGCGATCGGCCGCCCACCTCGCCGGGTGCTGCCGTTTCCCTTCCCGGGAGCAACGTCGGCAGCACTCCGCAGCGGCGCCAATCTCACACCGGAGCACGCGGACGGCCAGATCACCTTCGAGCAGTACCTCACTGCCCTGCGCTCGTGAGCGCGCAGGTATCAGTTCGGCTCGGTCAGCAGATCGGGGCGGCGTTCTCGGGTGAGTTCGACAGCCCGCTCGCGGCGCCAGGCCGCGATCTGGGCGTGGTGGCCGGAGAACAACACCTCGGGTACGTCGAGGCCGCGCCAGGTGGGCGGTTTGGTGTAGATCGGGTACTCCAGCAGCCGGTCCTGCCCGGCCGAGTGAGATTCCTCGGTCAGCGACTCCGGATTGCCGATGACTCCGGGCAGTAGCCGGACGACGGCCTCGATCACCACCAGCGCGGCCGCCTCTCCCCCGTTCAGCACGTAGTCGCCGATGCTGATCTCTTCGACCCGCATCCGCGTTCGCGCGTACGGAACCACGCGGGCATCGATGCCCTCGTAGCGGCCGCAGGCGAGGATCAGGTGCTGCTCCGCGGCAAGTTCCTCGGCGAGGGACTGATCGAACCGGCGACCCGAGGGGGTGAAGACGAGCAGTCGTGGGGTCGAGGATGGCTCGGGAACCAAGGAATCCAGACACTCGCCCCAGGGCTCGGGCTTCATCACCATGCCCGCGCCGCCACCATACGGGGTGTCGTCGACCGTCCGATGCCGGTCGTGGGTCCAGTCCCGCAGGTCGTGGACGCCGAGATCCACGATGCCGGTCTTGATCGCCTTGCCCACCAAGGAGAGCTGGAGCGGGGCCAGATAGTCGGGGAAGATGGTGACGACATCGAGCCGCATCAGTCGCGCTCGGTTTCGTCGGTCTCGTCGGCTTCCTCAGCCACGTCCGTGAGCAGGCCCGGCAGATCGGCGAGTTGCACGGTCCCCGCCGCCAGGTCCACGGTCGGGACCAGTGCCCGCACGAACGGCACCAGCCGCGGACCCTGTGCGGTCCGGATCTCCAGCAGGTCCTGCTCGGGCAAGTGAATGACATCGGCGACGCTGCCGACCTCGTTGCCACCGGCATCGAGCACCCGCAGACCGGTGAGTTGCCGGTCGTAGTACTCCTCCTCATCGGCAGGCCGCTCATCGGCGTCGACGTCGACCACGAGGACGGCGCCACGGAGGCTTTCGGCGGTCGTCCGGTCCGAGCATTCCTCGAAGCGAGCCAGCAATCGCCCGCTGTGGTCGCGCGTTGCGGCGACCGTGAGAGACCGTCCGCCGCCCTCGACCCGCAACCGCGTACCGGGTCCGAAGCGTCGCTCCGGCTCATCGGTCCGCAGGTCGATGCCGACGTCGCCGCGGATGCCGTGGGCCCGGCCGATGATGCCGACGATCACCTCGACGGTCTCCGCCATGCAATCGCTCCTTCTCCTATACAGACAAACGGCCCCGGACCCTAGTCGGGTTCCGGGGCGCTTATGTCGTGCGTGCCCTACTGAACTGACGCTGTTGTCAGCGGCGTCCGCCGCCGCGGCGCTGAGGCTTGTCCGTGTCGACGAAGTCGATCCGGACGCTCTGGCTGCCGGCCAGCGCACCGACGACGGTACGCAGCGCGGTGGCCGTGCGGCCAGACCGACCGATCACCTTGCCGATGTCGGAGGGGTTGACCCTCACCTCGAGCATCCGGCCGCCCTGCCGGAGCCGCTTGTCGCGGACCCGGACCTCGTCGGGATGCGCGACGATGCCGCGCACCAGATGCTCGAGTGCGTCGTCCAGCACGCTCAGGCCTCGCTGGACTCGTCGGCCGAATCCTTGGACTTGGTGGAGATGGCCTCGGCCTTCGGCTCGCTGCCGGCGTCGGCGAGAGCGGCGTTGAAGGCGTCGAGCTTGCTCTTCTTCTCCTTCTGCGGCTCCACGCCGGACGGCGAGGTGTCACCGGAGAACTTCTGCCAGTCACCGGTCCGCTTCAGCAGCGCCACGACGGCCTCGGTCGGCTGAGCGCCGACGGACAGCCAGTACTGCGCGCGGTCGGAGTCGACCTCGATCAGCGACGGGTCGTTCTTCGGGTGATACTTGCCGATCTCCTCGATCGCCCGGCCGTCCCGCTTGGTGCGCGAATCGGCGACGACGATGCGATAGTGCGGCGACCGGATCTTGCCCAGTCGCTTCAGACGAATCTTGACAGCCACGTGTGTGGTTACTCCTGTGTGGATATTGCCTGGGATCTGTCCCAGTCAAAGTACGGGTGAGGTCGCGTTTCGGCGTGGGCCACCGGCCGGCGAACTCGGGTGGATCCAGGTCGCACGGCGTTGAGAGGGCACCCCACGACATAGAAGCGGAGCCATTCTGCCAGATCACGGCGGTCTGCCGGAAATCACGCCAGACTGTGCGGATGCGACCAGGAGCATTGTTCCTCAACGGGACCGTCGGCGCCGGGAAGACGACCACCGCGGAAGCGATCGGGGACGCGCTCCAGGAGCATCAGGTCCCGTACGCGATCATCGACCTCGACTGGTTGCGGAACGCCTGGCCGGCTCCGCCGGACGATCCCTTCAACCTGGCACTCGAGCTGCAGAACCTGGCGGCCGTCGCCGCCAACTTCCGTCGGGCGGGCGCCACGGTGCTGGTGCTGGCAGGGGTGATCGAGGAGCCGGCGGAGCGGGCATCGTACGAGCGGGCGCTCGATCTCCCGTTGACCGTCTGCCGGCTCAAGGTCTCGTCTCCGCAGCTTCATTCCCGGATCATCGCGAGACACCGGCCCGGCCGCGAGCGAGACTGGCACCTGGCCCGGATCGACGAACTCGACGCCATCCTCGATCGGGCACAGGTGAACGACGTCATCGTGCACGTCGACGATGACCAGCCCGCAGCCGTCGCCCAGCAAGTCCTCCGCGCCGTCGGATGGTTGTGACAGGGTCGGCTGCTTTGCCGATAGCGTGCCCTGCATGGAGACCACGACCGAGGACGTGACTATCGATGATCGGTCCGCGGTCTATACCCGGCCTGCGGGTGCCGGGCGATGGCCGGGGGTCGTGATGCTGCACGAGGGCTACGGCATCAACGAGGTGCTCCGGCGCCAGGCACAGCGGCTTGCGTCGGCCGGCTATCTCGTGGTCGCACCGGATCTGCTCGGCGACGGGCAACGCTACGACGCGCTGAAGGGCGCCCTGGAGTCACTGACGGCACGGAAGGGCATTCAGTTCGAGGTGATCACGCAGGCTCGAACCTGGGTGACTGGCCAGCGCGAATGCAACGGCAAGGTCGGCGTGGTCGGGTTCGGCCTGGGCGCCGGGTACGCCCTCGCTGTCGCCGGGTCCGGTTTCGACGCCGCCGCGGTGAACTACGCGGTGATCCCCGACGACCTCGACGAGGTGCTCGCCGGGGCCTGCCCGATAGTCGGCAGCTACGGCGCCAAGGATCGGCTGAGCGGCGGCGTGACGAAGCTGGCCGCGGCGTTGGAGGCGCAGCACATCGACTACGACCTGAAGGTCTATCGGAAGGCCGGACATTCCTTCCTCAACCACGCCCGGGTCGGCCCGGTCCTGCTCCGCCCGTTGATGAAGATCGCCGGCGTCGGTCCCGAGCCGGAGTCAGCCGAGCACGCCTGGGGCCGGATCGAGGCGTTCTTCGGTCGGCATCTGCACTGAGCCCATGAGCGGAACTCAGCTCGTGATGTCCTTGCGGAGGAAGTGCCACAGTGCCGCCGACGCCAGCACCACCGCGTATCCGACCGACCAGAGCACCCCGTTGATCATGTCGGAGAAGTCGATCCGAGCAGACAGCGCGTTGGCCCACGCGTACGCATAGTGCCCCGGAAGTCCCTGCCGCAGACCGCCGAGCGCGTCGATCGAGTCCAGGATCGCCAGCACGATCATGATCACCACGGCCCCGCCGACCGCACCCAGCGGCGCGTCGGTCCAAACCCCGAACGCGAACGCCAGCGCCGCGACGACGAGTTGGCTGAGCAGCAGATACACCACGATCAGCACCAGCCGGCCGGCGAATCCCGGCCAGCCGATCTGCTCGCCGGTCGGGCCGACGTAGGGCCCGAACCCGTACGCAACTCCACCGACCAGCAACGACCAGGCCGGTAGGAACACCAACGCCACCGTGGAGAAGATCGCGGCGGTGATCAGCTTCTGTCGGACCAGCCGGGTCCGCGGCACCGGAGCCGCCAGCAGATAGCGCAGGCTCGACCAGGAAGCCTCGGTCGGCACCGAATCGCCCGCGAACAACGCGACGATCACGATGACCAGGAAGCCGGTGGAGGCGAACAGCGCGAACACGGTCAGATTGGCGCCACTCTCCTGGGCCAGATCGACGAACGTACGCGCCCCCGGCCCGGGCTCCTCCCGGCCCAGCGCGAAGGCAGCGATCAGGATCAGGGGCAGCGCCACCAGGATGGCGAAGACGCCGAGGGTTCGGCGGCGGCGCAGTTGCCGGACGATCTCGGCCCGGAGCGGCAGCGGCTTCCTCATCGGTCGGCTCCTGCCAGCATGTCCAGGAACACGTGCTCCAGCGAGACCGTGTGGTCGTGTGTCAGCTCGGCGACCGAACCGGTGAGCATCACCTTGCCGCCCGACATCATCACGACGTGCGTACAGGTCTGCTCGACCTCACTGAGCAGGTGGCTGGACACGACGACCGTCCGGCCGGTGGCCGCATAGTCGTGCAGCACCGTCCGCATGGCATTGATCTGTGGCGGATCCAACCCGTTGGCCGGTTCGTCGAGCAACAGCAGCGGCGGCTCGCCCAGCATTGCCTGCGCAATCCCGAGACGCTGCCGCATGCCCTGGCTGTAGCCGCGGACCCGCCGGTCGATGGCTTCCCCGAGCCCGGCCACCGCCAGCGCGGACTCCAGCCGGGCCTCCTCCAGCGGACGCCCGCTGACCTCCCAATAGGCGTGCAGGTTCTGCCGTCCCGTCAGGTGGGGCAGGAATCCCGGTCCTTCGATGAAAGCACCGACCGAGCGCAGCACCTCGGCCCCTTCGCTGACCGACTCGCCGTGCACGAAGACGGTCCCGGCATCGGGACGGATCAGTCCGACCAGCATTCGCAGCACGGTCGTCTTGCCGGCACCGTTGGGTCCGAGCAGTCCCACGACCTGGCCCGGTTCGGCGCGGAACGACACCCCGTCGACCGCCTTGAGTCCGCCCCGGTAGGTCTTCGCCAGGTTCTCCACCACCAGTGGAGTCTCGATCAGCTCGTCGCGTACGACGCCCGCTCGTTCCCTGCGGCGGAGCAGCAAAGCCGCGACCAGTGCGGCGATCACCAGGCCGGAGACGACCAGCACCAGCGGCAGCGGAACATCCAGCCCTTGTGGCACGACCTCGACGGCCGGCAACTGCGGCACGGTCAGCTGCGGCGTACCGGCCAGTTCGACCCGATAGACCACGCCGTCCTTCCGATTGGCGTACGCAGCGTCGGTGCTGGAGACCACCACCCGCAATCGATGACCGATCGGCACCTGGTGCGCGACGGCCGGGAGTGCGACCTCGACGGTGGTCGACTGGTCGGGAGTGAGCGCCTGTAGGTGCACCGGCGCCACGACCGACTGCGGCAACACCGCCGTCTGCGGTGTGAGGTTCGGGCTCGACTGGCTAGGGCTGCTTCCTGGGCTGGGACTCGCGCCGGTGCTGCTCGCCGGCGAGGGCACGGACGCCGCAACGTCCGGGCCGAGGTCCCACAAACCGACGAACAGCGTGGCGGTGGTCGTCGGAGAAGTCACTTGCAACCGGACCCGCCCGCTACCGAGCAGGGTCAGCGGCTCGCTCAGCACCTCGCTGGTGAAGACCGCGGATTGGCCGGGCAACACGGCCAAGGAGTACGCCGCACCGGCGGCCGCGGCACCCACCGCTACCGAGCCGACGCCGGGCAGCGTGGTCATCGCGGTCGGTACGCCACCTGGCGGCGACACGACGTCCTGCGGCTTCCCGGTCAGCGGAATGCCGAGATCGGTCAGAGTGCTGCCGTCACGGCCGGGATAGTCCGGTGCGGTGACGGTGGTCGGTTCTCTCCGGCTCTGCTCGCGGCCGACCAACGCCGTGGCGGAAACGACAGCACTGAATGTGGGCTGGTCGTCGGTGGCCTCGTCGTGTTTGAGATAGCGGTCGAACCACCCCTCCAGCCTCGGCAGCAGGGCTTGGAGATCGATCCCGCCGTCGTGGCCGCCGGCCACCCAGGTCATCGCGGCCGTGGTGGAAGGAGGCAGCCCGCGGAGGTTGGCATCGGCCTGGTCGAGGGTGAACAGGGTGTCGGACTCCCCCTGCACGATCAGGGTCGGTGCGGTGATCCGGGACAACACCCGACTCATCGACGAGCGGTTCAAGACATTGACCAGACCCGGCGACGGGGTGCCGGTGAGAGCGGTCTGCAGATACTCCTGGCACAGGTCGCTGGCGAACCGGCCACACAGTGCCGAACCTCCGTCACCCAGGGACGGCATACCGTCGGACAATCCGTTGAGGAAGAACAGGCCGGCCCAGCGTTGCTTGAAGACGCCGACCTCGTCGGCGGGGTCGATATCGGCCAGCGATACCTGGGAGTTGGTGACCGCATACTGAGGCAGCAACGCCTGGGTGAGCGAGTTCCAGGTGAAGGCCGGCACGATCGCGTCGACCCGCCGGTCCAACCCGGCCGCCAGCAGCGCGGCGGCACCTCCGTACGAGGCCCCCGCGACCCCGACCACCGGATCGTCGCCGTCCTTGGCCACCTCGGGCCGCGCCGCGGCAGCATCGATGATCCGGACCACGTCGCGGCCCTCGTAGGTCGGGTCACCGAGGTGGATCAGCCCGCCGGACTCACCGAATCCACGCGCGGTGTAGGTGAGCACGGTGTAGCCCTGCCGGGCCAGCTGCTGCGCGATCGGCGCACTGTCGGCCTTGGTGCCGCCAAAACCGTGAGCCAGCACGATCGCCGGCTGAGCCAGCCCAGGTTTGGTGGTGAACAGCGAGGCATCCAAGGTGACCGGCTTCCCGTCCGCTTCCGGGGTGCCGGGGA